>CAZWNO010000011.1:10942-55962 GCA_964635845.1 uncultured Chromatiales bacterium
CTCCTGCCGGAAAATGATGAAGACACCGGCGAATACGCCACGCGGCCGAGGAGATGCAGCGTCGCAAAATCGCCGGCATCCGCAAAGCGCCACAGGAGATGGATATTTCCACCAATACCCCAATCAGTCTCGGCCCCGGGGAAATTCGATCCGTCCTGTAAGTCCCCGGCGAAACGGTTAAGCGACAACGCCGCTCCTAATCCCAGAGTCTGGGGTCGAGAATAATCGGCGTCATAGGAACGGTCTTCTTTTCTTTCCCGCTGCTCCTGGGCCAGGCTTACCCCGCAGAACAGGAAAACCGCCACCATGATCGATGTTACTCGTAGCATGATTGCTCCTTGATGATAATAGAACTCGACTCTCTCAATGACGAAGCTCAACGGCAAGTAATCCTTCACGCTGCACAGCGACACTCGTCTCGGGACGTGGGATGCTGACGCTGTCGGTATCCGTGTCCGAGTGTGATGCTGCCAATTCGTGGAGTACATACAAAAAAAGCGTGCAGAATGGAAACATGCAAGTACTTCGAACAAATAATTGGGCTCATCGCCTCTCCTTCAACGCCTTCAGGCACATCAGACGTCGTGCGACCGGTGATCACTGGCCTGATCGCTTAAAAGGATCCGGATCTGCTCCTGTATGTTCATCTCCACGGCACCGGGAATCCTGTCGGATGTCAGTTCGGCGTCCATCGAACGGTCGTTCCGTTCCTGCCGAAGCCGGCTCATCTCTTCGACGAGCATGCGCAGCTGCCGAGTCGCCGCATCCTCCAGGATACTGAGTTCAACAAACCGCTCCTGGAGCTCCTTGTCCGTCCACGATTTGAGGTCCTCCGGCTTGCTGTGCAAACCGCCAGCACTGACTGTTACGATGACGGCATCATGGGAGGGATCTCCGAGATCCACGTTGTTCACCGCGAGAAGTCGTTCTGTCGGCTGAAGCACTCCAATCGTACGCAGAAGATTGTGCAGATCGTCTTTCCGGATCGCGTAGCGGATGATGTTCATGACACAGTTCCTTACCTGAGTACAGCGTACCATTCAATATAAGCAATCCGTGCCCTAATGTACGCAAAATGATTGGAATTCCCGCTCTCCATACTCCCGTGCCATCTACCTCTTGAGCACGAACACTTCCCGGATAATCACCGAAGCGGATCCGAAAACCCCGATCCCGCCTCTGACGTTGCTGTACTCAGGCCTGTATTCCACAGATGGCCCTCCCCATTGCGTTGACTTGAACCAATCCAGCAAGGCCTTGTCCGCCGCAAGAACGGCAACTTCATTGCGCCCGTACCAGCGGAACGCGGCCCACACCGTCGGCGCCTGGCTGGTCTGGACGAATCCCCAGCGTGTGCTCGTGTAGAAAGTCGGAGATTCGGGGTCCTCGAAGGGCAGATTGTTGGTGCGACCATTGATTTCACCGGAGGGCGGGCTCAGGTACGTCCCGTACCCGAGTGTGTCCAGTACTTTCACTCGAATCATATACTCTGGCGTGTTTCCGGCTGTCCAGGAAATGCGAAGGGAATCCGGGCTGATCAGGATGGTTGTATCCTGTGGATACTGCAGTATGGCGCGAGGCGGCTTGATCCACTCGATCCGCTGCGGCGTCGTCGTTTCCGCGCTCATGACGCTTCCATCGGACATCCGCACACGTATGCCGTACCGTGTTTCGGGCTGCACCGTGTACGTCGTATCCAGAAAGCGATAGCGCCCCACGCCGTCCTGTTCCGTGTATGTCAGCGGATAGTCCACACCGTTCGCACTGACGATCACTTCCGCATCAGCCACCATCATGCGCGAATAATCGAATGGCTCCGTCAGGGGCTGTGAGACCGCAACGACAACATCATCGAGTGGCTCTCCCACGAGAAGATATGCCTGGAGGAAGGGTCGCGGGATATAGTCGGTGGGAGGCTGATCCTCGCATGCCGATAAAGAAATCACCATCAACACGATGATGACCGCATTGACTGGATTGATGAATGTACGCGCACTGCAGAATTGAATCATGTCAGTCACCGTTCTAGAACTTCACTTCGAGCGCCACGCTTGGGAGAATCGGAAGGAGGAGCACATCTTCGACTTTCGTGATCTCACCCCTTGAATCATAATAGCGAAACCAGATATCCCGCCGGGAATAGACATTGTAAATGTCGATCATCAGGCTCGCGGGCAGACCGAACAGCGTCGTGTGATAATTCGCACTCAAATTGAGTTGATGCGACGCGGGAAGCCGGAGACCGTAACGGTCGGCGGGGATATTGATGCTCTTGCCGCTCTCACTGCCCGGGAGTCGCGTCTCCAGGCGCGATGTCTGTCCGGTATACGACTGTCCGGACTGCAGCGTGAATGACGCGGCGAGATCCCAGGAGTCGCTGATCTTGTACTGCGCCACAATTTTCAAATCATGCCGACGATCCCATTTTGGCCTGAATCTCTCTCCGCCGTTCAGCTCCGCGAATTCCGTATTGATCCATCCAAGAGCATATCCGGCCCAGCCGGAGAATCGACCGCTCTTTTTCTGGAGGAACAGTTCGATTCCGTAGGCCTCGCCCTTCCCGTCATAGAAAAAATCCTTCACCTTCGTTCCGCGGGTCTGATACTGGTTCAATTCACTGACATGCGCCAAATCCTTGTAATAGATATCGATGTTCAAATCAAAGTCCTTGTATGGCTGCGTCTCCACACCCAGTACATAGTGGATGGCATGACTTGGATCGACCGTCGAATCAGTGGGCAGCCATGTATCAAAGAAGCTGAAGTCCGGAAGCGAGGCCAGGCGGAAGTACTGATGGTACACTCCGAACGCGGCCTTCACGGCGATGAAGTCCTGCGCCTGGTAGCGCGCGGCGATACGGGGATCGATTTTCACCAATCCGCGCATGTCATACATGTTGACACGCAGGCCGGTCTGCAGGGAGAAGAGGTTGGAGAACTGGTAATTCGACTGCACGAAGGCCGAGGCAGTGTGATCCATGGCATCGATATTCAATACCGCACTCCCATCACCCGAAGCGGACGATGAATCCGCATCGCCAGTGAAATTCTGGAGATAATTGAGCAAGTACCGGTTGAGTTCGATGCCGCCTTTCACCGTCCAATCGCTCGAAACAAACCATTCAAGATTGCCCTTGAGCGTGAAGTCCTGGATCGTATTCTCGACTTCGCTCTCGAAACCGGAGTTGGTCGTATTGAACGAATTGCGGTACCGCGACCAGCTGAGATTGAAAACAGAGAACAGATTATCGCCGAACAGGTGCGTCCACCGTGTCGAGACCGTCCGGTTCCCGATCCCGATCCGCCCGTTGAAACCCGCCCGGTTGTCGAACTCGAGCGCGTCATCCGAGATAAAACCAGAAAGGAAAATTTTATCCGAATTACCGAAATCCTGTGAAATCTTGCCGTTCACATCATAGAAGTAGTAGTCCGGCAGAGGATCCTCGTCCGACTCCAGGAGGGCCGTGATCATGTCGATGTAGGTCCGTCGAAAACCGAGGAACCACGCTCCATCGCCGACCGGACCCTCCGCTGAAAGCCGGGAGGAGATCAATCCGAGGGAGGCGACACCGCCGAACTCTTTCCGATTGCCGTCCTTCTGCACGAGGTCCAGTACCGCCGACAGCCGCCCGCCGTATTCCGCGGGATAGCCGCCCTTGATCAAATCCAGATCCTTGACCGCATCAGGATTGAATGTCGAGAAGAATCCGAACAGATGTGTGGGATTGTACACTGCGGAACCATCGAGGAGCACCAGTGTCTGATCCGGCGATCCCCCACGTATGTACAGGCCGCTCGAGATCTGCGAAGACGCCAGGACGCCCGGCAGAAACTGAAGCGCGCGGAATACATCCGCCTCGCCGCCGACTCTGAGTTTGTTTATATGACGAATGGGGATGTTCACGCGGCTGATGGAAATCTGGCGCTTGTCATCGATGCGGTTGCTCTCCACCACGACCTCTTCGAGCTGCAGCGCTTCCGTCGCGAGCTCGATGTCGATGCGGCGCGACTCCCGCTTCTTCAGCTCAACTGTCATCTCCCGTCTCTCGTAGCCCAGAAAACTGAAAACCACGGTATAGGTTCCGGGCTGTATTTCCGAGAGCGCATAGTACCCGCTTTTGTTGGACACCGTGCCCTGTTTCGTCTGTGTCAACTGTACAGTCGCACCGACCAGCGTTTCCCCCGACTCCTTGTCGCGAATATATCCGCTGATCGTCGCATTGTCCGAGAGTTCTTCGTCGGAGCCGCCGCGCGACACAGCGGGGCACATGCTCGGTGCAATGCTGAGCAGCACGAGGAGGAGGATTGTTCTCATTCGTCCGTTAACCGATCCGCACATCTCGCTCTCAAGTTTCCCTTGAAATCACTCTGTTCTTATGCCGGGAAGAACGTCCCGCGACGCTCCGTCTCCACTGATCGCCGCCCTTTCGACAACGTCGAATTCGATCGCATCGTTTCATCATACGGAACAAATCCCTCATGGTTGCTGCTCGAGAACGATCATTCGTTCCGTACTTTTCCACAGTCTCCTGAAGTGGAAACACGCGGCACCCGCTGAGGCGTTTGCCCGGCCGGTGCTCGAGCATGGGCATTGGTTGGTACGATGCGGGGCGAGCGGCTCAGGCGACGACTGCGTGGAGTACGGTAATACGCTTTCGATGCGTATCCATACGTACGGTTGCCCCGATGGGGAGAGTGATTTTCATCGGAATGTGACCGAAGGGGATTCCGGTCATCACGGGGATGTCGAGCGGCAGGAAATACTCGTTCAGCACGCGTTCCAGATCACGTCCGCCGCCGTCATCCGGAAGCGCAGTGAAGCTGCCGAGCAGCACCCCCGCGATTTTTCGCAGCAGGCCGGCGTGCTTCAGCTGGAGAAGCATGCGGTCGATCCGGTAGACCGACTCCCCGACATCCTCGAGAAAAAGGATCGCGTCACGAAAATCCGGGAGCCATGGGGTGCCCACCAATGAACTCAGCACAGTGAGATTTCCTCCGAGCAGCCTCCCTTCGGAGATGCCCGAACGCATGATTTTCACCGCACCGCACTCAGGCAGCGGCTGTGACCTGCGACGGACACGCAGCATGCTCCAGAGTGCCGCGGAAGCCGCTGGCTCGATCCCCGAGGCGAATTCGGCGGCCACCATGGGGCCAGCGAATGTCACGATCCGCGCTTTCGCGAACAGTGCAAGCGATAGGGCGGTGATATCACTGAAACCGACAAGGATCTTCGGCTTTTTGCGGATTCGTGCATAATCAAGCCTGTCGAGAAGACGTGCCGCCCCGTATCCCCCTCGCGTACAGAAGATCGCGTGGACTCGATCATCCTCGAACATCTCCATGATGTCCGACGCCCGCAGCTGATCCGAGCCGGAGAGGTATCCGTCACGCGCGCCGACGCTCCATCCGAGGCGAGCGTAGTGCCCCCTCTCCAACAGCGCGGCGATACCGCGCATGATGAGCGCGTCATCTGTCGGCGGGCTCGATGGGGCGATAAGACCGATCATATCCCCATCGCGCAGGCGCGGTGGAATTACGGCATCCATTACGTTCGAAGCAGATCCAGGGAACGAAGAATCTTCTCGAGCCTCGCACGATTCGACTCCTGCATGGGCACCAGAGGGAGTCGAAAACGCTCCTCGATCAGACCCATCATGGCCAGACTCGTTTTTACGGGAATCGGATTCGATTCTATGAAATTCCCGCTGAGCAGATCGGCCAGCCGATAGTGGATCTCTCTCGCCCCTGTGAAATCGCCTTCCAGCGCGAGGTGTACCATCCTGGTGAATTCGCCGGGAACCTCGTTCGATGCGACCGAGATCACACCGTCGATGCCGATCGCAAGCTGCGCGAGCGCGAGCTCGTCGTCGCCCGAAAGCACGCTGAAGCCCTCGGGTCGTCCGCGCACGATTTCGTAGATCTGATTGAAGTTCGCACTTGATTCCTTCGTCGCGATGACATTTTCGATCTCGGCGATCCGCAGCTGGGTTTCCGCGGAAATATTCCCGCTGGTGCGCCCGGGGACATTGTACATGACGACACCGCAGTCAATGGCCTCGGCGACTGCCCGGAAATGCTGGAAATATCCTTCCTGCGTCGGTTTATTGTAATAGGGTCCCACGACCAGCACCGCGTCGACGCCAAGCGCCGCGGCGAACCTGGCGTTCGCGATCGTCCTGGAGGTTGAATTCGATCCGGCACCGGCGATAACCGGTACACGGCCATCGGCGGTCTCCACGACGGTTTCGACAACCTGCCGATATTCGGATTCCTCCAGCGTCACCGCTTCCCCGGTGGTGCCGCAGGGCACGAGCATATCGACGCCGTTCTCGATCTGCCGCTGCGCAAGAGTGCGCACAGCCGCGAGATCGACATTTCCGTTGGCGTCGAACGGAGTGATGAGCGCGGTTCCGACTCCGCTAAGTCTTGGTAATGTCATGAATCAAATCCTCCAACGTAAACATGCCGTGTTTATCGCAAATCCACTGCGCCGCGAGAAGTGCTCCCTCGGCCATACCCCGCCGCCCTTTCGCGCGATGAATCAGTTCCATGCTGTCGGCTTCACTGTCGATGAGCATGTGGTGTTCACCGAACACGTGACCTACCCGCAAGGAACTGATGTGGAGGGACTCCTGCTGCCCCCCGTGCTCTGGAATGGATGTCTCGATCGCATGCTTGCCTGGATACGCATCCAGGATGCCGCGGGCGAGCGCCAGAGCGGTTCCGCTGGGGGAATCGAGTTTCGCCGCGTGATGCACTTCATGCAATGCGAAATCGTATTGCGGGAAATCGCGAAGAAGACCAGCGGCGTAGATCGCGATTCGCCGGAAAAGATACACGCCGATGGAAAAATTACTTGCGTGAATACACGCGGCGTTCGACTCGCGCACGGCGTCGGCGACGACGGCGAGATCATTGTCCCACCCCGTCGTACCGCTCACTACGGGGAGGCCTCCGCGCACGCAGGCTAAAATGTTCTGCACCGCAACATTCGGAACGCTGAACTCGACGCAGACATCCACTCCCCGGCCGACGAGATCATCGATGCTTTCATACACATGCGCCTTCAGCGGATCAACGATGCAGGGTTCCGGCCAGCCGCGGTCCGCGATACGCCGATGAAGCTCCTGCCCCATCCGGCCGTACCCTATGAGCGCAATGCGGGGATTTTTTTTCATATATGCCTCAGGGAATGGAACAGCCGCACATAGAGATCGGTCGCATCGCTCATCTCTGTCAGGGAAATACTCTCCGTCTCGGTGTGTGCGTCATGAATGGAACCGGGACCAAGGAGCAGGCACTTTCCCATCGCGTCGAGGTAGGGAATATCGGTTCCGAATGAGACAGGCTTGCAGGGGAATCCATCGATCTTCGTCAGGATCTGTGGACGCGATTGCGAGTGGAAATCAATCATGGCACGATCCCCGACGATTTCCAGCACACGATTGCTCACAGCCTCGGGCTCATTCACGATGCGATGCATCAGCGTTGCAGAGGCTTCGGGAGCGAGAGTATTCATCGCCACTCCGCCACGAATCATTCCGATGTTCAGCGTCGGCTCACCCAGGACCGGGTGCGGTTCCCAGACGATCGCCCGGATTTCATCGAGAATATCGAGCAGCAGATGAATCGCTGAACGTCCACGTTCCGGATAGGCGCTGTGCGCGACGACTCCCTCCGTCGTCAGGGTATAGCTCACCACGCCCTTGTGCCCGGTCGCCAGCGCATTGTCGGTCGGTTCTCCGACAATGATATGTTCCGCCGCTCTGTTCGATTGTGCAGCCTGCTTCGCTCCGATGCTGTCCGTCTCTTCCCCGACGAGAAAGAGAAATGCGGGAGCATCACCTTCCGCAATCAATCTCCGGCCGGCACTCAGCATGGCGGCGATGATCCCCTTGGTATCACATGCACCCCGTCCATACAGCCTGTCGCCCTCGAGACGTGCCGGGAAGAACGGAGGGACAGTATCCACATGCGTACAGAAGGCTATGTCGACATGCTCGCTCCAGCCTGCGAAGATGTTCCACCGTCCTTCCTCGACGTGCTGTCTATCCGTGCTCAGGCCCATCTGCGAAAGCTGGCGTTCGATGAATTCGAGCACCTGCATCTCGGATCCCGTGACGGAGGGAATGTTGATCAGCGCGATTGCCAGATCGGATTCCGAAAGATATTCATCGACGATAGTCATGTCCGGAAATATACGAGAGTCCGGGCAAAAAAAAATGCGTCCCGCCCGAAAGGGCGGGACGCACGGTCGTTCGGAGAGTGTCCTCTCCTATCCGATTACTTCAGCAGGGTCATCTTACGAGTCTGCGTGAAGTCGCCGGCAACCATCTTCAGGATGTAGTTACCCGAGGGCACCTGCATACCGAGATCGTTGGTGGCGTTCCAGACAATGTCGTACGTACCAGCATCAGCGGATTCGTTGACGAGCGTCTTCACCTTGTTGCCGAGGAGGTCATAGACAACCACGGAAACCTGGGTGGACTTCGGCAGCGCGTAGCTGATCATGGTCGACGGATTGAACGGATTCGGATAGTTCTGGCTCAGTGCGAATGCTGCAGGAGCGACATCACTGATACCGAGGATACCATCCTTCGTCAGCTTCAGGCGATAGCCCGGGCGGCTCTGCGGATCGTTGTTCGGCGGCGTGGACTCGGTCACATAGAGACCGTCAGTCGCCTCAACGTACCACACGACGTCCTGAGACTTCGTCGTCGGCAGACCAGAAATCTGGTCGATGATTCCGGCGAGCTGTCCATGATTGCTCGTGAACGTCTCGAACTTACCGTTGTTGTCAGAATCGAACTCGACGGCGCGGGTTAGGCTTATGTCATCGAGGAAGCGAATCTTGTAACGGACTTCGTCGGAGAACACTGCCGGATCAAAGCGAGAGATCTGGATATTGGTGTACGGATCCTGCGGTGCAGCCTTGACCCACATGAACTGCGCCGGATCGGTCGCTTTCATCAGCTTCAGCTCGGTCTGATCGAGCGGAGTCTGAAGTGCGAAGGGATTCGGAGCGTGGTCAAGAATCTGGTACGGATCGGTACGTCCGTTGATCAGGTTGTCGATGGAGGCATATGCCTCGACCCACTGACGCTCTTCGTTCTTCGAATCGATGCGGCGGATACGGGACGCCAGGAAGTAGTTGGTCGTACCCTTGATGAACACCTCACCTGCGAAGATGTCGGAGAGACCGGGCTGGTTCTGATCGAACTCACCCGGGAAGCGGGCCGTGAAGCGCGTGCGGATCGTCCGGTCGGAAACGACGTTCAGATAACGGTCACGCGGCGACACCACCAATTCATAACGACGGAGGAGATAGACTTCGTCGGGATTGCCGGTTGCGCCGGTAATGTCGACGAGGTAGTTCGTGATTTCATCGGCGCCGAAGTTCATCGTCGCGGACGTCTGGTTGAGGTTTGCCACAACCGGCGACACTTCGATGGTCACGCCGCGCTCAGCCTTCGTATGGACGAGGCACACGATTGCGATACCGTCCTTGAAAGCGGAAGCGGGGATGGACCATTCGTCAGGCACACCGGTGGTTGCAAGAGCAACGCCATCCTGCGTGATGAGGGCCCAGGTGTAACCGTCCGGATCGCTGTTCCAGCTGGCCTGGCTCGTATCCGTATTCGCGGTCGAACCATTGAGCTTGAGCGTCGTATTCGGATTGTTCTTGCTCGGGCTATCCCAGTCACGAATGATGTTGCCATTTTCGTCGCGAGCGGTCAGAGTGAAGCAGATCTCTTCGCCAACGAGGGCGTTGATTTCGGGATCACCAGCCATCGGGGAAATCTCAACGCCGCCGCCCTTGAGCTTGGTAAGCGCAAGACGGAACGGACCGCTGACGATCCAGTGCGGCTGGCAGCTCGTCGGGCTCCAACGACTCGTGTCACCGTTGAGCGCCAGCGCAGGATCAGTGTAGAAGCCCGGAACAAACGGGAATTCTACCTGCTCAAGCGGACGATCGTCGTTGACATTGAAGTCCTTGGTGTAGACGAACCACTCGATCTTGATGGAATCGGCACTCGTGCTCGTCGGATCGGAGGAGAATCCGCCGAAGAGCTGATCGAGATCAGAAGTCGGTACCTGAATACCGGTGGAGGAACCAGCATCGATAACGAGCGTGGAGCCGACATCGGCACCCTTGTCAGCCGGGAATTTGGAGACTACGCGACCGACCCACATGTAGCTGAGGGTATCGATCGTGCGAGTGGGATCCAGTTCCCAGATACGGGAGGTCGCATTGTAAACCATGAAGGGACCAGGATCGCCGGCGGTGAGGAAACCGTCGATGACGTCGCCCTTACGGTTGTTGATATCGCTTGCAGCACTCCACAGCACGGTAAGCGGCGTGGTGCCATCGACGTATTCCGTACCACCGTTCGGCGGCTGTACGGCCGTCGGCGGGTTGTCCGGGAGACGATTGATGGAGATCACCAGCGGCTCGGTCGGCAGCGGGTTGTTGCGCACGGTGACGCCAGCCGTATCCGAGTAGGTCTCGAGGCCTGCGATCTTGCTGAATGCACGAACGAACCACTTCACGCGCATCACCACGGAATCCTGGTTTGTCTGCGGAAGCATGTTCGGACGGAAGAGCAGTTCGCGAACCTTGTCACCGCTCAGCGTGAGCGACGGGCTCTTGCCTTCATTGTCCGCGAGGACGCTGATGGTACGGCTATGGCGGGTGCCATCAAGGCCGACGCTGTCGATGATTCCATACCACTCGTAGCGGATGGTATCGTTGGCATTGTTGTAGGTCGGATCGGCATAGCGCGAAGGCTGCCAGTTCAGACGCAGGAAGTCCTTGGTCAAGCCGTCGTAAGCGACGCCAGCTGTGTCGAGGCAGTTGCCGGTGTGGTCCATGCGGAACAGCGAAGTGTTTCCGAGGGCCGGCGTGCTCAGAACGAAGCCAGCGGGAGCATACGGCATCTTGATCGCAACCGGACGGATCGCGATCGCGTTCGCCGGAAGGATACCATCACGGAGAGCTTCTCCTGCGCGGTCACCGACGACATCACCGAGACGCTTGTCATCGGGTTTCATACCGACGAAGTCGTTACGGTTGCCTGCGCCGACCAGCGACAGGTTGTACAGGATAAGAGAATCCTGACGAAGCTGATTGTTCTGCGGGAAGCCAACGGGTTTCGCCTGGAAGTAGCGTCCGCCACCCTGAATTTCAAGGTTGCCGGAAGCACCCATGGCGCTGATATTGGTGAATTCCCACGTCGTGTGACGGGTACCAAGGTTGACATACATCGTATCGCGCATGTTCTGGTTGCCATAGCGGTCATACGGGGTGACTGCGTAGGTGTACCACTGATCGCGGAAGATGGTGTCAGGACGTGCGTACGGCGTACTGGCATTGTTCGGAATCTGATCGACGGTCGCACCGTGACGGATCTGACCGTAGATACGCGAGAAGATTTCGAACTGATTGATCGGCGTGCCGTACGGATCCGGGTAGAACATCGGGCTGACGCGAGGCAGCGTATCGATGTCGGCCTGGACCGGGAGGATACCGACCGGCAGCGTCGACTTGTCAAACGTGTTGGCAGTGATGTCGTAGCTGCTCGGGAAGATGGACGTAAAGGCAATGCGATACGGCACGACCACGAAGGTGTGACGCAGGCGGTTGGTGCGGGCGGTGCCGAAGAACTGGCGGACCGCGGCAGCCATCAGACCATGGGTTGAACGGTTGACACGCTGCATCGGAAGTTCGCCAATGCGGTTGACCGTCATGTTCGGACCCTGGATGTCGAGCACGTTGATGTCGAAGTACGTGTCATCAAGGTGGAACAGGGGGTTGAGATCATCGAGACGGTTGGCACGGCGAACGATGGTCGCCTTGGCCTGATCGTAGCTCAGCGTATCGTCGACGACATTGCCGGCCATATCGGTCAGATCCGGCGCGACAACGCGGAGATCGATGACCTGCTCGGCAGTGGAGTCAACGACGCGGAGGAACGCACCAGGAGCGAAGCCACCGGCGTCACGACCGAATGCGCTGCCCAGGAGCGCGGTGCGACGGTTGAAGTCACCGAAGACGAGACCAGTTGCATCGCTTCCACCGTTCATGCCGACCGCGAAGCGGGTGCGGAACGAGTTGAGGGCGGGCAACGGGTTGCCACGGTGCGGCAGACCGGCGCGGAGGTAATCACTCGGCTGCCATGCGCTCACACCGATACGTGTGATGCGATCGCCTTCGCCCGTAAGCTTGTAGAAGCCCGGGTTGCCGAAATCGGTACGGGTACCCATGAATTCAGCGCGCGTCGCCGCGGCTTTCAGGGCGGAAGTTGTACCGACGTACGTGTAGATCGTATCTGCATACAGACGACCGTAGGTCCTCTGCTGACCGGGAATGACGAGTGCATTGCCACCAGTCGGCGGATCGTTTTCCCAGATCGGGGTGACGCGGAGCAGCACCGGACGACGATCGTCCTTCGTTGGCAACGCGGGATCCCAGTTCTGGCCGATACCGCTGGTACCGATACCGTCACCGCCACCAGCGATGGTGATATCGAAGATCGTTCCGTCACGACGAGCACCTGACGGCACGGTGTAAATTCCAGCGTCATTGTTCAGGTCGTTGTAACGATCGTTCGGGGACGTCTGCGGGTTGAGGTTGTTGTAGGCATCGAGCTTGACATACACCGGGAGGCCCGAGTACGGATCGCGCTCGAAATCAGGGTTCACATCGCCATTCGGCAGATACAGAGCATCGCCGTCCTTGTCGAGAGGCACGTTGTCTTCGTTGACGACTTCGTACTTGCCGACGGGGTGCGGGCTGATGTTGCGCTTGTAGACCTGAGAGAGGAGGATGTTATCCACACCCTGATCGGTCAGACCATGTTGATTGACATCGCCGCCCGGCGGGATCGAAATGTTGACCACAGCCGGAACCTTGAACGTGCGGAGCTCGGGCGGACCGTCGAGTTCGACTTGACCGACAGGAGCAGTGCCCGGTCCGAGCGCGGCAAATTCTTGACCGGCGCGGAGGATGTCGAAACGGGTCGGGTTCTTCATAACCGAGACAACCTTCACCGTATCGCGATGGATGTTCACGGGACCCTGGCCAGGCAGAACCGCCGTGGCAGTGGCCTCGAAGTACGCGGTTGTGTTCGCGAGCTTGGGTGTCGGATACTCGAGTGCGGTGAAGAACGAGGTCTGGTTGATGTGCACACCAGCAACGAGGGTACCGACCTTGGTGTGGCGGTAGCGCGCCTTGCGCATGGGACCGAACTCGTCACGAGTCCAGTTCTGTGCAGGTACGATAGTACCAGCACCGCCGTAGGGCCCGGAGCCAAAATTCGCACCCCACATACGGAAACGTACGCGTGCGGTGTCTTCGAATTCGGTGAAATTATCGACCAGGTTACCGAAGCGGTCATACTCGCGCGCGAGAAGCGTCACGATACGGCCGGCGGTGATGGAATTGACATCCAACGGATCCGAATTCGCCATGTTGAGTGTATCGACGATGTACGGACGGATGTTGGTGTTGGCTACGCGGTTGTAGTGCGTCGCACGGTCTTCCTGCGCAAGCGGGTTGGCCGAGTATGCGAAGAACTTCGGAGCGTAGGTATTGATCTCCGCGATCGAGGCACCGGCATCGATATAGATCGAATGGTGCTCGAGGACCTGCAGCTTGACGAGGTCGACAGGGAGCGGAATCGGGGAGGTCGCCGCAGCGGTGTACGGGAAGATCTCCACGCGGACCGTGGTGTCGGACTTCTGATAGATCGGGATGATCACGCGCGGTGCGAATCCACGCTTGGTCTCGCCAACCGGAGTACCCTCGCCGAGGTTGCGGCCCTGATCGCTGATGTCAAACGCCATGGTATCCGGCGTCATGGCAACACGCACGATCTGCCAGCCAACGCGGCCGGAGACGAAGTACGAGGTGACCCAACCAGCCTGAGCGGTATCACCAATGGTGGTGCGCTTCAGGGTGTCATCCGTGATGAATACCTGACCGAACTCGCCAAAGCCGCCGCGCTGGGTCGTGCTCTGGAGCTGGGTCTTCGGCGGGGTGATGGGCAGGGTCTCGCTTTCGACGAAGAACTTGACCAGACGGCCACCGACAGGGTTCTGGAAGCGGTCGAGGAGACGCGCCACGAGACGGAGCTGCTTGTTATGCTCCGATACCACGATGGTGTCCATCGGGATCGGGCAGGTGGCATCATGATCAAGATCGGACTCGCTAGCCTGGAAGCTGCCGATACCCTGATCGGAGTAACCCATCGGCTCGAACACGCTCGGGAAGTCGGGTGCTGTCGAAGGCGCTGCACCGGTACCCGTGCCCATGGTCGAACGGAAGAAGTACCCCTTGTAGAACTCCTGCGACTCTGCAGCATCCTGCGGAGTGCCGGTCGGGAACAGAGCGGCCGTGCGATCGGCCACGGTACCCGGGCCCCAGTTGCCGAGAGGAACTGTCGCGCCGCCGGGCTTGCCGGTGGACTTGAAGACCTCGACGGTGCTGACGACGTCAGGAATGACGCTGACTTCACCGATGGCAGACTGGATCGAGAAGTCACCGACGCCCGGAATGCTCGTCACGCGCAGATGCGCGCGCAGACGGACCACGTCCGTGCCGGAGAGGCTGAGCTTGGTGACATTCTGCGGTGCGCGCATGAAGAAGCGCACGGCATTGTAATCAACATAGGTCGGGATGTCGCCGAGAATGCCGGGAAGTGCTGTGCCGGCAGGAACGTTGACAAGCTCGGCCTCGAGAAGCTGACCCGATACCGGATCAACAACGGGATCGGGATTATCGATACCACCGGCGCCGCTCAAAGCGACGTTCGCGGATACCGAAGCGTAGAAGCGCTTCGCTCCCGTACTCGGCGGATAGTACAGCTTGTTGTCGGGAAGTTCGACGAACACCTTGTTGTTGTTCGGATAGAAGTACGGCGCGATATCCATCGGATTGTTGAAGATATCGGTGACGCGAATGTACAGCTTGTTGAAGATCGGGTTGCGGTAGTTACCGACGCGACCCACAACGAAAGCTTCGTCACGGCCGATCACGAGCTCGACACGCGGCTGGCGACCAGCAATGTACGTCCAGTTCACGCCGTCCCAGACCACGTCCGTGGAATCCATGGTCGTCGTCTGGCCCATATTCGCACCCAGCATGGCGTTGTATCCCGTGCCGGGACCGAACCAGACACCGAAATTGTTGTTCGGCGAACCGTCCGGGATGAAGTTCCAGTGCGCGAAGCCTGCACCGGGGGTCAGATCGAGTTTGTTGGGATCATTGACATCGTTGCCGCGATCGTTGAACGCATAGGAACCGCGAACGCGAATGCGGTACGGACCGACGGGATTGCTTCCGGAAGCGGAGCTGAACACGCGGTAGTTGCGTCCGATATTGGAGTTGGCAACCATCACGCGGCCAGAATCGATGTGCCCCGGGGCAAGCGTGATCGGCGAAACCGGGCTGATGAGCGAGTCGAAGATACCGTTCAGACGGTACTGCAGGCCATTGGTCAGGTGACCGAACGGCGAGAGTTCGAACTTGAAGCGCTCATTGTCATCCACGGTGTTGCCGTAACCGTCGGCCATGAGGATGTCAACACGGAGGTAGTTGTTGTCGGCGGTACCCTTCCACTGGTCCGTCGGGTTGATATCGATGGCGCGCGGAATGTTCGGGCGCACAACGATCTTGACACCGGTGGGCGGGAGGGAATTGACGCCGAGAGGATCGACCGGCATGCGATAGCCGAAGGGATTGATCGCATCGCCGTCCGGGTAGAAGAGGGGACCGTCTTTACGGGCACCACCGTCGACGAGAGCTTCCTCGAGGCGATAGGCACCGCTCATCATACCGGCGACATAGGAACGCGGGAAACCGCCGGAGGTGTCGCCCTCAGCTGCGATAGTGCGGGAGATGCCTCCCGGATCGGTGTACTGGACGTCAGCGTACGCATAGATACGCACGGAGTCTTCAACACCGCCCGCGTTGACACGGACGTCGGCATGCGTGTATGCAAGACGGCGATACACGATCTGGCCGAACTGGCGAAGCGTATCGTCAGCGGCACTCACGCCTTTCAGATAGACCGTACGGTCTTCCGGCGCGATGTTGTTGATCGTGTACGCAAGCGCCTTCAGCGTCGGCTGGGTCATCCGTTCCCATGAACGGTTGCCGTACGCATCGAGGATGCGCAGGGTGTCAACCGCGGAGGAAACAAGACCCGGCTGATAGTCATTGTGCGCGACGTTGGACTCAAGCGGCCGGTACGGCGGAATGAGTCCGTTGACGGGGTTCGGATTGAGCCCGGCATACCAGCCAGCCTCGGTGAAGGCGGCAGGTGCCAGGGCCTGATAGAGATTGGTGTAACGCAACGGATTGCGCTCGGGCGGCAAACCGTCGATCATCATACCAAAATCGGGGTTCTGCACAACGGTCGCACCGAGGGTACGGGTGGCGCCCGGACGGAACGACGTGTGAGCGACGTTCAACGCATCGTAGGGCAGGCCATCGTCACCAAGGAAGTAACGACCGCGAGAGTAATCACCAAAGGAACCAATATATTCACCAGCATCAACTGCCTGCGCGGAATCGTTCACCCATACGAGGATGCGAGCGGTACCGGGGAGCAGTCGGACGATCGCAAGATCAGTGCCACCAGACCACAGATCATTGCTCGGAACGACATTGCCGTAGGAGAGCGGATTACCGCTGCTGCCGTCCAGCAGATACGCACGAAGCGTGTCCTTGGCTGTATCCGGGGGAACAGCCAGACCAGTCAGGTTATTAATGTTCGGTTTGAAGAAGATGTTGCGCATCTGAATGACGTCGCCACCATCCGTCGGGTTCAATACCTGGAAGGTCAGGAACTGGCGGATCGCATTCGGATCGCTATTGAAAGGACTTGACGAAGCAATATCATCAACCCTGCGATAGACCGGGCGGATGCCCAGGTCGCGACCAGCTGCCGCAGCCTCGTTCTGAGGCGGCAACGCGGTGTTCGTGATAACACCGTTGTAGATCTGATGAGCCAGTGTCATCGGCGGACCTACAGGGTTCTGGCTGGTCGTCGCAATGCGCACACGGATATAATCGAACAACGTCTGCGTGAGCATGTTGTTGACGATTTTGAAGCGATTCTGGACAAAGAACACAGCGACGGAGTCGTTGTGATTGAAATTGCCCACACCGCCACCGCTATCGGCAAACGTCAGAGTGTCCGCGACGAAGGTCACGGAGTCTGCCGTCTGATCGATGGTGCGCACGATGTTGAAGAAGTCGCCCGTCACTGTACGGATCTGAGCGTTCGCGCTGAAACCGAATATCAGCGTGAGAGCGCAGACGGACAGAAAGGTTAGGGTTTTCTTCATTCGAAAATTCTCCTAGTGAATTGAAAATGTGGTCGGGATTGACGGGTTGACGCGAAAAACAACCTGGTGGTTTGGTCTGGTGATTTCTCGATTCCTTCTTTTCCTAGAACCTCCGATTTACTTGAATAAAGAAAAGGTAGCGTTTACCATGGACTCTGTATGACGAAAACTGAAAATGGAAGTCAGTAATATAGTAACTGACTCTTTACCAATCAACCAATTCATATCCGCTCATTCAATTTGCATCCAGGATTTGGTGCATTTATATCGCCCTATCGAATATGCAATAATCCTGCCAATAAACAAGCTCTTGTTATTAAAGAACTTGAAGGCAAATTTTTCTTGAGCGTCAAATATATGACATGCGACAGGGCGTCGGCCGACGAAGGACTGACGAAAGTTGCTGCTTTGGTGAACGGTGGTTCTGACTCAAGTAACAGCCATCTGGAACCGATATGTCAGCGAAGATCGATCACCTCAGCCTTCTCAGGCACCTTGAACACGAATTTCGTGTCAGGCAGTTTCTGATTGATGCTGATCTTCTCGATCACATAGGTTGTGACGGCTCCGTTGATATCGGTGATCTCGACTTTTCGGATGAACCAATCCTTGCTCACCCATACTTTCATCGCCGTCGCGAAAGCGTTATCTGACTTCGGGGTCAGCTTGAGCACATAGGTGCCATGCGTACCGACCTTCTCCTCGCCTATCAGGGTCGAGTAATAATCATCCGGATAGGAGAGAAGCAGCTGCTCGGGGGAGAGTGAGTGCGTCTCCTCCTTGTAATTATCAACCACGACCTGACGGTTGCGCGGGCTCCATGACCACGACGTTGTTCCGTCGGTGACGACGGTACGCTCCTCTGTTTCGATGAAATACTTGTTCGGTTTCTTGAACAGCAATGTGCCTTTGACGTTCTGTTCGGCCTTCGACACCTTGAACCGGACGCTTTGCGAAAAACTGATCGTCGCGTCGGTCATGTCGTTATAGCGATCCTGCACGTTTTCTATGATCTCCCGCGCATCGATCGCCCACGCAATCATCAGGGGAATCAGCGCGATCAGGGCAGTGAGCAGCCAGCGTGTTTTCATTGCGTTTCCTTACAGCGTTTGTAGAATCTCTTCGAGTTGGTGCTCGTCTTCTACCATGACCTGACGGGCTTTGCTCCCGTCGTACGGCCCGACGATTCCTGCCGTCTCCAGTTGGTCGACAATGCGCGCAGCCCGCGAGTATCCGATTTTCAACCGGCGCTGGAGCAGCGATACCGATCCCTGCTGATGACGCACGATAAGCCGCGCGGCCTCGAACATCAGGTCGTCCGTGCCGATTTCATCCTCGCGTGATTTCGCCTTCTGCTGTGAACGCACCGACGGCAGTGCATAGGGTCGCTGAAAACCATGCTGGTCGCCGATGAATTCCACGACGCGCTCGACCTCGGCGGTGGACAGGAACGCGTTCTGCACACGGACGGGCTTCGGCTGGCCGCTCGGCAGGTACAGCATGTCACCGTTTCCGAGCAGCTGATCCGCACCGGTGCCGTCGAGCACCGTGCGGCTGTCGATACGGCTCGCCACCTGATAGGCGATGCGCGCCGGGAAATTCGCCTTGATCACACCGGTGATCACGTCGACCGACGGACGCTGCGTGGCGACGACGAGGTGAATGCCGACGGCACGCGCCAGCTGCGCGAGCCGCGCGATCGGTTCCTCTACCTCGCGCGCCGCTGTGATCATCAGATCCGCAAGCTCGTCGATGATCACCACGATGTACGGGAGATGGTAATGCTTGACGAGTTCGCTGTCGTGCAGCTGCCTGGCATGAACCTTCGCATTGTAATCGTCGACATGCCTGACGCCGGCCTTGGCAAGCTTCGTGTAGCGCATGTCCATCTCGAGTTCAAGACTCTTGAGCACGATGACCGCGTTGGCGGGATCGGTGATGATCTCTTCATCGATGTCGGGACATGACGCCAGGAAGTGCCGGTTGAGTCCGCGATACTGTGCAAGTTCGATTTTCTTCGGATCGATCATCACGAATTTCACATGCTGCGGCTTCATGCGATACAGCAGACTCGTGATCATCACGTTTATGCCGACGCTCTTGCCGGAACCGGTTGCTCCCGCAATAAGCAAATGCGGCATGCGCGCCAGATCGTCGCAAACGACATCACCGGTGATGGACTTGCCGAGACCGAGCGTGAGCCGATGCCGGGACTTGGCGAATTCCGGGGCAGTCACGACGCTGCGGAAACTGACGATCTCGGGTGCGTTGTTCGGGATCTCGATACCCACCGCGCTCTTGCCGGGAATCGGTGCGATAATGCGAATGCCCTTCGCGGCCAGCGCGAGCGCCAGGTCGTCCGAGAGCGATGTGATCTTGCTGATCTTCACGCTGGAATCCGGGACTAGTTCGAACAGCGTTACGACAGGACCCGGTGTGACGGAAATGCTCTCGATGCCGATGCCGAAGACCGCCAGCTTCTCCTTCACCTGCGCAGCCTTGTTGCGCAGTTCATCATCCGAGACACTGTTGCTGCTGAGTTGCCGATCGAGCAGGTCGGGGGTCGGGAACCTGTAGCGCAGCTCGACCTCAGAAAGCTCCTTGTTCAGCGCATCGGCGTCGGCAGCCTCTCCGGACTGCATCACCCTGCGCGCCACCGCCGCCTGCACGGCCTTGCGCTCATGCTCGTTCGGGAGAACATCAGACAACGCGATATTTTCCTCTTCAGTACTGTCTGCAGTTCCTGGTTTCTTCACGGGAGGAACTCGCTGTTCGTCACCGATCGCGTCTGTCGCAGGAACCCTGCCTGTCAAACTGCTTCTACGTCCTGCCGAGGCTGGATCGTCCGCGTGTGATTCAGAACCGCTGTCCGCACCGCTGCCCCGGTTCGCGCTTCCACCTGCGGCGGTCCTTGCGCCTGGGTCATCCGCCTCCGCGCTTCTGCGAAGCGGGGCGAGGATGCCCCCGAGTCCCTCGATGGCATCACGCGAGATCGTTCCATTGGAACGCGGCGTCGCGCCCTCTGTGGGATCGGACGCCGAGGAAACCATCCACGGCTCGCCCTCATCCGCCTGCCGGGAGATGGAAACGTGCAGCGGAACCGGCGCCGTTGCGGGACCCTTGGTCGTGGGATCGGACGACGCCGGATGACGGGATTTCGATTCGAGTGGAGCGGCCGCAGCGTGAAGTTCCGACGATCTGGCCTCAGCACTCGCGGCTGCATCACGCTCTGCACGGAAGGCCGTATTCAGAGTGCCGGCCTTCCCTGTAACCGTCATGCGCAGCCAGTCGACCACACGGCGGCCGCGTTCAAGCGTGGCCTGTATGTCGTAATCCACGACGACGACAGCAAGCACGATGATCGTCGTCAGGATGATGATGATGCCGCCCGTCGTGCCGATCAGTCGTGCGATCAGTCCCGCGGTGAAATCCCCGATATTGCCGGACCATGCCACCGACAGTTCCGGCATCCATGAAATCAGACGGATCAGTCCCATGAACGTCGAAAGCAGCAGTACGAGCACCAGCGAATAGTTGGTGTAATATGCGAGCGCGCGCAGGTCCCGGCGTCGCAAGACGGACCAGCCCCAGAGCATCAGCAGCACGGGGAATACGAGCGAAAAATATCCCACCGTGATATTGATGAACAGGTTCGCGAGTATCGCGCCGAACAGTCCGAGCCAGTTGGACGTCGTGTCGGCGCGGGCCTGTATTTCCGGATCACCGCCGAACAGCTTGATCAGATCACCGAAACCGATATCGGCGACGGTCTCGTCGGCATGGGAGTGCGACACAAGAGCGAGCAAAATGAGAACCGACAAGGCCATCATCAGCAGGCCGATGATGTCAAGCTTGCGTTTGGTATCAAGGGCCGGACGGGTTCCGCTCGATTCCTTTCCGCCTTCGATATGTTTGCTTTTGCGTCGCAATGCTCGCGTATGGCCGGAACGGCGTGCGTTTCCGGCCTGCGCTCCTTCTCGGTTATTGCTTCGTGATGAACGGGACCTTCACGACAGTGGCCGGGACAGGCTGGTTGCGGATGACGATGTCAACCACGCTTCCCTCCGCGCTGTTTTCAACGGGGACATAACCCATGGCGATGCCCTTCTCCAACATGGGCGACATCGTCCCGCTGGTGACATGTCCGCATACAGTGCCATTGACCGCGATGTCGTAGCCGTGTCTCGGAAACGCGCGGCCTTCGAGCGTGAGACCGACGAGGGTACGCTTGAGACCGGCTTCCTTTGCGCTCAGCATGGCATCGCGCCCGATAAACTCACCCTTCTTCAGCTTGGTAATCCAGCCCAGCTTGGCCTCGAGCGGCATGGTCGTGTGGTCGATGTCATTGCCGTAGAGGCAGAAACCGACCTCGAGCCGCAGGGTATCGCGAGCGCCGAGACCGATCGGCTCGATGCCGAATTCCTTTCCGGCTTCGAAGATCGCATGCCACATCTTCCCGGCGATTTCCAGGTCCGCCGCGAAATAAATTTCGAATCCGAGTTCACCGGTGTAGCCTGTACGTGAGACCAGGCATTCGATCCCCGCCACACGGCCGCGGCGGAACGTATAGTACTTCATGTCGGCGAGATCGATGTCGGTGATCTTGCGCAGCGTGTCGAGAGACTTCGGTCCCTGCACTGCAAGCAGAGAGGTCTCGTCACTCTTGTCAATCAGCCGCACGTCGCCCTGGATGTGATCTCGGAGCCAGTTGAAATCCTTTTCCAGGTTGGAGGCGTTGACCACGAGCTGCACATGGTCCCCGCAGTGATAGACGAGCAGATCGTCCACGATGCCGCCGTCGTCGTAGCACATCGCCGAATACTGGATACTGCCCTCCGTCAGCTTGCTCACATCGTTCGTGGTCATGCGCTGTATGAATGCAAATGCATCGGCGCCGTGAACCTCGAATTCGCCCATATGTGTCACGTCGAAAACGCCCACAGTCTCGCGGACGCGTTTGTGCTCTGCGATGATGCCCTTGTACTGAATGGGCATATCGAATCCTGCGAACTCGACCATCTTCGCGCCGAGCTTCACATGAATGTCATGAAACGGGGTGTGCTTCATTTCAAACAACCGGTAAGTATGTAAAAAGGTTACTGGGAGCGAATTCAGACGAGTTTCGACTCGTTTTTCTTCCAGTCGTCGAGAAAGCGCTGCAATCCGCTGTCGGTCAGGGGATGCGCGAACATCTGATCTATGATCTTGAATGGAATGGTGGCGACGTCCGCACCCATCAGTGCTGCCTGCAGCACATGCAGCGGATGGCGGATGCTCGCGACCAGGACCTGTGTGCCGAATTCATAATTCCCATAGATAGTGACGATCTGTTCAATCAATTCCATGCCGTCGATGCTGATGTCATCGAGCCGTCCGACGAACGGCGAGATATATGTGGCGCCCGCTTTCGCCGCAAGGAGAGCCTGTGTGGGCGAGAAGCAGAGCGTAACATTCGTTCTGATCCCTTCGTCCTTCAGCTGACGCACGGCCTTCAGTCCCTCGCGGATGAGAGGTACCTTCACCACGATGTTCCTGTGGATCGCCGCGAGCTCGCGCGCCTCGGTGAGAATCCCTTCCCTGTTCGTGGAAACGACCTCGGCGCTCACCGGTCCGTCAACGATCGAGAGAATCTCGTCGAGAAGCTGTCGGAAATTTTTCCCCTCCTTCGCGACGAGAGACGGGTTCGTCGTCACTCCATCGAGGATCCCTAAACTGGCAGCTTCCCGAATTTCATCAATGTTCGCGCTGTCGATGAAAAATTTCATTCGCGGACCTCAGATACTACTTTAAGTGAAGTTGCCAACTGAACAAGTGAAAATATGAAACGAGGATTCAAGATGCAATGGTTTTGGTGAAATGACGGACGAGGAACAACGCGTTTACATCGTGCGCGTACGCGACGCTTCGGCATAGGAGATGTCGGTTTCCTGCAGTCGAAGTCGGAGTCCGGAAACCCGGGTGAAAGGCACGAAGACGCTCCAGAGCCGGTCGAGCAGATGCAGCACGAGGTGTTCCGCCGTCGTGGTGAACGGGACCACCTTGAATTTCAGTCCGGCGGATTCCAGGAATGGAAGCATGAGTTCGTCGGAGGCATCGCAGAGAAAACAGTGGTCGAACTCTTCGACCACGGGCATGACGATTTTCTTCATGTCCCCGTAGTCCATCATCATGCCGCTGTCGTCGCAGACGCCCTCGATCTCCACCCAGAGCTTGTAGGAATGACCGTGAATGTTCGCACATCCGCTCGTGTGGAACGGAAGGCGGTGTCCCATCTCCCAGTGGAATTCACGCGCGATTTTCAGAGTCCTGTCCAATGATCGTCCTGGATTGCTGAACAATGCCTACAGCTTTGTAAAGTAGCAGTAATCATCACTGAATTGCAAGGGCGAAAACACGGACCGGGGCGACGCGCGTGAATTCGAGATGCAGGTTCACACGACGAGGGCAATGGTGCGATGTGACCTTTATTTCTGCACGCGGATCATCGACGTGAGACCGGCGAGGAAGAAGAGCAGATTGGGAAACCACGCGGCGAGGATGGGCGGGATGTTTCCGTTGTAGCCGAAGATCTGGCTCAGCTTCTGGCTGACGAGGTAGATGAACAGCAGGAATATGCTGATACCGAACTGTACCGCCAATCCGCGGCGCCGCTTTACCGAGGCGAACGGAACGCCGAAAAAAACGACGATGAGCGAGGCGAAGGGAAACGCGATCTTGCCGTGATAGTCGACGAGCAGACGCGCGATGTCGCTGCCGGCCATGCGCTGCCGCTCGATGTAGCTTCGGAAATCGCCGAGTTCCATCTCCTCCGGCTTCTGCTGCATGCGCAGGATGATGTCCGGGGTGATGACGAGGGGACCCGGCCTGAGGCTGTCGAAGGACGAGACTTGTTCGCGCTGCTGGATGGGGATGGTGGTGTCGCGCGAGAACTCCCGCCGGATGCCTCGATACAGCACCCATTCCCCGCTGCCATCCTTCCATTGCATGCGTTCGGCGTCGAAGCGGCGGAGCATGACTGTCGGATCCTGTGCGGAGAACTGCTGCAAGGTCACGCGCCTTGCCGTCGCCTCGTTCTGATCATAGTAGTCGAGTGAGATGATGCGATTGTTGCGCTCCTGGAAAAACAGGTTGTACCGGCCGCGCATTTCGAGATTCTTCTTCAGATACTCGCGCTCGAGCACGAGCCGTTCTGCGTTGATGCGCGGCACAAGCCAGCCGTCGAAACCGAGCAGTGCGAGGCTCACCAGGAGTCCGATGACCAGCAGGGGCAGCATGAAGCGGTAGAGCGAGACGCCGGCGCACTTCATGATCGTGAGCTCGTTGTTGTTGCTCATGCGGCCGACGACAAACAGCGCCGCCAGCAGTGTCGCCACCGGCACCATCAGACTGAAAATGCGCGGAAGGAAGTACGCGTAGTACAGGAAAATGATGTGCGGCTGCACATTCTGGTCGACGAAGTCGTCGAGATTCTCGATCATGTCGATCAGTATGAAGATCAGGCTGAATGCGAGTATGGCGAAGAGGATTGTCTTCACGAACTGCGCGGAGATATGGCGATCGAGTCTTGTCAACTATGCCTCGTGCGGATTGACATGCTCGCGTCCCGACGCTTCTCCGCGCAGCTGTTTCGGTACGAAGCGCATCAGGGAACTCCAGTCGATGACACGCGACTCCTTCGCGGTGCGCCACACGAGTATGACGCCCATGATTCCGAGGATGATGTTCGCAATCCACATTCCCCAGAAGGGGGACAGCTCTCCGCGGTCGGCCAGCTTCTCCCCGCCGATCAGGCATGCCCAGTAGAAGAGGAAGAAACCCAGACTCAGTCCCGCACCCATGCCGAATCCGCCCCGACGTGCCATCATGCCGAGCGGCGCTCCGATCAGGACAAACACGAGACAGGCGACAGGGATGGAAAATTTCTTGTAGATCTCGACAAGGAAGCGATCCGTCTGCTGCTCGTCAAAATCGATGCCGCTCCGCTCGGCCATGGACTGCGCCTGGAGCTGCCGCGCATCCGCGAGTGCGCGAAACACTGCGCCGAGCGTATCGAGCGGTGCCCGTGCGTCGCTGTCCGCCGCGCCGCTGTCCGCCGCGACGATGTCGGCCGCAAGCCCTTCGGCCGAGCGCCTCGCGGCCGAGAGCCTGTCGTCGCCGGGACCTCTCGCGCTGCGCGGTGTTCGCGGAGGAATACTGGGCGGGACTTTCGACGGGGCGGCAGTGTAGAATTGCATCGTGCCATCGAAATAGCGTCGCAGGTGCGCGGTGATGCGTTCAGTGGAATTCCGGATCTTGGATTCCTGTTCGACGCGGATGGAGTCGACGATCTCCTGCATCATCCCCGCGCTCATCGTACGGTCGTCGCGGCGTGTCTCGGACGCGTCGCTGCGCTGGAAGCCGAACCCGCTGGCCGGGATGGACACCCGGTGACGCAGGAATCGCAGTTTGCGGTAATTCAGAAAGGTCTTGTTGCCGACCTCGTGGATCTCCCCGTCGCGCAGGTCCATGATGATCCGGCTGTAATCCGCGGAAAAGCTCACGGTTCCTCTCTCCGCCGTGACCACGACCGCACGTTCGGGATCGGACAGATCATAGATGGTCACACCCTCGAGATCATTGCTCCTCTCGAACGTGCGCCGCACGAGGATCCGATAGCTCGGCAGTTCCTGCTCGGATGTGAACACGCCCGCCTGCAGCGACAGCGTGGGCTTGATGCGCACGATATCCGTCATGAGCGTCTGCAGCCGCACGTTGGCATCCGGCAGCACGTCATTGTTGAACCAGATCAATCCCGCCGTCACTCCCAGCGCTGCCCCCACCACCGGCATCATCATGCGGTACAGGCTCATGCCGCTCGCGCGCATGATGGTCACTTCGTTGTCGGCGGACAGCCGTCCGAAGGCCATCAGGGTGGCGACCAGCACCGCCATCGGCACCGACAGCACCAGCATCCACGCCAGGTTGAGCGAGATCAGCTCGAGTATCACCCAGGTGCTCAGACCTTTCCCCACCAGGTCTCCCGCACGTTTCATCAGGAATTGCAGGAGGAAAAGAAAAATGATGATGGCGTTCGCGAAAAAGAACGGCCCGACGTGCGCACGCAGTATGTAACGCCAGAGAATCATGCGCCGTCACCCATGCGTTATGTAGCGCCAGAGAATCATGCACCGTCACCCATGCGTGGAGCCCACGCGGTTTTCCATTGCATCCATCCGTTGCGTGTGATAGTATGCGTTGTTTGACGTCAGCTGCGCCCCGTGTTGCATTGGAGTCAGCCGGTTCCGGTCAGGCGGAATATACCGAATTTCTGCCATTGTGTTCCTTGCACGGGAGCTTGGCTCTTTCTAATTTTAATGTTCATTCGAGAAACGCTGAGGGCTGCAGGCAGGCATCCTGTGTCCCTCGCGTCCCTATCCAATTCCAACCGAACGTCTCACAGCGCAAGGGTTCCTATCGAACTGATCGTTACATCCTTACACCTCGTGTAACGTACACGGCAGCAGACGTTTGAATCGCAACCAGACAAGCATGACTATACACACCCCGCGAGCGGGGCATGGGAGAGGTGCGTCCATCCGACGCGCCTTCCTCAGCCATGCACGGCATGTCTCCTCGCTCACCGGTATCTCGGCGTTTTCGCTTCTCTTTTTCCTCGGAGCTTCGGTCGAACCGGTGATTACCGTTCCGACGATCACCATCGAATGCGCCATGGAATGGAACGCCTTCGTGAACGCCGGGCTGGGCACGCTGATGGGAATTCCCGGCCGCCATGGTCTGAGTGCTGCCGAGGCCGCGCTGCATATGCATGACGCAGTCGCGCAGGATGACGTGTTTCCTGCCGTGACGGTAGACCTCTCCCGGATCGGGGAATTGCATATGCTCGACGATCTTCCTCTCGGCTCCGGGATCGCGGGCATCGCCGATCTTTCATCACGCGGATTCCCCGGCTCGTTCGACGCCGATCTCTCCCTCGCCACTTTCGCGGCATCGCTTGCCGTCCCTGTCGACAGCCTCGACATCCCGCCGTCCGATTCTACGACACGCGCAAAATTTCTCCCCGCCCGGCCGCGTCCGTCACCGACGGCGCAGCCCTTCCCGTCGCGTCTCTCGCCGTTCTACCTGCAGCCGACACGCGGCTCGCAGATCATCGTGAAGGTCGACTCGACGAAAAACGAAGTGCTGATACGGGAAGTGGTGAACGGCCGGGACGTGCGCATCCCGTATCGCATGTCGCTCGATGACTACATTGCCGGCCGGTACAACTACGAACGCGATCGCCGCACGGCCAGGAAGGCGTCGGAGTATCAGATGGACGAAGGGGACGACCTCGCGAATCTGCTCAAGAACATCACCGAAATCGATATCCCGATCGCGCCGAATCCGCTGATGAGCATCTTCGGCGATCGCAGCCGGATCAGCGTGCGCATCAACGGCGCGATCGACATCAACGCCGGCTTCAAGATCGAAAGCTCCGACCAGCAATCGGTGTTCCTCCGGCCGACGCAGTTCTCCCCGAATTTCAAGCAGCAGGTGCAGATCAACGTCAACGGCCTCGTCGGCGACAAACTGAGCATCCGCGCGGACTGGAGCACCGAGCGAACGTTTGACTACGAGAACCAGCTGAAAATCAAGTACACCGGCTACGAGGATGAAATCGTGCAGTCGGTCGAGGCCGGAAACGTGTCGCTGCAGACTCCCTCCACACTGATTCAGGGGAGCGGAGCCCTTTTCGGCATCAAGGCGGAGTTCCAGGCCGGCCCCCTGCGCCTTTCGACCATCGCTTCGCAGAAGAAAGGCGAGTCCTCCCGGCTTTCGATCAACGGCGGCGCGCAGGAGCAGAAATTCGAGCGCCACGCCTATGAGTATTCGGACAATCACTATTTCATCGATGCGGCGTACCGCGACATCGATCCCAACTCGGGCGAGTCGCCGTACGAGGCGTTTTACAACTATCGCGCGATATTCCCGGATGCGACGTCCCCGGTCGTCGTGCGCCCCGACCTCTATATCAAGGAAATCGAGGTGTGGCTTTCGCGACCCCAGACCAGCGGTGTGGTCACTGATCCGGAAGAGCGCGTGGTCGTCGCGTTCATCGACAATCCGGATTCGTATGTGCCGGGGGATGCGGCCTATCCGTTGTCTTACGAGGACCTTCTGGATCCGAACAAACGCGTGGATCCGAAATCGGGCGAAATCGAAGTCGGGAATTTCAAGCGCCTGCAGAAGGACGTCGATTACTTTCTGGATGAGGTTACCGGCATTCTCACCCTGAACTCCAGCATCCAGGACGATCAAGTCATCGCTGTCGCCTACCGGACGGAAGGCATGGATAACGAGGCAAGCGCGGATGACGTGATCTACGGGACTTTCGCCGGGGACCGGAGGCTGAAGACCTACCGCGACCAGGACGGCAAGGAAATTCCTTCGCGCATGGTCCTCAAACTGGTCAAGCCGAAGAATCTCGGTCCGTCGTTCACGAAAGCCTGGAAACTCAAGGTGCGCAGCATCTACTCGCTCAACACGCGCAACCTGACGGCGACCGATCTCGCGAATTTCAAGATCATGTTCCGCTCAGGCGGACAGCCGGATCAGGAAATTCTGCCCAACACCAACGCACAGTTGCTGCGTCTCTTCGGGCTCGATTACACCGACGACATCGGCGGTCCGCCTGACGGCAAGATCGACTTCCTTCCCGGCCTGACCGTCAATCCCATCCGCGGCGAAATCATCTTCCCGACGCTGGAGCCCTGGGCCGCGGGCATGCTGCGTCTGTACAGCGAACTGTTCAGAGGCAATACAGGCGACATAGACCAGTACACCTTCGAGGAAGTGTACACGCAGACCAAAACGCAGGCGCGGCAAAGCTCGCGCGACAAGATCATCATCACAGGAAACACCCGCGGTTCCGCTTCCGCCGTATACCTTCTCGGTTTCAACGTCGTGCCCGGCTCGGTGCGCGTGACGCTGAACGGTTCACCGCTGACCCCGGGCGTGGACTACACGGTCGACGAGCAGGCGGGGACAGTGCGCCTGACCCGGGAGGAAGCACTGGTTCCCGACGCCAAGGTCGAGATCGACTACGAGAAGCAGGACCTCTTCACCTTCGCCTCGAAGACACTCGTGGGTGCACGCGGGGAAGTGGACCTCGGAGAGAATTCCTACTTCGGCTTCACGTTCATGAGCCTCAACCAGAAGACCCTGAGCGACAAGGTCCGCATCGGAGAGGAACCGATCAGCAATTCGATGTTCGGCATCGACGCGAAGACGACGCTGGACCTGCCCGTGATCACCGACGCGCTCAACACGCTGCCCTTCATCGCGACGAAGGAGAAATCCTCCCTCACCATACAGGGTGAAGCCGCGATGGTCATGCCGGAGTCGAGCAGCAAGACCAGCACCATCCCGAGCGACCAGGGAGAGGGCATCGCCTATCTCGACGACTTCGAAGGATCGCGGATTTTCATCCCGCTGCAGACGGCTTATTCGGTCTGGAGACTCGGATCGATACCCAACTCGCTGCCGAACAACAGCGCCGCGAACGACTCCCTCATGCAGACACAGCGCGCCAAACTCGATTGGTACAACCTTCCCATCACCGCGATCTCTGACCGCACGGTGCGCGTCGACGATATCTGGCCTGAGAAAAGCGTCGCGCGCGAGGACCAGCGCGTCACCGTGCTTGACCTCGACTTCTATCCCGGCCAGCGCGGACAATTCAACTACACGCCGGATCTCGGACTGCAGAACCGCAACTGGGCGAGCATCATCCGCATGCTCCCGGTGAATGCGACCAACCTCGTCGACGGCAACTTCAATTACATCGAGCTGTGGATGAAGGTCGAGAACCTGACCACGGGCGGCAAGATGATTCTCGATCTCGGGAAGATCACCGAGGATGTGATCCCCAACGGCACGTTGAATTCGGAAGACGACGTCCTGCCCGGTTCGATCCGCAACGGCATTCTCGATCCCGACGAGGACGTCGGCATCGACATGCTGACCGACGATCAGGAACGGGCGCTATATGCCGCCGAGATCGCGGCTGGTCTGATCCTTTCGGATGATCCGAGCGGCGACAACTTCGCATACGATCCGAACAACTGGACCCGATTCAATGGAACGCAGGGCAATCTCGATGATCCCGCCGGGCAGTTCCCCGACACCGAGGATCTGAACAACAACGGCATCCTTGATCTTGCCAACGATTATTTCCGCTACGTCATCGATCTCGACACCACCCGTTTCGGCGATCCGAGCAACCGCAACCCCTACGTCGTGGGAGGAGGCAACAACGGATGGTATCAGTTCCGCATACCGCTGGCCAATCCGGATGAGAGCATCGGCGCACCCGCGCTCGACAACGTCGAGTACATGCGCGTGATTCTCACCGACATCGACAAGGGCGATCCCGCGGCGAAGGCCACCGTGCGCATCGCGGAATTCAATTTCGTCGGCAACCAGTGGTACGAGCGCCAGCGTAACGATCCGATGTTTTCGGTTGCGGTGGTGAACGTGGAGGACAATCCGGGTGAATACGACGTGCCGCCGGGGGTGATCCGCCCGCGCGACCGCACGCGTCCCGACCAGGAGATCTACGGCAACGAACAGTCGCTCTCGCTTGACTTCACCGATCTGCCCACCGATACGCTGCGTGAAACGTACCGCATCTTCGCGGGAAACGGTCTCGACCTCTTCAACTACCGCCAGCTGAAGATGTACGTGCACGGTGACCGGAACCTGCAGGGGCGCAATTACGAGATGGTGATGCGCTTCGGCATCGACACCGCGAATTATTACGAGTACCGGATGCTCGTCGAACCCGGCTGGTCGCCGAACAACGAGGTGGCCATCGATTTCAGCGAGCTGACCGCGGTCAAGAGCCTGATCGACAACACCAGCACCTACACTGATTTTCCAGTCGGCGGAAAGAACAACGCATGGTTCTGGGTGCAGGGCAGTCCCGATATCGTGCGCGTGCAGTTCATCAGCGTCGGCGTGCGCAACCTCGAAGCCGATCCCGTAACCGGTCGTCTCTGGATCAATGAACTCCGCGTGATACAGCCGAACTCAAGGAACGGGTACGCATATAACGCCTCGATGAATCTCCGCCTGGCCGACATCGCGGACATCAGCGCGAACATCAACCATTCGGATCCGTATTTCCACGGTATCGCGGAACGCTTCAGTTCCACGCGCGCGTGGACTACGAATTGGAACATGTCGACCACGCTGAATATCGACAAGGCGTTCCCCGAGGACTGGAAGGGCACGCAGCTGCGTGTGACCTATTCGCACGCGGAGAATCTCACCAAGCCGCTGCTCGTCCCCGGACAGCCAGATGTCGAAGTCGAAGGCGCTGTCGCGGCGCTCACACAGCAGCTGCGTGCCGAAGGCAGGCCGCAGCGCGAGATCGACGAGGCCGCGCGCAACGCGCGCATCGCGACACAGACGCTGTCCATCCGCGACAGCTGGGCCATTCCGACGGTGCGCCTGAAGGCGCCCGGCGAGAGCTGGCTGGTGAAGGACGTCGTCAATCGCCTCGAACTCAGCTACAACTACACGGTCACCCGTTTCCGCGATCCGATCTTCCGCTCCCGCCGTGACTGGCAGTGGCAGGCGCGTGTCGGCTACGGGTACGATTTCGGGCGCGAGGCATATATCAAACCCTTCACGATATTCGATGGAATTTTCCTGCTCGATTTCTACAAGGACACCAAGTGGTACTACCTCCCCACGCGCATTTCCGCCGACGCGGGACTGGAGCGGTCGCGCATCGAGGAAGTCGAGCGCGAACCGCTGCGCTATCGCCCGTACACGCGCACGTTCACGCATAACCGCTCCTTGAACCTGGCATTCACTCTTTCAGAAGAGAGCCTGCTCAATCTCAGCGGCAGCTACGGTACCTCCCTGCGCTCGTCGCTGCTCGGGCTCGAAGCCGATTACCTTTTCGATGAGAACGGAGAGCCGCTGCTCGACCAGTTCGGACTGCAGGTGATCGCGCAGCGCCAGAGTTCGGCGATTTTCAACGATATTTTCTTCGGACGGAGCAAAGGTCTGTATTTCGGACTTCCGACCAACTACCAGCAGCAGTTTTCCATCACCAGCCGTCCCATGGTGCCGGGGTTCTTCGACCTCGACAGGCATCTGGATCTGAATCTCTCCTACCAGGTGTCGTACAACTGGCAGCAGAACATCCAGCAGGCGGAGCAGGGACGCATGGCGGGCTACAATGCGAGCATCAGCGCCCAGATGACGCTCAAGCTGAAGGCGCTCTTTGATCCGCTGTTCGGCGAACGCAAGAGCGCATCGGTACCCGCACCGCCGCGCAAACCGACGCCCGGCCGGCGCAGCACCGTGGCTCCCGGAGACACTGAGAAACCGGTGGAAGATCCCGACGCCCGCCGGAAGGAACTGCAGCAACTGCCGATGGTCGAGCTGCTGCAACGCATCGAGCAGGAGCATCCCGACAAGGCGCAAGGCATCACGGAGAAATACCGTGAGGCGGTCGAACAGGAGAACTCCCTTGCGGAGATGAAGCGCGAGGCACAGGAGAGCGAGGATCTCGAACGCGTGGTCCAGCTCAACGAAATCGTGCAGAGAACCCGAAGCGAACTCATCGCGATCCTTCTCGGACAGCAGGAATTGAAGGGCAGTGCAGACGGCGCCGCTCCGGATTCGACCGGTGGTCTCGCCATCGGCGAGATACTGTCGGACGCCGCGTACTACGCGATCAAGATTCCGTTCCTCGATTACGACAACATTGCATTCACCTTCTCGCAGAACAACAGCAGCCAGGTCGCAGGCGTGCGCGGAGAGACAGGGTTCTCGACATTCTGGGGGAGCGTGCCATTCGGGAATCCACCCGACGCGAACCTCGGACCGTCACGCCTCTACCAGCTGGGCCTCATCAGTGATCCGAATCCCTCGTCCGGCCGCATCGCATTCAAGAGCGCGTTCCCCTTCGTCGGTATCGAGAATTACAGCCGCGGGCTCCGGGCGCCGAATCCCAGCGGCACGTACACCGACAACTACACCCAGAGCAACTCATTCTCGATCAAGACGAACCGACCCCTCTGGGAAGGCGCCCGTCTCGATCTCAACTGGGACCTGAAATGGTCGCTGAACAAGAACTATCAGATCCGCACCGACAGCCTCGGCAGGCAGCTGATCGCGAGCGTGGCGACGACCGGAAAGTTCGATCGCTCGTTCATGGCCTTTCCGGATTTCCTCTTCTTCAGTTTCTTCAACACGAACATGGCCGCCGTCAGCGACCGCTTCCAGGAAATCTCGGCCGACCCGCGCGATACGCGAACGGCGGCGGAGAAACTCGGCGAGGCGTTCGAAGACGGTTTCGAGGCCGTGCCCTGGCTGCGGTCGCTGCTGGGTGAGTTCTTCCCGCGCATGAACTGGGGTCTGCGCTGGGACGGTCTGGAGAAGTGGGCGCTGCTCGAGGGTCTCGCGGACCGCATCTCGCTGGAACATCGATACTCCTCGAATTTCTCGTCGTCGTACCGCAACAGCCAGGACACGGGGGAACGCATCACGGAAAACAAGCAGGTCGGCTTCAGCTTCCAGCCCCTGATCGGTCTGCAGCTGGCATTCAACCAGATCTGGGGCGGCGATCTCAGCGTGAACTCACGCTGGGACAAGAAGGGCACATTCAGTCTCAACACCTCCGCGAGCAACGTGGTCGAGGAGAACTCGAATGAACTCTCGCTGCAGGCGGACTTCAAGAAAACCGGCTTCGACGTTCCGATGTTCGGACTCAACCTGAAGAATGACATCCAGTTCTCGCTGGCGTTCACGCTCAACAAGACATCGTCGCGCATCTACAGCGTGACGGATCTTGCGAGCGGCGGTCAGCCCCGCGAAGGAATCACGCGCATCAGTATCGAACCGCGAGTGAAATACAGCGTGAGCCAGCGTGTGCAGGCCTCGCTCTTCTACCGCTACCAGCGCACGCGTCCCGACGAGGACGTCGGTTCGCGCATCCCGGGCAGCACCATCCATGAAGGAGGCCTGGAGATCCGCATCACGATCGCCGGCTCCTGATTCCGTACGGATTCTCCGGATCCCGACGCGGCACTTGCATTGCAGGGTGCCGCGTCCCATTTTAGATTGTTTGGCGTTTTCGCAGTATTTCACCGTCTGAAACGAGAGGAATCGATGAGTCTCAACATTCAGGACATGATGGCCAAGGTGCAGGAACTTCAGGGCCGGGTCAGCGACGCGCAGTCGAAACTCCGCGAGCTCGAGACCACCGTGGAGGTCGGCGGCGGCATGGTCACCGTAACGATCAACGGCAAGCAGGAGGTCCGGAAAATCAAGCTCGAAAAGAGCGTCGTGACTCCCGACGACATCGAGCTGCTCGAGGACCTGATTCTGTCCGCGGTCAACAAGGCCATCGACCAGTCGCAGAAGATGGCGCAGGAGGAAATGGGCAAGGCGACGTCGGGAATGATCCCCAGCATCCCCGGATTGAATCTCGGAAACTTCGGCCTGTAGCATCCCGTCATGCTTTCCACTTCACCGTCCCTCGACGCCCTGATCGCGGAATTCGCGCGCCTGCCGGGAATCGGGCGGAAAACCGCTCAGCGCCTTGCGCTGTATGTCCTCAAGCGTCCCCGCGAAGAAGCCGAACAGATGGCGGCGGCCTTGCTGAATGTCAAGGAGAACGTGCGCACCTGTTCTGTCTGCTGCAATATAACCGAGGACGATCCCTGTGCGATCTGCAGCAGCAGCAAGCGTGACCGCAGCGTGATCTGCGTCGTGGAGGAATCGAACGACGTGTTCGCCATCGAGCGCAGCAATGAGTTCCGGGGCCTGTATCACGTACTCGGCGGCAGGCTCTCCCCGCTCGAAGGCATGGGTCCCGACGATCTGCATGTCCGCGAGCTGCTGGATCGCTCGCATGAAGGTATCGAAGAGATAATCCTCGCGATGAATCCCAACGTGGAGGGTGAAGCGACCACACTCTATCTCTCACGCCTGCTCAAGCCATTGGGTCTGCGCATCACCCGCATCGCGCGCGGTATACCGATGGGCAGCGATCTCGAATTCACCGACGCGGCAACGATCACGCGCGCGTTCGAAGGACGCATCGCGCTGTAATCCCACTTTTCACGGGCAGTCCATGTCCTGGTACAAGCACTGGTTCGCCGACGATCTGTACACGGAGCTGTACGCGCACCGTGACGCCGGGGAAGCGCGGATGGCTGTCGATCTGTTCGAACGCGTCACCAGCCTGCAGCCAAACACCATCCAGGCTGAGCCTCTGCTCGATCTCGCCTGCGGCACGGGCCGTCATGCATTCGAACTGGCGCGGCGCGGGTACGCCGTGGCGGCAGCCGACCTCTCGCCGACGCTGCTTCTGACCGCGGCGCGCATGACGCAGCGCTACCGCAGCCGCCTCTGGCTGATCCGCGCAGACATGCGCCGGCTTCCTTTCACGAGACGTTTCCGCGCCGTACTTCAGCTGTTCACCGCGTTCGGGTATTTTCCCGACGACGAAACCAACGAGGCCGTCATCACCGGTGTGCGTGACGTACTCGAGCCGGATGGATGGTACATGCTCGATTTTCTCAACGCCGCGGGCACCGCATCGACACTCCTGCCGCGGACGGAACTCGAAACGCCGACGGGACGGATCGTGCAGGAGCGATGGATTCGCGACGGGCGCGTGGAAAAGCGCATCAGCGTCTCCGGTAGCGATCGGGAGCGCACGTTCACCGAGTCGGTGCGTCTCTTCACGCTCGAGGATTTCACGGCCATGTTCGACCGCAACGCGTTCAAGCTTGCGGACGTGCGCGGGAATTACGACGGAGCACCCTACGATACCTCATCGCCCCGCTGTATCATGTTCGCGAGGGCTTGCGCATGAATCCCCGCCCACCGCTGCTTCTCGCTCTCATCCTCTCCGGAATCTTTTTCGGTGCGTGCGGACTGTTCGAAACGCGCGATCCGGAACCGCCGACCAGCGGCGGCGCCACCTTCGTGCCGCCGACTTCGCCGGACATCGTCCTCAGCAATCTCGAGAATGCGGTGACGGAGAAAAGCACCGAGAACTACGTCCGCTGTCTCGTCGATACGCTGAATTCGGAGCGTCGATTCGTTTTCTTCCCGACTGCTCCCGCCGCGGGACGCTATGCGGCGACTTTCGCCGACTGGTCTCTGCAATCGGAGCGCGCATGGTTCGCCGCCATGAAGGCGTTCGCGCCGAAGGATGCCCCGTCATCCCTGGACCTGCAGGGGAGCTTCGCGATCATCGCGGCCGATTCCGCGATCTATGAAGGAAGCTACGAGCTGGTGTTCCGGCACGGTATAGCGAATGTAAGCGAGACGGTTCGCGGGACGCTGCAGTTCGTCATGCACATCGACCGGAATTCCGTCTGGAGCATCACGCGATGGACCGACCTTTCCCGCGCGGATGAAACAAGCTGGAGCGAATGGAAAGGGAGGTTCGCCAATTGACCGCGCCGGGAAATGAGAGAACTCGATACCCCGAATGCGAGCCCGAACACGCGTATGTCCAACTCGACCGTGCCCGCACACACGCACGCATATTCGTACTCGTGCTCGTACTCGTGCTCGTACTCGTGCTCGTTCTCGTGCTCGTTCTCGTCCCCGCCTGCAATCCCTTCGCGCCCGCGTTCGAAGACGATCCGGATGGCGGCACGGGATTGATCAGCGACCAGAAGACCGTCGAAGGCCTGTTTCAGAATTTCCGTTACGCCTACACTTTCAAGGACACGACGATCTACGGGGGCTTGCTTGCGCATGATTTCGTATTCACCTACCGCGACTATGACAGGAAAATCGACGAGAGCTGGGGACGCGACGAAGAGATGCGCATCACCTTGCATCTATTCCAGAATGCCGCGAGTTTGAATCTCATCTGGAACAATATTGTCGGCTTCTCGGGCGACAGCCTGCGGTCGAGCGTCACGCGCACATTCAATCTCACGGTCACGTTCAATCCGAGCGACGTCATCCGTGTCGATGGCCGCGTCAGCCTGAACCTCAGCCGGGACGGGGTGGACAAACCATGGAAAATCGCACAGTGGCGCGACGAGTCGAACTACTGATCGGCGGTCAGGATTTTCGTGAACATTCTTCACGCGATGTCACCCATCTTCACAGAAATCCGCTTGAGCTTCGCCAGAATTGCTTCGTTTCCCTCCACTTGATGATGGCATAATTTTTGCACCATTGTGACGGAACTCGAAATTTCCCCTGCTGTTCGGAGGTATTGAATGGTCGGTCAGCAAATGATAATGGAAGCACGCCTGCGCAATCGTTTCGGGCAGGAATCAGTTACACCGCATCCCCGGACGCGCGCACGGCATTCCCGACTGAGCGCACCCTCGATGATGTATTCCATATTCAAGCCGCTGATCGCGATCGGCAACATACTCCGGAGCAGGCTCCATCTTCCCGAATAGCCGCTCATCCACATTTTACATACGCAAACCTCCGGATTCGGAGGTTTTTTATTGACGGTCCGCATTTTCCCTTGTACTTCGCGGATCCCCCCGCTATTTTTCACGAACGTTACGGTCTATCACAGCGATGGAATTCCATGGACAAGGAACTCAACCAGCTATTCGAGGACTTCGATATCAGCGGCGAGGAAGACGAAGACACGTACCGCAGGCAATCGGCGCAGCTTGGCGAGCAATTCGAGGAAAAGCTTGAGCGTGTCGGGAAGAAGCTGCGTTTTGCGCAGGATCTACTCGCACTCTTCCGGTACTTCATGGACGGCGGCGTCGCCTGGCAGCGCAAGACCGTCGTCGTAGCCGCGCTGCTGTATTTCATCTCACCGCTCGACGCGATCCCGGATCTTGCACCGCTCATCGGGTATCTCGATGATTTCGGTGTCATCATCGCCGTAACGAAATTCATGTCGGCGGAGCTTGCTCCATATTACGCCGCACAGCAGGAGCCGTCATTCATCCGCCATGAAGAAGGCGCCGCGCTGGACTGACCTCAGGTGCTGGAACAACGGCATTCCTTCCACTCCGTTCTGATGCGGGGACAGCGGTCGCACGCGGGAGCGCTGCATCGATGCGGAGTCCAGAAGCCCGTCAATATACAACTCATGTTCAATCAGGGAGACTGAACCATGCAAACGCATTCATTCGATCAGGCGCTGCAGGCGCTGCAACAGCATTTCGGCTATCCGGCGTTCCGGCCGGGGCAGGACAGCATCGTCCGTTCCGTGCTCGAGCGGCACAATGTGCTCGCCGTCATGCCGACCGGCGGCGGCAAATCCATCTGTTACCAGATCCCGGCGGTGCTGTTCGAAGGGCTCACCATCGTCGTGTCACCGCTTATTTCCCTGATGCAGGACCAGGTCGCGGCGCTCGAGCGCGCCCGCATCCGCGCGACGTTCATCAATTCCATGCTCGAATATGGCGAGGTGATGGGCCGCCTCGACAAGGCGCGCAACGGATGGTACAAGCTCATGTATGTCGCGCCGGAGCGCTTCGAAAGCAGGACTTTCGTCGAGCGCATGAAGGGCATCCGCATCGAAATGTTCGCCGTCGACGAAGCGCACTGCATCAGCGAATGGGGACACGATTTCCGGCCCAGCTACACCCGTCTGCGCGATGCAATCGCATCGCTCGGAACGCCGCAGGTGGTCGCCCTTACCGCGACCGCGACGCCTGACGTGCGGCAGGACATACAGCTGCAGCTGGAGCTCCGCGATCCGAAGATCATCGTGCGCGGCTTCAACCGGGAGAACCTCACGTTCCGCGTCATGCACGGCGCGAACAAACGCGACGAAATCGTGCGCGCCGCCTCGGGCAATGACTGCGGCATCGTATACGCCGGCACGCGGAACACTGTCGAGGAGCTTGCGATCATGCTGCGCACGCACGGCATTCCCGCCGAAGGGTATCATGCCGGGCTCCAGAGCACGGAAAGGAAGGACGTGCAGCAGCGCTTCATGGACGGCCGCACGCGCGTCATCGTCGCCACCACGGCATTCGGCATGGGCATCGACAAGCCCGACGTGCGCTTCGTCGTGCATCATGACATGCCGTCCACGCTCGAGCAGTACTATCAGGAAGCGGGGCGCGCGGGGCGCGACGGCAAGGAGAGCGTCTGTACGCTGCTGTATCATCCGAAGGATCGCGGACTCCCGGAGTTTTTTATCCGCAATACCTATCCCGATCGCGTCCTCATCCAGAAAGTGTATGCGCAGCTCCATCACTTCGCGGGCAACCAGCTCGGCCAGACGCATGAAGGCCTCGTCGCGCTGACCGCTTCATCCCTCTCCTCCATGATCGGCAACGTCTCCGAAACCGCCGTCCGCGGGGCGCTCGACGTACTCGAGCGCGACGGGTACATCCGCCGCATCAGCGAATCGTACGCCGACTCCACCATCCGCTTCCTGCTCTCGCCCGACCGCATGCGGATGTGGCTGATCGAGTCGGCGATGCCCGAGGTTCAGCCCGCAGCCACGGCGCTGCTGCGCGCGGTCGGGGCTGCAGCCTTCTTCGATCCCGTTTCGTTCTCGCTCGATGAGCTGGGCAATAGCGGCGGCTTCAAGGTCGACGATCTGCTTCCCGCTCTCCGCCGGCTGCACGAAGATGAAATCATCGACTTCGTACCGGGAATGAAGGGAACCGGCATCGCGCTGCTGGGAACGCGCGTTCCCGCGCAGGACCTCGCCATCGATTACGCGGCCATCGAAAAGCGCATGCGGCATCAGCTCGAGAAACTGCGAGCCGTGGAACACTACATCACCGGCAGCGCCTGCAGACGGAATATCATTCTCGAGTATTTCGACGAAGAAACGATCAGCGGCGTCTGCGGAAAGTGCGACACCTGCACATCGACAGTCATCGACCTCGGCGACGCGGCCGGCGAAGATGCGTTCGACCGCTACCACGCGCTCGTGCTGCACTGCGCGGCGGAGACGGGCGGCCGCTTCGGCCGCACGACGCTCGCGGACATCCTGCGCGGAGCGGAAACGCGGCGCATTGCGCAGTTCCGCCTCTTCGAGGCGAGTGCCTATGGAAAAATGAAAAACGTCGACAAGCGGCTCGTGTTCGAAACGATGGATACCCTCCTTGCGATGGGGTGGTTGGCCCAGAGCGCTTCGCTGCGGCCATCGATCTATATCACCGAAGCGGGACGCGCACATCTCGGATACGAGGTGAAGCAAATGCACCTGCCTTCCGCTGCGGAGTCCGCGACCGCGCAGGTGAAGGATCCGGTGCTGTACGAAGCGCTGAGAGCGGCGCGTCGGCGCGTCGCCGCATCCCTCAACATCCCGTCGCATACGCTTGTATCGGATGCGGTGCTGCAGCGCATCGCGGACGCTCGTCCCCGTACGCGTGAGGTGCTGCTCGGTATCGAAGGAATGGGACCGGTGACTTTCGAGAAATGCGGCCGGGAACTGCTCGCCGCGATCGAAGATCACGTGCAGGATGAGCAGCTCGCCGGAAGCCTGGTCAGGGAGAAGGATGCCCTGCGCGACCTTCCGGCACCCGTGCGCAGCACCTGGGAACTCGCCTCGCGCGGGCTGACACTCACCGATATCGCGGTGCGGCGCGGCCTCACCGAAGGGACCGTTTCAAATCACATCGCGGAACTGCTGCAGCGCGGTATCCGCCTCTCTCTCGATCCCCTCGTATCCCAGGCGCATCAGGAGCAGATCCGCGGCGCGGTGCGCCGCCTGCGCGACACCAACCTGAAGAAGATCAAGGGAGTGATCGATTCCGATATCAGCTTCGCGGAAATCCGTATCATGCTCGCAGTGCTCGAGCACGAGAAACGCGGCTAGTTCCAACACACACAACGGATCTGTGAAGCGCAGCCGGGGCCGTGAAGCACAGCCGGGGCCGTGAAGCGCAGCCGGGGCCGTGAAGCGCAGCCGGATATCTATGAAGCACAGCCGGATATCCGTGAAGCGCAGCGGGGTTTGCGAGCGCAGCTGGTTTACGGCACCGGCAGACCCTCGAGGCGCATGATGGTGAGAGCGTTGTTCGTGGGACAGGGACCCGCGCGGAGTGTGTAATCGAAGACCATTCGGCTGTCGACGATATGTTCGCGGAAATGCAGATTGACGACGTCAGGCAGCCGGTCGGCGAGCCGCGTCAGGTCGATGTCGTGCGTTGAGACGATGCCGCAGCCGCGGCCGCCTGCCAGCGCTTCGATGAAGTGGGATGCGCCGACATGCCGCTCGATATTGTTGGTGCCCTTGAATATCTCATCGATGAGAAAGAGCACGGGCTGCGCGTTTTCAGCGGAAGCTTCGCGCAGCAGATCCCGCAGCCGACGCACTTCGGCGTAGAAATACGACACGCCTTCGCGCAGCGAATCGCTAATCTGTATGCAGGTCGTGAGGCGGAAGAGCTGCGTGCGCATCGCCTGCGCGGTTACAGGTCCGCCCGCGAATGCCAGCGCAAGGTTGACCCCGACGGTGCGGAGGAAGGTGCTTTTTCCGGACATATTGGATCCGGTGATCAGGAATACGCGTCCCCGGCGGTCGATGTCGAAATCGTTGCGTATCCGGTTCTGATGCGGGATGAGCGGATGCCCGAGTCCCGTGGCGGAAAAGATCGCTCCCTCCTCGATACGCTCGCGTACCTCCGGGAAATGATATTCGGGATGCAGATCCGCGAAGTTCGCGAGCGACTGCAGCGCCTCGAGACGCTGCAGCGTGTCGAGCCAGCCCGGCAGGCGTTCCTCGAGCGCGCGCCGCTTGCGCTCGAGCCGGGCGGCGAAAATGAAATCCCACGGCAGCGGCAGGTTCAGGATCACCATCATCACGGGATTCATCGTCAATCCCGCTGCGACGACGTCGCGGAGTATGCGGCGGATGTGCCGCGAGGGCTTGTCGTGCGGATCGAGGAACGGAGTGACGAGCCCGCGCAGTTCATCCCTTCCGCCGTAGGGGTAGAGCTCGAGAAAGCGGAAGACGGTTTTCAACCGGCCGAGCTCGTCGTCGAGCTGCACGGCCGCGGCAATAAACGCTTCGCGGACATCGGTGAAGAAAAAATACACGACACTATACACGAAGACGCCGAGAAGAAACCACGGCGGCAGCAGATCATACCCCCAGAGCAGGAACAGCGCGAGATTGACCGCAGCCAGCAGCGACATGAGCGGCAGCAGCACACGGACGGACGAAGGGATACGGGCGCTGCGCAGCCACGCGACGAATGCGTCACCATCGAGCTTTTCGGCCGAGACGAGGTCGTATTCGAGCCGCAGGTGTTCGCGGAAATGCCGCAGCGGCGCGAGCGCGCGGACGAGCCGCTGCCGCGCGTCGATCATTTCGATGGAAGGCAGCGTCGTGCCCAGCCACGAGGCGAGTAGTCTGCTCCCGCGATGCGAGACGGAAAAGTCGAGCAGGCGGTGCAGGGATGCGGGTCCCTCGAGATCGAGATCGCCCGCGAAAGGATGTCCGGGCGGATACAGTTCCTGCACGGGCGGCGGCAGCTGCTCCCAGTCCAGTTCGCGCCGGGCCTGCTGTTCGCGCTTGAGTTTCATCCAGGCAGTGCAGCGCGCGATTCCCTGATCAATGCGGCGATGCACCGACGCCACGGCCACGAATGCGGCAGCGATCGCTGTCATGATCGGCAGGCGCACCGCGGCGGACGCAGGCAGCGGCAGCATGGCGATGAACAGCAGGAAGAGCGCGACGCGCCAGCGGAAACAGCGCCGGCTTCGCATCCGCAGACGCGCGATGCGTGAGGAGAGACGCGCGGCAAGCCGGTCGAAATTGCTCCTGCTGTCGCTGCCCTTCATGCCGTGCACATTCTCCACCGTGCTTCGATCGTTCACCGTCCGCCCTTCCCGATCCAGCGTGCGAGCCATGCGTCGAATTCTCCGTACCAGTGAATCGAATTCTGTGCGCCGAGAATCCAGTGGTTTTCGTCCGGATAGATCACGATGCGGGCGGGCACGCCTTTCGCCTTGAGCATGCCATACAGTTCGAGGCCCTGTCCATACGGGACCCTGTAATCCTTTTCTCCGTGCATCACCAGCGTCGGAGTGACATAGTTCGCGGCATATTGCGAGGGACTCCAGCGCAGCACCGCGTCGCGCCCCTCCCATGGCGTGCCGCCGTAGCTGAGTTCACGGTGGAAGGTGATGTCGGAGCCGAACTGCGCCATGAGGTTGTACACGCCGGCGTGATCGACGATGCAGGCGTAGCGGTCGGTCTGGCTGCCGATCCAGGCCGAGAGGTAGCCGCCGTAGCTCCCTCCGCCGACTGCCATGCGCGTCGAGTCGACGTAGGAACGTCGTATCATTTCATCCGTCGCCTTCATCACATCGATGAAAGCCAGGCGCGGATGCTCCCCGTTGATGCGCTCGGCGAAGTACTCGCCGAAGCCCGTCGAACCGTGGAAATTGGGCGTGATCGTGACGTAGCCACCCGCGGCGAACAGCTGCGCGTTCCATCGCGGATGGAAATCGTCCCCGAAAGTCCCATGCGGCCCGCCGTGCAGGAGCACCAGCAGCGGCCATTTTTTCCTTGCGTCGAAATCCGGTGGAAAGACGACGTACATCTGCACACTGTCGCCTTCGGCACCCGGGAACCACTGGTCCTCCACTTTGCCCATGGCGACGCCTGCGAGAATATCGTCGTTGAAGTGCGAGAGCTGCCGGATCCCGCTGCCATCCGTGTTCATCGTGTACAGCTCGGCGGGTGCCGAGAGATGCTGCTGCGTGAAGACGACGCGCCCGCCACCGACCTGGAGTCCTCCGTTGGAACCCCGGTGCAGCAGCTTGGTGACCGCACCTCCCGACATGGGCACGGAGAATATGCTGGTCTTGCCCAGATGCTCCGCGGTGAAATAGACCGTCTCCTCCTTTTCATCTGTGGTCCAGCCCGACGGACTGCGGTCGAAATTGCGGCAGAGGTCCGAGATTTCCCCCGTGGCGCGCTTGAGACGGGCGAGCTTCGTGTTCTCCGCGTTCATGTCCGTGCGCAGTGTCCGTCCATACAGCAGGTACTTCCCGTCTCGCGTATACAGCGGCGAGCCGTCGTCGCCGGGATTCGCTTCGGTCAGGTTCCTCATGGTTCCGCTGCCATCCGTCGCCAGGGCCTGGATGTCGGTGAAGAGTCTGTCGTAGGGTGATCCTTCGATGAGCGTCGTCACGGCGATTTCCCTGCCGTCGGGCGCGATGTCGTAGTCTACGTCACCGGTGTAATGGAACAGGCGGTTCATTCCCGGTGTGAGGTCCGTCAGCTTTTCGCCGGCGAGTTCGTAGCGGTAGAGATGCTGTACGTAGCCGTCCGTGAGATAGTGATTCCAGTAGCGGAACACGCGGTCCTCGCTGACCTGCGCGCTGACTTTATCGTCCTTGCGCCGCTTCATCTCCGCCTTGAGCGAGTCGAGATTGCCGCCGTCGCGCGGGAGGGTCGACGAAACGAAGACCAGCGATTTCCCGTCGGGAAACCACTTCACGCCTGACGCGCCCATGGGCATCTCGGTGACGCGCCTCGCCTCGCCGCCGCCGACAGGAATCAGGTACAGCTGCGCGCGCTCATCGTCGTTCCGCTTGGCCGTGAACGCGATGCGGCGGCCGTCCGGGCTCCAGCTCGGCGCGGCTTCGGGCGTGGCATCGAAGGTGAGCTGGCGTGGTGCCTGCCGGCCTTCGACGTCGAGCAGCCACAGGTCGCTGGTCGACTCGTCGGCGGAATAG
>CAZWNO010000011.1:55972-59740 GCA_964635845.1 uncultured Chromatiales bacterium
TGCCGTCAGGACTCCATTGCGGCGCACTCTCGGTCGACGGTCCCGTCGTGAACTGCCGCGCGCTGCCGTCGGAAACCGAGATCAGCCAGATGTCGCCGTTCCCGCGGTTCTTCGCGATATCGTAGGTCGTCACAACAACGGCGGCCGTTTTGCCGTCGGGTGACAGTACAGGTGCGCCGACGCGTTTCATTTCCCAGAGCTTCCGCGCCGACATGGGCACGCGATCCTGGGCGAGAAGTGGGAGTGCGAGTACAAGGAAAATCAGGGAGGAAAGGAGAATCGGGCAGCGGGTTGCTCTCATCGGATTACTACCTTTGGGGATTCAGGATACAGACACACGTGATTCAAATCTCATTCTTCATTTTCCAGCAGTCTGCGGTCTTCCAACAGCTCGGCGCGGTGTTCGTCGCTGACGACGGGATAATGCAGATCGAGGGATTCGAGCGTTTCGATGATGATGCCGGCAACGGCGCTGCGGGTGAACCACTTGTGATCGGCGGGAATGATGTGCCAGGGCGCGTGCTTCGTGCTGGTGTGGTTGAATGCGTCTTCGTAGGCCTGCATGTAATCGTCCCAGTGAGCGCGTTCCTTCACATCGGTCGACGAGAATTTCCAGTTCTTGTCCGGCCGCTCGATGCGTTCGAGAAAGCGCTGCTTCTGTTCTTTCTTCGAGACGTTGAGAAAGAACTTCACCACGCGGATCCCGTTGTCGAACAGGTATTTTTCGAAACAGTTGATCTCGTCGTAGCGGCGCTTCCAGACGTCCTTCCGGTATTCGGGCGGAAGCTTCTGCCGCTCGAGAATTTCCGGATGCACCCGCGCCACAAGCACTTCCTCGTAGTAGGAGCGGTTGAAGATGCCGATGCGTCCGCGTTCGGGCAGGCGCGTCATGCAGCGCCAGAGGTAGTCGTGATCGAGTTCCTCGGCCGAGGGCGCCTTGAAGCTGAATACCTGGCAGCCCTGCGGATTGACACCCGACATCACATGCTTGATCGTGCCGTCCTTCCCCGCGGCGTCCATCGCCTGGAACACCACGAGCAGCGCGTAGATGTCCTGCGCATACAGGACATCCTGGAGCTCCGCGAGCCGCAGGATGTCCTTTTCCAGTTTTTCCTTCGCGTCCTTCTTGCTTTCGAAGTCCCCGGTATAGGCCGGGTCGTAATCCGCGAGCCTGATACTCTGGTCATGCGGCACGCGGAAGCGTATGTAATTCATTGGCATCTCCACACGGTTGGCTGCAATTCTCGTGTGGAAAGGTAGCAAACTCCCTACTTCCCTCCCACCCTGATCGACTCGATGCGCGCGCCGTTGCCCTCTATAACCCTGATCGACTCTATGCGCACGCCGTTGCCCTTCTTCTCGATCTTGTGCACGACGTCCATGCCGCGGACGACCTGGCCGAACACCGTGTACTTGCCGTCGAGCCAGTCGCATCCGGCTTTCTTTGTGACGATGAAGAACTGCGAACCGTTCGTGTTGGGACCTGCGTTCGCCATGCATATGGTGCCGTAGGCAACCTTGGCCTTGAGCTTGCCCTGCGCGTACACCGCTTTCTCGATTCCGGTTTTCTGCTTGTACCACTCGACGGGGTGGATCATGATCGGCCGTCCGCTCTGCTGCTGCTGGCAGTCGTCGACGACTTTCTTCAGCTCGGCGTCCGGTTCGGTGCCGCCCTGAAAATAGGGCACGAGGATGCTCTGAAACACCGCCAGCGCCTGCGCCTCGTCGGCGATGTCGCCCTTGAGTTCGGGACCCTGCTCGTAGCATTCGTCCGCGAATTCGTAGCCCGGACCCCCCGAACCCGTTCCGGTGGGATCGCCGCCCTGGATCATGAAGTCTTCGCTGACACGGTGGAACGTGACGCCGTCGTAGAAGGGACGCTTCACTTTCTGTCCTCCCCGGGGATCGGTGAATTCCTTCGTCCCCATGGCTAAACCGATAAAATTCTCCACGGTCATGGGCGCGATATCAGGCCAGAGTTCGACGGCCACATCGCCAAGCTCGGTTTTCATCAGCACGACAGGACGCTGCACGTCGTTTTTACCGGCGTCCTGTGCCATCGCCGCGCCCGCGGAGAAGAGAAGAATGGCCAGAATCATCACGTTCGTTTTCATGCATTTCCTTCGATTGGGTATGGTTACTCGAAAAAAAGAACAATATAATGATACCGATGCGGTTTTGGGGGAGTTCCCCGTTGAATATTCCGCCGTCAGCCGGGTATCATTTCGAAATGCCGGAAATCGATCCATGAACATGAATGCCAACGACGACGAACTTATCCTCCGCGCCCAGCGCGGGGAGAAAGATGCGTACGGTGTGCTGGTCCGCGCGTACATGCAGCCTGCGTATTATTCCGCCCTCGCACTGGTCGGCTCGCACGACGAAGCGGTGGACCTGTCGCAGCAGGCCTTCATCCGCGCGTGGATCGCCATCCGGAAGTTCGAGCTCGGCCGCCGGTTTTTCACCTGGTATTACCGCATCCTGCGCAACCTATGCCTCAATCGCCTTCGCGACCGCGCTGCCCAGGCGTCAGTGATGGCGCGGTTCGATCAGGTGATCGAGGTGGCCGATGACACGCAGGATCCCGCGCGCGAAGCCGATCGCGCGCTGCTGCGCGACCGCGTGCGTTCGGCGCTCGGCATGCTGCGGCCCGAGGAGAGGGAGATCATCGTCCTGCGCGATTTCGACGGACACTCGTACGCCGAGATCGCCGAGCTGCTGGAATGTCCGCTCGGAACGGTGATGTCGCGCCTGTACTATGCTCGCAAACACCTGAAGGATCTGCTGGAGGACCTGTCATGAAAGAGATGGAAGGCGATCGCTTCCGCATGCTCATGATGAAGGCATTGGACGGTGAACTGGCCGGAAGCGAGCAATCGGAATTCGACAATTTTCTGCGCAACAAGGAATGCGCCGACGAATGGGCGCGGTTTCATAAAGTAAAGGAGGCGACAATGGCGCTAAAATTCTCCACTCCCGCGCCGGAGGTGTGGGATACGTACTGGACCAGCGTCTATCACCGGCTCGAGCGCAGCCTGGCCTGGCTGCTGCTTTCACTGGGTGCGGCCGCCCTGCTCGCCTGGGGTGCGCTGCTCGCGGCCGAGTCGATCTGGGCTGAAAACGAGGTTCCGCTGCTTGTGAAAATCGCCATCTTCGCGGCGGCCGGAGGACTGCTTCTCCTCTTCGTTTCCGTTATCCGTGAGCGATGGTTCACGTCGCGACACGACAAGTACAATGAGGTCATCCGATGATTGTCACCACATCATCATTCGTTGCAGGGAAAACCGTCGTACGCACTTTCGGAGTCGTGCGCGGCAACACTGTTCGCGCCCGACACCTGGGAAAGGACATCGTCGCCGCATTCAAGAACATCGTCGGTGGCGAGATCGAGGAATACACCAAGCTGCTAGCTGAATCCCGCGATCAGAGCGTCGACCGCATGATCGCGGACGCAGAAAAGCTCGGCGCCAATGCGATCATCGACGCCCGCTTCGCCACGAGCTTCATCATGCAGAGCGCAGCGGAAATACTGGTGTTCGGCACGGCAGTGCTGATCGAGGACGAGGACGTAGCGCGAGGACGAGGACGTAGCGCGAGCACGAGGACGTAGCGCGAGCACGAGGACGTAGCGCGAGCACGAGCACGTAGGGCGAGCACGTAGCGCGAGCACGAGCACGTAGGGCGAGCACGTAGCGCGAGCACGAGCACGTAGGGCGAGCACGAGCACGTAGCGCGAGCACGAGCACGTAGCGCGAGCACGAGCACGTA
>CAZWNO010000012.1:0-54799 GCA_964635845.1 uncultured Chromatiales bacterium
GTTGTAGTCGATCTTGAACCGCATGTTCGTCGCCACCTCTTCGCCCGTATTGAAGATCTGCATCGACACCGTGAAAGGATTCGGAGTATAGTCCCTGATACTCCGGTCCCAGGCGATTTCAGCCGGCGCATACATGTTGCAAGAGATGATCGGCGACTGTGGAATGATGCAGATCTCGCCTGGTGCGATGACCGGGATGAAGCACCCGCGCTCGAACACCGGGTCGACCGCCCACACATCGCAGCAGGTCGTGTCCAGTGGATTCAAGGCGCGGAAAGTGAATTCCATCAGCATGCCGCGGCCGTTCAGCAGTTTGCGATCGGTCGTCGCGACCTGCACGCCGCCCGGGACGGGCGTGACCGTGATCGGCACCCCCGCCAGCAGCGAACCCGGAGGCGTCGCCACGCCCTGGAGAGACAGGCACTGCGTATCGAACTGCAGTGTGTAGGTCAAGGGGAAGAACATGTCGTCGCTGATCGGCGTCACCAAATTCAATGGCACCTTGATATCGTTTTTCCCCCCGACCGTGACGTCACCGATCCGCATGTGCAGATCGGAAAACGTCGTCGAGTCCAGCGGCGCGCGGTAGGTCTTCGTCTTCACGTCCGTCCCGCTGCAAAAATTGTTCAGCTGCAGATCCACCGTGCGCATCGATCCGTCGGTGCAGTCCCGCTCGTACGTGATGAGGCATTCCTGGAAGCCCTGGAAAATGATCGTCGAAATCTCCGTGTAGATCGCCGCCAGCTGTCCCGCGTTCGGCGTCTGATAATACCGGCCGCCCGTTAGCAACGCGATCTGCTCCATATCGGAGGCGCCGGTATGTGATCCCAGAGCGACCGTGAAAACGCGGATGCGGTGACGGTTCGCCAGCGCGATGATCTCCGCCACCGTCCGGGTCGAGGCATTGTCCTCCCCGTCCGACAGCGCAATCACCGCGCGGCACTGGTTGACGCCGTTGATGATCAGCTCTTCTATGCCCGCGTAGATGCCGTCCCATGCAGTTGTCATTCCGCTCGCGGGCAGCGCGTCCACGGCCGAGTGCAGCATCGGTTTGATGGTCGTCATCTGCTGGAATATGTTCACATCGGCGTTGAACCAGATGACCGTCGCTTCGTCCAGCACGCCATCCATAAGGTCGACGAACGCGTGCCCCGCTGCTTTGGCGCCCGCGTTGCTCACGCCCATCATCGAACCCGAGGCGTCGAACACCAGCGAAACCGAGATCGGGCAGCGCACCGATGGATTGGGACACCACAGTGTGAAGTCCTGGACCTCCACGTCGTTTTCGAAAATCTTGAAGTCCTGCTTCGACATGTTGTAGACCGGATTGCCGTTGCAGCCCACCGAGAGATACAACTCGACCGTCGGCCAGTTCACCGTCACCCGCTTGAAGTTCAGATTCGGTTGTGCCTGTGCGGTCGCGCCCGCGAGCAGGAGACCGGCACACAGCAGGAGCATGGTCCGCTGCACATTCAGTAGCCTTTGCGTCAACATCTTCGCCTCCGTGGATCGGGAATGATATATACGACGGGAAATCCGCGATGAGCGCCGTTCGGTACCTGCTCGAAGGCCCCGCGATCGCTTAATTCGCGATTATTGTATCCAATAATCCTATAAACCGAAAGACAGTATTAAGTTACATCGGCGGGCGGGGGCGTCCGCGGCACGCGGATGAAGAGCGTCACGGTGAAGAGCGGTCAGTCCTCGCCATCGACGTCATCGGCGGGCGGGGGCGTACGCAGCACGCGGATGAAGAGCGTCACGGTGATGAAGAGGACGATGCCCCAGGTGCAGAGCATGGTGATCAATCCGCTGTCGGTCATGATGCCTCCTCGGGAATTGTTCGGATCCTGTCCTTGCGGAAAGCAGCCCAGACGGCGATGGCAATCGTAGTGAAGGTCGCGACGAGCAGCAGCCGCGTCATGTCGAGGATGAAGACGCCGGTCGGCGCGCCGTCGATGAACCAGCGGGTGTCCGCGACGCCGAGATGCAGCACCATGCCGATGACGCTGTCGGTTTCGAGCGGCCACCCTCCGCCGGTGAACAGCGACCGGAACGCCGCACCCCAGTCGCCGGCCACGGGCTTGACGAGCGCGCCGAGGAACACGGCGAGCAGGAACACGGGGGTGATGAACTGGATCACGAATTTGAACACATGCGGCACCTTGAGGTCCGCGCCGCGCGTGATTTCCGCCCAGCCCCGCTTCATGCCGAAGACCCAGGCGAAAAGAATGACCTCGGCTAGCGCGAAGAAGACGAGCGAGAATGTCCCGGCCCAGTAATCGAATTCACCGAAGGCACCGCCGTTGTACAGCAGGATGCAGGGGAGCGCCAGCGTCAACACGATGACACCGAAGTAGACCGTGGCGCGCCGGCGCGGGATGCGGAACTCGTCCTGCATGAAGGCCATCACCGGCTGACCCATGGCCAGCGAGCTGGTGATGCCGGCGAAGAACAGCAGGCCGAACCAGGCGACGCCGGCAAGCACGGAGAGTATCGGTCCCCAGTGCTGGAACAGAGAGGGCATGGTGCGGAAGCCCATTTCGAAACCGACATGCGCGCTCAGCCAGTCGAGGCCGAGGTAGGCCGCGGCGATCGGGACGATGACCGAACCGCCGAGAATCACCTCGACGGATTCGTTCATCCATCCGGCGGATGCGGCGTTGAGCGCGATGTCGTCGCGCTGGCGCAGGTAGGACGCGTAGCAGTGTATCGAACCCATGCCGACCGAGAGTGTGAAGAAGATCTGTCCCGCAGCCGCCAGCCAGACCTTGGGATTCGCGAGCGAATCGAACTGCGGCGTCCAAAGGAAGCTCAGCCCCATCATCCCATCGTTGATCGCACCCTGGTCCCCCGCGTCGAGCGTAAGCGTGCGTATCGTCAGGAAGACACCGAAGATGAGAAGAATGGGCACGCCGATCTTGCTTGCGATTTCCACGCCTTTCTGCAGTCCGCGCGAGAGTATCCACAGGTTGACCGTCAGGGTGATGCAATAGAAGATCACGGCGGGACCCGAGAAACTGATCAGTCCCTGTTCTGATCCGAGATACCAGGAGAAGAAATCCGACACTCCTTGCGGGGATTTGTCCGCGAACGATCCGATGAGCGAATACCAGACATAGCCGAGCGTCCAGGATTCGATGTACGAATAATATGCCGCGACGGTAAGGTTCGTGAAGATTCCGAAGACGCCGACATACTTCCAGATCCGGTGCCTCCCCATCGCATGCATCGCGCCCGGCGTGGAATGGTGGCCGTAGCGTCCCCCGTGCCTGCCGATCGCCCATTCGATCCAGAGCAAAGGAATGCCCATCAGTACGAAGGACACCAGGTAGGGAATGATGAAGGCCCCGCCGCCGTTCTGCACGGCCTGTGCGGGAAAGCGGAGAAAGTTGCCGAGTCCTACCGCATTGCCCGCCACCGCGAGCACGAGGCCGACGCGTGAACCCCAACGTTCCGGTTTCTCACCCATGAATCAACTCCTCGCTGTGTTTCGTTGACGCTGTCAGATCCCGTCCGCCTCGTGTCCGGAGAGGCTCCGCACGCGGGCCTGCACGATGGCGGTCCTGTTCATTTTGGTGACGGTGAATTCATAGCCGTCCGAGACGATCGAATCGTTCGTGTTCGGCACGCGGCCGAAATGATAGAGCAGGTAGCCCGCGAGCGTTTCGCTCTGTCCCTCGCGGGGCAGGGGACGCGGCAATTCCCTGTTGATGTCGCCGAGCGCGGCCGACGCCCGAACGAGAAATGTCTGCTCGTCGATGCGCTCGACGGATTGCAGTTCGAAATCGGATTCGTCCTGTATTTCACCCACGAGTTCTTCCAGGATGTCCTCCATCGTGATGATGCCCTGGGTGCCGCCGAACTCGTCCACCACGACGGCGAGCTGTTCGTGCTGTGCCTGGAACTCCTTGAGCAGTTCTCCGATCAGCTTGGTTTCGGGGATGAACAGCACCGGCCGGAGCACATCCCGGATTTCAAAGCGCTCCTTGCCGAGCATTCCGATCAGCACATGCTTCAGATGTACGATGCCGACGATGTGGTCGGGATTTCCTTCGTAGCAGGGAATCCTGGAATATCCCTCGGCGATGATCGTTTCCAGAGTGCTTGAATCGAAGGCGTCGATGTCGATCACCAGCATGCGGGAACGGGGAATCATGATCTGTTTCGCGGTGCGGACGGAAAACTCGAACGCGTTGCGGATCAGATCGTAATGTTCGGAAGCGATCGTGCCGGAATCGCCGCCCTGCTGCACCAGGAATTTCAGCTCCTCGCTGCTGTGGATCTCCGTCTCCTGCGCCGGCATGATGCCGAACAGTCCCAGCAGAGTGTTCGCAAGGCCGTTCAGCAGCCATATGAACGGCCGGAACAGCAGATAGAAGAAATGCAGCGGATAGACGATAGCGAGCGTCGTGGTTTCGGACCGCTGGATTGCGACAGATTTCGGAGCAAGTTCTCCGAAAACAATGTGCAGGATGGTGATCGTAACGAATGCGACGGGCAGGGCGATGGCGTGCGCCGTGCCGGGTTCCATTCCCACGCCCACGGCATCCATGAAGGCGAGGATGAGCTTCGAGACCACGGGTTCGCCGATCCATCCCAGCCCCAGACTGGCGAGCGTGATCCCGAGCTGCGTTGCGGCGAGGTAACCGTCGAGATGGGCGATGATTCGTTTTCCCAGGATGGCAAAGGGATTCCCGGTCTGCGCCTTGCTCTCAAGCTGCGATCCCCGCACCTTGACGATGGCGAATTCGGCGGCCACGAAGAAGCTGTTAGCGGCGACGAGGAGAACGGTGATGAGAATATCGAGCAGCATGCGGTCAACATAGGGAATACGCTCCTGTCGAGCAACATGAGGACGATGGCATGTTTTTCTTCCGGCCGATTGCACGCGGCGGGCGGGACTGCTAACTTCCGGCAATTCATTTTCCGCCCGACGAGTCAACAGCAGTGACACAGCCACCTCGCGCGGGAATCGCTTCGCGCCGGAATTACCTTCGCGCGGAGGAAACCTTCGCGCGGGCAGCAGAGACTTTCCAGGACAGGCATGACGGATCAGCACAGCGCGGACAGAACGGAGTTGCACGAGTTCCGCAAGGAACTCGGACTGCTGTCGTCGACCATGATCGTCATCGGATCGATGGTGGGTTCGGGCATCTTCATCGTGACGGCCGACGTCGCGCGCACGGTCGGTTCACCCGGTCTGCTGCTCGTCACCTGGGCGGTGACCGGCGCCTTCACGCTGATCGCGGCGCTCAGTTACGGGGAACTGGCGGGAATGATGCCGGAGGCCGGCGGCCAGTACGTGTACCTCCGCGAGGCCTGGAATCCCCTCATCGGTTTCCTGTTCGGGTGGACGCTCTTTCTCGTGATACAGTCCGGCAGCATCGCCGCCATCGCCGTCGCATTCGCGAAATTCACCGCGGTCTTCTCGCCCTCGCTCGGGGAGAACAATGTCCTGTTCCCCGTTTTCGGCCGCGGGATCACCGCCGCGCAGCTCGTCGCCATCGCCAGCGTGCTCGTCCTCACCTGGGTGAACATGCGCGGCATCCGCGAGGGGAAAATCGTGCAGGACATTTTCACCCTCCTGAAGATCGGCGCGCTGCTGCTCATCATCGTCCTGGGTCTGACCATCGGCTACAACGCGGATGTCGTCGCGATGAATTTCAGCCGATTATGGGCGTCGTCGTGGACGCATTTCGCGGACGGCAGGGTCGTGTCGGTCGAAAGCCTCGACGGACTGATGATTCCCGCCGCGATGGGCGTGGCCATGGTGGGAACGGTCTTCGCGCTCGACGCCTGGAACAACATCACCTTCACCGCCGGCGAGGTGATCCGTCCCCGCCGTACGATTCCCCTCAGCCTGGCGATCGGCAGCGTCGTGGTGGCGATGCTCTATCTCGCCGTCAACCTGGCGTACATGTTCGTCCTGCCCTTCGCCGGTTCGCCCGACGCGGCGGATGTCATGGGACGGGGGATACAGTTCACCGCGTCGGACCGCGTGAGCACGGCGATGATGTCGCTCGTTCTCGGTGCGCCGGGCGAGTACATCATGGCGGCGCTGATCATGATCTCCACATTCGGGTGCAACAACGGCATGATCCTGGCGGGCGCGCGCGTGTATTACGCAATGGCGCGCGACGGTCTGTTCTTTGCGCGCGCGGGTGTACTCAACAGGAACGGCGTTCCCGCATGGGCGCTCGCGATGCAGGCGGCGTGGAGCATCCTGCTCTGCCTCTCCGGCTCCTATGGCGATCTGCTCGACTATGTCGTGAGCGCGGTGCTGATTTTCTACGTGCTCAGCATCGCGGGGATCTTCCGCCTGCGCCGCAAGCGTCCGGGCGACGAGCGCCCCTACCGGGCGTTCGGCTATCCCGTGCTCCCCGCGCTGTATATCGTCATGGCTCTCGGCATCACCGCGGTGCTGCTGGTGTACAAGCCCCAGTTCACCTGGCCCGGGATGATCATCGTTCTTCTCGGTGTTCCGGTCTACCATATCTGGCAATGGTGGAATCGGAGGAAAGCTGTGCGGAGCTGAGCGCGCCGGCGTCGCGTTCGGCGACACGTTCATCGCCGATTGGGGTGCAATCACCACAGTCGGCGATTTATTTTCCTTCATTTCGGCGCTGTTTTCCGGAAAAATTCAGATATAGCGAAAAAAACACTTGCTTTTAGAGAAGCACGGCCATAATTTCCAGGCAGTCAAGAATTTCCTGTGTCAAACATTTCAGGACGGTCCGCCTCCAGGGGCGGCCGGAGATCGACCCGATGCTCGATAAAGCACTGTTGTTCCTCGAAAGGGAAGTGAATCGGTATTTCGACGCGCATTTCGGTCCATCCACGCAGAAGTGGGTGACGATAGGGAACGTCGCGAAGTACGCCGAGAGCGAATCCGGCAGCGGCATGGAAGAAAGCAGCGCGCGCGCACTGCTCACGCTCGTGAATATAGAGGAGGACAGGATCGCGAAGAGTCCGGACAATTACTTCCGCACGTCGGAGGGAATTATATACCGCAATCCGGAGATCCTCCTGAACCTGTATGTGCTCTTTTCCGCCATCGGCAACAGCTATTCCCTCGCGCTGGAAACCGTCGGACTCATCATCCAGTGCTTCCAGGGGGTCAATGTTTTCGACCGTTCCACGCATCCGGATCTCGATCCGTCGCTGGAGAAACTGACGCTGGAACTGTACACGCTGAATTTCGAACAGATCAACCATCTCTGGAGCACGCTCGGGGGGAAGTACCTCCCGTCCGCGCTGTACAAACTCCGCCTGGTCGGCATCGAAGACACCGACCGTCAGGTGGAGGGAGACCTGATCCGCGAGATCATCATCCGCGATGAGCGGATCTCCCGTGAATGACCGTCGTTCCTGATGATGGCGCCGTGCCTGTCCGCCTGACGGCCGGCCGCGAAACTGCATGATGAAAGGTCGCTGCGATGAAATATACCGACCTCCTCACGGTCGATATCCTACACGATTACTACGCGGACGCGCGGGCGAGGGACATTCGTCTGGTGCCGACGGCCGAGTGCGCGGTCCTTCTCGCGGGGAGCGGACTCGTTCCGAAGATGCATCGCAATCGCTTCTACCTCATCGCGCGCGATGACGGGACGCAGCGGCCCTTCCTGCCGATTCCCGTCGAAACGCCTCTCACCTTCCGGCTCGAGATCGACGGACCGGACCTGTTCCCGCTGAGCAATCTCCCTCTCGATTCCACTTCCCCTCGCCGCTTCCTGTTTTCCAACCGCGGCGGCGCCGAGATCGACGGCATGCGCTACCTGCACCCGTCCCCGCCGCTCTTCGACGCGTCAAAGGCATGGACGACAGGGAGCTTCGCGCGGGACGGATCGGGCGTCTGCCACGAAAGTCTCGCCGACCATGCGCCGGGGACCTCCGCGATCGCGAATCCGGCGCAATGGCGTCCCGTGGGGAAGGTGGGCTACGCAGCGGGCGAGCATCTCATCGCAATGACGGGCCCGCAAGCCCTGCTTCCCGTTGCTCCCCCCGCGGCCGAGGTGACCGTCGGCGTCTTCGCCTTCAATCCCGTCAACGGACTGTACGATATTCCCGTCACTGAGCAGACTTTCTCGAACGACGCCGCGGTGCAGTCGCAGTCCTTCTCGTTCGTGCAACTCCCGGGCGGATTGTACCGCGTCAACGTGAACGGGGCGGACACGATGCATTTCTACCGTCCCCGGCAGGATTGGTACGATGCCGCCGGCTTCGTGCAGTTCGTGCACGGAGACAGCGTCGCGCCGTCGCACCGCCTCCTCAACAACGACGGTACATTCGCACATCCGGTGTTCGTCCTGCGCATCGCGCCGCGCAGCGTGCTCTGGGAGTACCGGGCGCGTTCGGCGCGCGTGAAGGACGTGCTCGATACCTCCGGAGCGAGAATATTCGGTTCCGCCGGTCCGAATCTTTTCCGCAGCACGCTCCCGCATCGTTTGCAGGAGACCGCCGCGGACGGCATGACCATCGAATTCAACGACACCGATCCGGTGGATCCCTCCAAGACCATCGTGATCGAGAACATCGAAGTTCCCGGTTTCCGACACCTGGGAAGCGCCACGCAGAACGGCACTTCGTATATCACCAGTCAAGTCTTCCTCAATTACTAACAACAGTGTGGTGCCATGGCAACTACCTATAAGACTCCGGGCGTGTATGTCGAGGAAATCCCGAAACTGCCGCCGTCCATCGCGGAGGTTGAGACCGCGATCCCCGCGTTCATCGGATATACAGAGAGGGCGGAAAAGAACGGCGAGAGCCTGACGCTCAAGCCTCTGCGCATCAGTTCGCTGCTCGAGTTCGAGCAGTATTTCGGCGGCGAGCACATCCCGACCGCGGTGTCGATCGCCGTGGACACCGGCAACAACTACGCCGTCAGCGCGGTGACCGTCGCGAACACGCAGCGCTACATGATGTATGACGCGCTGCGCCTGTTCTTCGACAACGGCGGCGGCGACTGCTACATCGTCTCGGCGGGACAGTTCCCGTCGGCGCCGGTGCTCGGCAGCGACACGTCGGGACTGCTCGGCGGCGTCAAGGCGCTCGAGAAAGTGGACGAACCGACGATCCTGCTGTTCCCCGACGCCTGCATGATGACGACCACGACGGGCGATCCGGAATTCTATTCCCTGCAGCAGGCCGCGCTCGCGCAATGCGCGAAGCTGCAGGACCGCGTGAGCGTGTTCGATCTCAAGGAGAACATGACCGGCGGACAGGAGGCAGCGGTCGACGCCTTCCGCAACGCCATCGGCATCAACGACCTGAAATACGGCGCCGCGTATTCGCCGTGGCTCTATTCCGCCTATCCCCGCGACGTGGCTTTCTCCGTGTTCCGCGGCACAGTCACGCCTTCCGGCGGCGGTCCCGCGATCGACCTTGCGACCATCACTTCCGACAGCGCGCTCAACGACCTGGTGACGACCGCCGTCAAGGCGGAGGCCGAGGTCGCCGCGATCGACGCCGTCGTCCTGCGCATTCGCAAGGCGGATGCGAACGGCGTGCTCGACGTGGCGCTGACAGCGGCGCCAAGCATGAAGGACAAGTACCGCGAACTCAAGCAGGCGGTCGACGCCGCGACCACCGCGGCTGGATCCCGCACGGCGGTGCAGCGGCTCTTCGACTTCTGCCGCAATTCCCTGCTCGAGTTCCAGACGCTCACCACGACGCTCACCACGACGAACCTGCTCAACGATCTCTCGACCTACGCTAATTCGACCAGCTACTGGCGCGGCGCGGCGACGGGGATGATCGAGCTCGACCGCAACGCGGACGTGATCAACCTGACGACGGTCGCCGACGTCAACGCAGAGTATCCCGGCATCAGCGCCGTGTGGCTGGGCGCCGCGAATCCCGTCGCCGTGCCCGCGAGCACGAAGGACTACGGCGATCCGACGGTCGACGCCAACGTGCCGGGCATCGGACGCATGATCGCGCTCGACCTGCAAACTGCCTTCGACAAGCTGTCGGCCTTCGCCGACGCGATGCGCAACGCCGCGGCGGAGTACCAGTCCAGCGCGCAGTCGTCGCTCTACGAGAAGCACACCATCATCGGCAACATGGTGACGGCGGTGAAGAAGGAGCTGAGCAAGGTGCCGCCGAGCGGCGCCGTGGCGGGCATCTACGCGCGCGTGGACAATGCGCGCGGCGTGTGGAAGGCGCCGGCCAACGAGAGCATCAATTCCGTCGTGGGTCCCGTCGTCAACATCAGCCACGACGAGCAGGCCTCGCTCAACGTCGACGCCGTCGCTGGAAAATCCATCAACGCGATCCGCGCCTTCACCGGACGCGGCACGCTCGTCTGGGGCGCGCGCACGCTGGCCGGCAACAGCAACGAATGGCGCTACGTCAGCGTCCGCCGTTTCTTCAACATGGTGGAGGAGAGCAGCAAGAAGGCGACCGAGCCCTTCGTGTTCGAGCCCAACGACGCCAACACCTGGATCAAGGTGCAGGCCATGATCGAGAATTTCCTGACGAATCTCTGGCGCGCGGGCGCGCTGCAGGGCGCGAAGCCCGAACACGCGTTCTACGTGTCGGTGGGACTCGGCAAGACCATGACGGCCGTCGACATTCTCGAAGGGCGCATGATCGTGGAGATCGGCATGGCCGTCGTGCGTCCCGCGGAATTCATCATCCTTCGTTTCTCGCACAAGATGGCCGAGTCTTGAGGTCCGCGGAGGATCCGCGTCCCGCCGCGGCGGGCGATTACCCATAAAGTTTTTTAACAGATAAACGGATACGATACCATGGCCGAATATCCTCTCCCGAAATTTCATTTCCGCGTCGAATGGGGCGGAAGCAAAATCGGTTTCACCGAAGTCACCGGACTCGACGTGCAGACGGATCCGATCGAGTACCGCGAGGGCAGCTCGCCCGAGTATTCGAAAATCAAGATGCCGGGCCTGCAGAAGTTCAGCAACATCACGCTGAAGCGCGGCACCTTCAACGGCGACAGGGATTTCTACAACTGGATGAAGACCATCAGTCTCAACAGCGTGCAGCGGCGCGACGTGACCATCAGCCTGCTGAACGAGAACCACGAGCCGGTCGTGACCTGGAAGGTGCGCAACGCCTTTCCGGTCAAGGTGCAGGCCAGCGACATGAAGGCCGACGGCAACGAGGTCGCGGTCGAGACGCTGGAACTCGCGCACGAAGGCATGTCGGTCGTCGAGTAACGCCGGAGCGACGCGTACGATGGCAGCGCAAGGCAAGCCCGCGGCGGGAGGCTACTATCCGCCGGTCGGATTCCATTTCAAGGTGGAGGTGCTCGGGATCGGGAACGACAACGATTCCCGCTTCCAGAACGTGAGCGGACTCAACCTCGAATTCGACGTCGAAACCGTCAAGGAAGGAGGAGAGAACCGCTTCGAGCACAAGCTCCCCGGGCGGAGCAAGTACCCCGACCTCTCGCTCAAGCGCGGCCTGCTCACCGACTCCTCCGTGATCAAGTGGTGCACCGACGCGCTGCAGAACCGCGACATCAGTCCCGCCATACTGCGGGTCAGCCTGCTCGACTCGGATCATCAGCCGGTGATGAGCTGGAAGATCCACAACGCATGGCCGCGCAAGTGGAGCGTCAGCGACTTCAGCGCGACCGACAACGCCGTCGTGATCGAGACACTCGAATTCTGCTACACCCACTTCGAGATAGAGAAATGACATGCCCATAGAGATCCGCGAACTGCATATCAAGGCCACGGTCAACCAGCCGTCTCCCGCGGGCGGTGAGGGCAGCAGCAGTGCCACCGCCGCCGCGGAGCAGGCCAAACCGCTCGCGACCGAACGCATCATCGCCGACGCCGTCGAGCAGGTGATGGCGATCCTGCGGAAGAGGGAGGAACGCTGATGGCGGAAGGTCCGCTCGAGAAACTCCGGATCATCGCGTTCAAGGAGGCCGACTACAGCGATCCGCCGTCGGAGCAGGAGAGCTTCACCGCGATGCTCAATCCCGAAGCCTACGCGCTCGACTACAAGGTCGAATACCAGGACGGCCAGGGTCAGGGCAGCAGCGGCGCGCAGCAGCGCTTCACCGTGAAGAAGCCGGAGGAATTCGCCTTCGAACTCCTGCTCGATAGTACGGGAATAACGGATGGGAATCCCCGCGAATCCATCGAGGACGACATCACGCGCCTGCGCGATCTCCTGCTCAAGTACGAGGGCGACATCCACGAACCCAAGCACTTCCAGGTGCTCTGGGGGAGCCTGCTGTTCAAGGGACGCTGCACGGGGCTCAACATCGCGATGAAGCTCTTCACACCCGGCGGCAAGCCCATCCGCGCGGTGTGCAAGGTCAGCTTCGTCGGTAGCGTCGAGGACAATCTTCGCACCGCGGAGGAGCGGAACCAGTCCCCCGATCTGACCCACCGCCAGACCGTGCGCGACGGCGACACGCTCCCGATGCTGTGCTACCGGATCTACGGGCAGTCGAAATACTATCTCCAGATCGCCCGGTACAACCGTCTCGCGCAGTTCCGCCGCCTCGAGGCGGGGACGGAACTCGCCTTCCCGCCTCTCGGAAAAAACACGCCGGTCGCATGAGCGGCGAACGCGTCATACCGCAGTCCGAAGCGAAGTCGGTCGCGACCTTCTCCGTCCTGAGCGATGGGGACATGATTCCGGGGAGCATCAGCGTGCTTTCGATCGTGATCGACCGCGAGATCAATCGCATTCCCTCGGCAACGATCGTCGTGCAGGACGGCGAGGCCTCGCGGCAGACTTTCGCGGTGAGCAACGGCGATGCATTCGCCCCCGGCAGGACGATCGAGATCCACGCCGGCTACCGGAGCGACGAGGAGTCCGTGTTCAAGGGCGTCGTGGTGCGTCACTCCGTGAAAGTGCGAAAGAACGTCTCGCTGCTCGTCGTCGAATGCAGGCACGCCTGCGTGAAGATGACGACGCAGCCGGCCAACGCCTATTTCCACGACATGAGCGACCAGGACGTCGCCGACCAGCTGCTTGCGAAGCATGGCCTCGCCGTGGAGACCGGCGGCAGCGCGGTCACGCACGCCGAACTCGTGCAGTACGACGCGACGGACTGGGATTTCCTGCTCTGCCGCGCGGAGGCCAATGGCTGCTGGGTGATCGCGGAGGACGAGAAGGTGACCTTCGCTCCACCCGACCTCGGACAGGAACCGGTGCTGTCGCTCGCGTACGGCGCGACCATTCACGAACTCGACCTCGAGATCGACGCACGCTTGCAGTACAAGACCTACAAGGCCCTCGCATGGGATCCGGCCTCGCAGTCCGTGCTCGACCAGGTCGAAGGCGCGGACCCCTCGGCGCCGCCGGCCGGCAATCTCGCCGCGGATGCGCTTGCCGACGTGACGGCGAACGAATCGCACGAATACCGTCACGTGGCCGTGTCCGAATCCGAACTCCAGCCCTGGGCCGATGCCGCGATCCGCCGGTCGCGTCTCGGAAAGATCCGCGGCAGGCTGCGCACCGACGGCACGGCGCTGGTGCAGCCCGGGCAGTTGATCTCGATCGAGGGGAGCGGCGAGCGCTTCGACGGCACGGTCGTCGTCACCGGCGTGCGGCATCAGATAGAGAAAGGGAACTGGGAAACCGTCCTGCAGCTCGGGCAGTCGCCCGAACGCTTCGCCGAAACCTTCACGCTGCATCAGCCCGCGGCATCGGCGCTGCTTCCCTCCGTGCACGGCATGCAGATCGGCATCGTGACCAATCTCGAGGATCCGCTCGGCGAGAACCGCGTGCAGGTGCGCATGCCGATGATCAATCCCGACGACGACGGGGCGTGGATGCGCGTCGCCACGCTGGACGCGGGCGACAGCCGCGGAACCTTTTTCAGGCCGGAAATCGGGGACGAAGTCGTGGTCGGCTTCCTCAACAACGATCCCCGCCACGGCATCATCCTCGGCATGCTCCACAGCAGCGGCAAGCCCGCGCCGATCGCGCAGGCGAACGCGAATCACGAGAAAGGCTATGTCTCGCGCAGCGGCATCACGATCCACGTCGATGACGACAGGAAGATCCTGACCCTCTCGACGCCGGGCGGACACGAGGCGATACTCGACGACACCGCACAGAAGATCACGCTCAAGGACAGCAACGGCAATTCCATCGTGATGGATGCGCAGGGCATCACCATCGAGAGCGTCATGGATCTGAAGCTATCGGCAGCAAAGGATCTGGCGATCGAGGGCGGTGCGAACATGGAGCTGTCCGGCGGAGCGAGCGCGAAACTGAGCGGAGGCGCGTCGGCCGAACTTTCCGCCGGCGGCAACACCACGGTCAAGGGGGCCGTGGTGCAAATCAACTGACGAGGAGAAACCGGATGCCCATGCCAGCCGCGAGAGTCACCGACATGCATGTCTGTCCCCTGGTCAACGGAACCGTGCCGCATGTGGGCGGTCCCGTCGTCACCGGCGCACCCACGGTGCTGATCAACGGGCTCCCCGCGGCGCGGGTGTCCGACACCTGTACCTGCGTCGGTCCGCCGGACACGATCATCATCGGATCGACGACCGTGTTCATCGGCGGACTGCCCGCCGCGCGGCTCGGCGACAGCACCGCACACGGCGGAACGATCATCACGGGAAGCCCGACGGTATTCTTCGGCTAATCGCAATCACGAACGGAGCGAACATGGCAGATCCGCAATCACGGAGTTTCATCGGCAGGGGCTGGAGTTTCGCTCCCGCCTTCGACGCCGCATCCGGCGCGGTGACGATGGCCGAGGGTATCGACGACATCGCGCAGAGTCTCGAGATCCTTCTCTCCACCATTCCCGGCGAGCGCGTCATGCAGCCGAAATACGGCTGTCATCTCGGCGAACTGGTTTTCGAAAGCCTGAACACGGGCATGAAGACGCTGATCAAGGACCGGATCGCGACGTCCATCCTCTACTTCGAACCGCGCATCGAAGTCGAGCGCATCGAGCTTGACGACTCTCGCCAGAACGAGGGCCTGGTGCTCATCGAGATCGACTACATCGTCAGCGCGACCAATTCCCGTTTCAATTTCGTGTTCCCGTTCTATCGCAACGAAGGCACCGAGCTCGACGTGCTCACAACGAATCATCCTCTTACGAAGTAATTCATGGCCGATTGCAGCAAGAATATAAATCCGCTCCTGCGCTCCGGTACCAGCCAGGGCGGCCGAGCCCTGTCGGCACTGCAGCCGACGTCCGTGCAGATCATCGACAGGAAGCCGGAGGACTGGATGGTCTGGGCCGGCCGGCTCTCCTCGCGCATCCGCTACTACGATCAGGGCAACCAGGTGTCGGGCAGCTTCGGGATCTTTTTCCAGAAGGATTTCGCCGCGCGTCTCGCCGCGGTCTCCACGCATCGTCTGGACATCTTCCCGGATTTCTTCCGCGAGCAGCTGATCATCCTCGGTGACGGCGACAACAGCGCGGACACGACCCTGCTCGGCGCGACGTACACAGGCCTGTACGACGTGCTCTTCTCCTACCTCGAGGAGGTGGACCGGCATTACCGCTTCGCAGTGCAGGCGCGGGATGCCGTGCGGCAGAGCGCGCCGGAAGAAGACGCGGACACGATCGCGGCTCCGTTCGATGAATACTGCATGCAGCTCGGCAACCACATCCGACTGCGGCTGCTGTCGCTGGCGATGCGCGCCGTCGCCTTCCACGGTGCCTCGGACACTGCCTCGCTATTGGTCGAAGCCGACGCGCCCACGGTCGACATTTTCCACACGCCCGCGGTGCCGGCCTCACGCGTGCTGGCGGCGGGACTCTCCGACGCCTGGTGGCAGGGCGCCGCGTCATGGAGCGCGTGGCTCGCCTCCGTGCCCGACGACGCGAGCATCTTCGGATCGGTCGCCGTGACGCCCGCGGAGAAGATCCAGCACGCCGCGCGGCATCATCTCTTCACGGGGCTTCTCGACGAGGTGACCGCTTCCTCCGCGTTCATCGTCGGCCTCGCGACGCGGACGATACGCGCGCTCTTCGAGGAGTGGCCATACCATGCGCCGCAGTACGCGCTGTTCCTCGCCTGGCTCGAGCTGATGGAGCACGCGCGGGAGGGCGCGAACCGCCTGACCGGCAGACACCTCGATTTCTATTACCGCGAGGTTCTGCGTCTCGCGCCGCAGCCCGCCGCGGCAGACGCGGCGTTCCTCTCCATCGAACTTGCGAAGGCGTTTCCCTCCTTCGCCCTGAAAGGAGAAACCGCATTCAACGGCGGCAAGGACGACAGCGGAGCGACGATCGTGTTTTCCTCCGTCAAGGACGTCGTGCTCAACCGCGCCGCGCTCGCGCGTTTCATGGCGGTGTACGTGCACGACGAGGACACCGCAACTGCGAAGGACAAGGGACGCGTCTTCGCCGCGCCGGTCATCGACAGCGCCGACGGCCTGGGCGCGGACCTGGAGTCCGAACTCGGACAATGGCATCCGTTTTTCATCAAACAGAAATCCGATACCGGAGAGATCGGCGTGCGGATGCCGCGCGCCGACATCGGTTTCGCGGTGACCTCGCATTACCTGTTCCTCAAGGAGGGGAAGCGCAGGATCATGCTGCGTCTCGCCCTCGACGACGTGCCGTCCTTCCTCCTGCACGCGGATTTCGACTGCTGGATAACCACCGAGAAGGAATGGCTCGCGGTCGCCGCGACCGTCTCATCGGGGAAAATGCAGGACGGTGTCACGGCCGCCGCGGTGTTCACCCTCGAGATCGCCGGCGACAAGCCTCCGGTGACCGCATGGCAGCAGGGCGTGCACGGTCATACGTTCTCCACCGTGTACCCCGTCGTGAAATTCGTCCTGCGCCATGATCCCGGACAGACATACGCATACAAGGATCTGCTCGCGCGCAGCATCACGGACCTCGAGGTCGAAGTGGAGGTCGGCGCGACCACCGGCGTTTTCAGTGGCGAAGGCATCACCGATCTCGAGCTGCACAACGATCTCGGCCGGCTCAATCCCTCGAAACCGATCCTGCCCTGGGGCGCGGAGCCGACCGTGGGAAACTCCTTCGTGCTCGGCTGCGCGGAACTCGCGTCCAAGCCCGGTGCGCGCGTGCAACTCAATCTCGAGTGGAAGGACCTGCCTGCGACCTCGGGACAGCTGGACTACGATTACAGTTCCTCGGCGGACTACCATTCCATACCGACGACGAACGATCCGAACAGTCCCGAAGTGGAGATCTCCACGCTCGAGGGTGGCAGCTGGGTGCTGCAGCAGGACGACATCACGCTCATCGAGACCTCCGGTTCGACGATCGATCCGCGGCGCGTCTTCCTGCTCTCGACGCCGCCGGGCGAGGGCTTCTTCATCGGGCGCGATGACGCGTTCACGCAATTCTCCGGCGCCGCGAAAAAGGGATTCTTCCGCATCCGCCTCAAGCACGATTTCGGCCATAGGAATTACCGGCACGCGCTGACGAACTACCTGCTCAAGAAAGGCAACAATCCCGCGCTGACGACCAGCGAGCCGGCCACGCCATATCAGCCCGTGCTGCAGTCCTGCAGTCTCGGCTACACCGCCGCCTGCACCGCGGCGATCTCCACCGTGTCCGGGAGCGCGGTCGACGCCGCTCCCGCGCGGCTGCTGCATCTGGCGCCCTTCGGCGACGCGGAACCGCTCGCCGACAGCGCCGGCGCGCCGGTCGCACTGCTGCCGCAGGTGGCGGTGCGTTCGGGAACGGAGCTGCCGGCGCAGGGCGAGTGGTACCTCGGATTCGAGAATCTCGCGCCGGGCGAATCCCATTCGCTGCTCGTCCAGCTGATGGAAGGCAGCGAGGATCCCCTGCGGGAGAAACCGGATGAACATGTCTCCTGGTGGTATCTCGCCGGCGACACGTGGAAGGAATTCGACGACGCGCTGCAGGACGGAACCAAGCAGCTCATCCAATCGGGGCTCGTCGAGTTCGCCGTGCCCGCCGACGCCACCACCGACAACACCATCCTCCCCGGCGGATATCTCTGGATCAAGGCGCGCGTGACCGAGGCACCCGAAGCCCTGTGCGCGGTGCTCGGCGTGCACTGCAACGCCGTCGAGGTGCGCCGCGCCTCCGCGGCGACCGTGCGTGACGGCATGGTGTCGCTCGCGGCGGGTACGATCGCGAAACTGCTGGCGCCCGACGCCGCGGTGAGGAAAGTGCAGCAGCCCTGGCCCACGAGCGGCGGCAGGGCGGAGGAGGCTTCCGACGCCTACAGCCTCCGCGTTTCCGAGCGGCTGCGGCACAAGGACCGCGCGATCACGATCTGGGATTACGAGCGGCTCGTGCTGCAGGCCTTTCCGGAGATATACAAGGTGAAATGTCTGAATCACACGCGCATCAGCGGCAGCGCTACCGAGGGAACGCTCGAGTACAACGAAGTCGCGCCGGGATACGTGACCATCATCACCGTGCCCGATCTGCGGAACCGCAACGACGCCGATCCGCTCCGGCCCTACACCAAGGTCAGCGTGCTCGAGCGCATCGAGGATTTCCTCGCGAAGCGGATCTCCTGTCACGTGCGTCTCGGCACCGCGCAGCCGCAGTTCGAGGAAGTGCGCATGGCCTGCCGCGTCGTGCTCGCGGAAGGATACGTCGACGTGAAGTACTACACCGATGAACTGCAGCGCGAGGTCACTGAATTCCTCAGTCCCTGGGCATTCGGCGGGGCAGGAGCGATCGAGTTCGGCGGACGCATCCACAAGTCGGTCGTCATCGACTTCATCGAGGAGCGGCCGTACGTGGAATTCATCACCGACGTGCGCATGCATCACAAGGCGGGCGAAACCGCGGTCGAGGGCGGCGACGTGGACGAGGCCGTCGCCTCCACCGCGCGCAGCATCCTCGTCTCCGCCGCCGCGGTGAGGCACGAATTCGCCGTGGAGCTGCCGGAGGCGGTTTTCCAGGACGAGGAATGCGACGACGGACGGGGGAAGCGATGATCGAACCGCAGACCATACAGAAAGTACCCGTGCTCGACCCCGCCGAGGACTACGCGGCGCTGCGGAAGGAGGGCATCGACCTGCTGCAGCAGCTTGCCGGCGCGCTGTGGACCGACTACAACATCCACGATCCCGGCGTCACGCTGCTCGAGCTGCTCTGCTTCGCGGAGACCGAGATCGGCTTCAAGCTCGGTTTCAGCATTCAGGACCTGCTGGCGCCGCGTCCGGGTGAATCCTACGACACCGACCTGCAGGCCTTCTTCACAGCGCGGAGGATCCTCACCTGCAATCCCTGGACGACAGGCGATTTCCGCAAGCTGCTCATCGACCTGATCGGCGTGCGCAACGCCTGGCTGCACTGCCGGAACTGCGGCTGCGGCATCACGCTGTACGCGAACTGCGCCGAGAGCGTGCTGCAGTACGGCAAGACCGAGCATCCCTTCCACATCCGCGGATTCGACGACGTCCGCATCGAACTCGAGAGCGATCCGGTGAACGGCGACCTGAATTCCGGCAAGATTTTCTCGGCACTCGCATTCACCGTCGGGACGCGGCTCGCGAAGGCGACCGTGGAAACGCGCTTCCCGCCCTGGCATGACGCGGCGAACGCGATCATGCCGCTGGCTGATCTCCTCAAGCCCGAGAGCGGGATCGTCGCCGTCACGGTCAACGCACTGTCGGCGATCAAGGGACAGGCCGTGGACGTCCCCGCATCGGACATGTACCGCGCGCTGCGCCAGCCGCTGTTCGCGTTCATGGACATTCAGTTCCGCAGCGCTCCGGCGCAGCCCCTGCAGTCCTTCACGCTCACCAACGTGCCCGTGCGCGTATGGTATCGCAGCGACGACGACCGCAAGGCGATCGACCTCGCCATGCTGAAGGACCTGCTTTCCGATTCCACTTCCGGCGGCGTCGCCGCGCGCTACCTCGCGCAGCTCAAGCAGGCGGCGGACGTGGTCGCCTCCGCCACCGCCTCCCTCCATGCGCATCGCAATCTCGCGGAGGACTACTGCACGATCAGCACCGTGCCGGTGCAGGACGTCGCGCTCTGCGCCGACATCGCGATGGCGGCGGACGCGGACATCGAGGAAGTGCTGGGCGAGGCCTACTGGCAGATCGGCAATTACTTCAATCCCGTCGTGCCGATCCATTCGCTGCGCGAAATGCTCGACATGGATGTCGTGACCGAGGAGATCTTCAACGGTCCGCAGCTCGAGCACGGCTTCATCCGCAACGAGGATCTGGACGCGGCGGAACTTCGGACAAAATTGTATTCTTCCGACATCATCAACATCCTGATGGACATCGAGGGGATCCTCTCCGTCAGCAATCTCACGCTCGCGCGCTACAATGCCGACGGCAGGCTCGTCGAATCGCAGCCCTGGGAACTCGCGGTCACGCCCGGTCACCTGCCGCGGCTCTACATCCACGCGTCGAAGGTGCTGGTGTACAAGAACGAGCTGCCCTTCCTTCCCGACGCGGACGAGCTGAACGACGCCCTCCAGCTTCAGATGGGACTCGGCGGACAGCAGAAGTTCGACCAGGCGCAGAACGACTTCCCCGTACCCCGCGGCTCGCATGTCGACAACGCCTCGATGCTGGCGTTGCAGGAATCGCTGCCTGACACCTACGGCGTCGGAAGGCACGGACTCGCGGAACCCGCTTCGGACGCGCGCAAGGGAAAGACGCGTCAGCTGAAGGCGTATCTCCTCGTGTTCGAACATCTGCTGTCGGTGTACCTGCAGCAGCTCCATCATTTCCGGGACCTGCTCTCCACCGATGCCGCGATCACACGGACATACTTTCCGGCGGTCTTCACCGAGGAGACGGTGCGCGGCGTCACGGAGCTGTACGACGGCGTCACGGAAAGCGATCTGCTGTCACTCCTCGAAACGCCCGCGAGCTTCACCGAAAGGCGCAACGCCTTTCTCGACCATTTGCTGGCGCGCTTCGCGGAAAGTTTTTCCGACTATGCGCTGATGCTCTACACCGCCTACGGGTCCGAGCAGAAGGCCGGCGAGCAGCTCATCACGGACAAGATCCACTTCCTGCAGTCCTTCGAATTCATGTCGCGCAATCGCGGACGCTCGTTGAACTACCGCGATCCCGCGGGCGTGTGCGTGAGCGGGAATATTTCCGGGCTCGAACAGCGCATCCGCGTGCTGCTCGGCATTCCCGACGCCGGCTCGGGCGGCGAGGGAAAAGTGTTCGTGGTCGAGCACATCCTGCTGCGTCCGCGGAACCTGCCTTCTCCGGCGTTTCCCGACGGCGATCCGCTGCTGCCGGTCTGCATTCCCCCCGACTGCGCGCAATGCGGGGAGGACGATCCCTATTCCTACCGCCTGACGATCGTGCTGAACGGGGAGGAGGGGCTCGCGAACCAGGGCATCCGTTTCCGCCGCTTCGCCGAGCGCACGATCAGGCAGGAAGTGCCGGCGCATCTGGCGGTGAAGATCTGCTGGGTGTCGGCCGAACAGCTCGCGGCCTTCGAGACCGTGTACTGCGCCTGGCTGCAGGAGCTGAACAAGGAGCAGCCGAAGGCGCTGCCGCTGCATCAGAAGCTGGTCGCGCTGCTGAAGGAATTCGCCGCCCTCAAGAGCGTGTATCCCAGCGCGACGCTGCATGACTGCGTCGACGGCGACGACGAGAACAGAATTTATCTGAACAGTACGAGCATATAGAGATCGAGGCACAATGCTACCATCCATTCCTTCCCGCTATCCGGAGTTCGTCTCCGATCAGGTGCTGACGGCGGCCAATCTGAACGACATGTTCGACTATCTCGACGAGCAGGAGCGCATGACGCGGACCAACCTCATCGGGATCGGTATCGTCTGCGGACTGGAAATCAAGCCGTCACCGCAGGGCGACGCGCTGACGATCACCAAGGGCTGCGGCGTGACCTCGTCCGGCTATCTCGTGACGATGCCGACCACGACCTACGCGTTCTACAACGACGAGTACTCGGCCGAGCGCGAACGCTACTACGACCGCTTCGTGGACCTCGCGACGAAGAAGCAGCGCTTCCCGCTCTTCGAACTGGCGGAGGCCGGGAGCGCCGCGGCGAAAATCCCACTCACAGCCGCATTTCTCAAGGACAAGGTCGTGCTCGTGTTCGTGGAGCTGCTGGAGGCACGGAACAAGAACTGCGATCCCGACTCCTGCGACGACAAGGGCGCCTCGGTCACCGTCACCTTCCGTCCGTTGCTGGTCGACGTCAAGGACGCCGCCGGCCTTCTCGGGACCTCCGGACAGACAGGTTTCAGTCTCCCGGGTCCGAAATGTGCGGACTGGCCCGTCGTGCGCATGCCGCGCTACGACGTGCCTTCGACCTCGCTGCCGAACACCGCGCTCATACTCGGGAATTTCCTTTCCCCGCTGAACCAGGGCTTCCTCGGCGTGGTCGAGGCGACGCTGACAAAGATGTACCAGGCGATGCGTCCCCTGGTCGAGGACAGCATGCCTTTGAATCCGTTTTCCGGGTTGAAAGCCAGTTTCGCTTTCCTCACCGACGGCACGATCGGGCTGCAGCAGTTCATTCACGCGGAGTATTACTACGACCTGATGAGCGACCTGCTGCTGGCCTACGACGAGCTGCGGCTCGTGTGCAACAGCGCGCTCGCGGTCTGCTGTCCCGACGAGGACCTGTTTCCCCGCCACCTGCTGCTCGGTCTCGCGCTGAATCCCGGCAAGGAATTCCGTCACGGATTCTACCCGTCGCCTGCGGTCTGCTGCGGACGGAACTACGTCGACGAGCTGCGCGGCCTGCTGCTGCGCATCGCGCGCATGCTGGCCTCCGCACGCATCCCCATATCCGCGGATGCCGCGGGGCGGAAGCAGCTTCCGCTGCGCATCACCCCCAGTACGCTCGGTCCCGAGCCGCTCTCGGTGAAGGCGATCCCGTACTACTACGACGTGCTCGAAGGCGCGCCTCCGCTCTTCGAGCTGTGGAACGGGAAGAAAGCGCGGCTCGGCGCGGGGCGCACGAACCTCTCCTATCACGCCGCTTCATACAACACGTCCGACGACTGGGTCCGCGCGCCGCTGCAGTACGATCTCGAACCGTACAACTTCCTCCGCGTCGAGGGACACATCGGGAAACACTGGCGCAGCGCGCTCACGCAGATCATCGAACTCCGCCGGCGCAACCGTCTGCCGTTCGAGGTCGTGGCGCTGAACGGAGATTTCCGGTCCCTGTTATCGGTGATCCGCAGCGGCATCGCCAATCTGTCGAGCGCGCTCGCGGAGCGTCCCGAGGACTGGCGGAAATTCCTCTGCCTCTTCAGCGATCTCGAGACGCAGTACGACGCGCACGCGGCGGAGCTGCGCTGCCTGATCGCGAAGGTGTCGCGTTTCCTGCACGAACTTCCCGCAACGCGACCGGGGATCACCACCGCGGGCGCACCTGCAGCGACTGCCGTCGCCGCCGGTACAGCCTTCGTATCGGAACTGCTCCTGTCGCGGCAGCCCGCATTCACCGTCGCGGATGGAACCTTCGGCGAGATCTTCTCCAAATGGTACGCGACGCTGAAGGATCAGCCATACAGCAGCGCCGAGAGCATGCTGCACGCATTCTCGCTCGCGGCGACCACCGAGCAGCCCGTCACGCCGACGCTGCTGATGTACTACCTGGAGAAAATCCATGAGTATCTGCCGAAGGGCATCATCGATCTGCAGGTGGAGCAGCTCGCAGACGCCATGGACGATGCCGTCATGGTCGCCACCGAACTGCTGCGGCGCGCAGCGGACATCACTCCCACGGAATTCCCGCAGATCGCAGAATACCGCATGCACCTCGATTCGATCATTCGTCTCTGCAAGGCGCAGCTCTTCCGCGAACTCTACCGCAGTCTCCTGCACCGCTACATGCTGTACATCCAGAGCCTGACCTTCGCGATGTACGCGTTCCTGCACAGCGGTGTGCAGCACAAGGCCGGCGTGCCGATGGGCGGCACCTTCATCATCGTCTACCATGACGCGGAAGCCGCTCGGCGCGCGATCACCGCGAATGTCGCCGAGTTCGCGCGGACGGAGTTCACCCGAAACACCGAAGCAGCCGCGAGGAGCGGTTTCGCCGCGGGCAGGGCGATGGCGGAGGCGAGCGGCATCGGGACCGTGGCCGCGTCCGGATCCGCCATCAGTGCAACGGAAAAAATTTCCTCGGTGAAGGACGCCTCCTCGATCATGCTCGACGCGCTGCTCGGCAGTCTGCGGAAGGAGGATGCGGCCACCGGGAAGGCGCTGCTGGAACTCGCGGCGGAAATTCCCGACGGCACCGTCATCGCGGATTTCTACCTGCCGTACATCTGCGCATCCGATTGTCCTCCGATGAACTTCATCTGCCTGCCTTCGGAAGAGGGCGCGGAACCGACGATCGCGATCGACGGAAAGACATTCTGCGCGGCGGACGGCACCGCGTATCTCGTCCATGTCGCGCCCGCGGGAGGGCAGGCTGTGAGCGACGCCGGCGGAATCGTCACGCAGGCGGACGGCAGCTTCGCCTTCATTCCCGCCCAGGCGACGATGGGACAGGCGGAGCCGCGGACCGTCACGCTGACCTACACGGTACACGGCCAGAGCGCATCCACGCAGGTGCAGCTCTTCCATCCGCCCGTCGCGGACTTCAGTTTCGCTCTGACGCCGACCGCACCGACCGCGGTCCTGTTCACCAACACTTCGAAATTCGCCTCGTCATTCAAATGGGACTTCGGCGACGGAAATTCGTCCACCGAAGCCCAGCCGCGACACGACTACAAGACGGGCGGCACCTTCGTCGTCACGCTCACCGCTGTCAACGAACCCTGTCCGCCGTCCACCGCGACGAAGACCGTCACGCTGGAAGCGCCGACCGGAGAGATGCCGTGCCTGGATCTCGGCCTGCTGGTCGAGGCATTCACGAAGCTGGACGCGACGATCACCGATCAGTTCATCGAGCAATTCCCGCCCTATGAAACCGCGAAGGCGATTTTCCTCGGACAGGTTCCGAACCTCCTCCCGCTGCCGCAGCCCGATCAAAGCCTGAAGCTGCACGACATGCTTCCCGTCACGCTGATCGTCGAATGGATGTCGATACTGCACGAGCGCATCATGCAGCTCAAGCGCGGTCGAACGCCGCACCTGATGCTGTTCCGCATCCTCCACGACGTGCTCATGTACTACGCCTGCGTGCAGGAGGGGGACATCGACGGCCAGCCGATCCCGACGCTCGACGCGTTCACGAAGGAACTCAAATCCATGCTGCAGCCGTGGGCGACCGACGCGCCGCCGTTCAACAACACGGAGAAGCCGGTGATCGCGGAACTGGCGCAGGACATCGAGCGCGAGCTGCAGGAAATCACGAACACGCAGGCCGCGAAAAAGCAGTACATCAAGATGCTGAAGGCGCTGCTGAAAGTCGTGCAGTCCATTCCGTGACACTCGACGGCAGGACGCATATCGCCCATCGCGTCACGGTCGACATCGCGCTGTCCGCCGACGCGGCCACTCCGGTGGAGCGGCATCTCCGCGAGTGGTGTGTGGAAGAATTGCTCGAGGAGCTCGACGGTGTAGCGACGGAACTCTGTCCGCCGGATCTCTACGTCCTCCTCCCGCGGCTGGAGATCGACCTGCGGCTCGAGGCATTACCATGGACGGCGGACGGGCATGGAATCAGGAGAGCGAGCATCCGCGATGCCATGCGCGAAGGACTCCGCGACGCGCTCCGCGCGGTGCCGCGCACGCTGACGCGGGAGGAGCGGCTGCAGTCCATCGCCGTCGAATACCTGCGGCACGGAATGCTGCCGGACGGAGCGACGCGCGACAGTCTCGACCAGGGATTTGAAATGCTGCGGCAGGAGGCCGCGCAGGACCGGGTCACGGCACTGCGCGCACTGCGGCTGCTGCAGTACCCGCCCGCGCTGGAGCGGTGGATTTCCGCCCTGGGCATCGAAGCGCTGTTTCCCCTCATCGGCAGCGCGACGGCTGTCGCGCCCTCCGTCTGGCGGCTCTGGCTGGAACGCACCGTCACCGTGCTGCGGCAGTTTCACACCCGTTTCCACGCGGTGGAATTCGAGACGCTGCTCCGCCGCGTCATGCCGGCCATCACAATTCCCTTCACCGATGCACGCGAGGTGTTTCGCATCATGCTGGAAGGGCTGCGCATCGCGTCTCCTCCCCGGCAGGATACGGCCTCGCCGGTGCGCGGCATGCCGCCGGATATCATTGCCGATGCGCTTGCGTCGATCGACGCTTCGTGGAAGGATATTCCGTCCCGTGTGGACGAGCATCCGTCGGCGGTTCCCGCGCATCACCCGGATCGAATCGCGCCGGCCGAGGTACCGCAGCCGGAGGCCGCCTTCGCCGCGAACGCGGGACTCGTGCTGCTGGCCGGCTTCCTCCCGCGCTTCTTCACCGCCGTGGAGGCGAGGCGCGACAACGGCACGCTCATCGACGCGGCACGTCTCCCGATGCTGTTGCACCATCTCGCCACCGGCGGTACCGAAGCCGGAGAATGGGAGCTGCTTCTCCCGAAAATTCTCTCCGGGCTCGAGCCCGCCGATTCCTGCGACTCAGCCATCACGCTGACGGACCCCGAGCGCGCGGAAGCGGAAAGCCTGCTGCGGGCGGTCATCGGTCACTGGAACCGGTTGCACAACGTGAGCGCGGACGGCCTCCGCGCGGCCTTCCTCACACGCGAAGGCCGGCTCCGACGCGAGGACGACGCATGGCGGATCGCGGTGCGCGGCGAGGCGCAGGACATCCTGCTGCAGTTCGTGCCCTGGCAGTACTCGATCATCCGTCTTCCCTGGATGGGCCGCATGCTCGTCGTGGACTGGTAACAGCAGGCACTTTGGAATCACATCATGTTCGCAACCGCCGAAAAGACGATCAAGCCCGCAGTGAAGGTGCAGCGCCGCGCCGCGGGATCGACGTTCTTCGGCGGCTCCCATGCACGCGCAAGCGAATCCGCCGAGACAAGTTTTTTTTCTCCCACCCCGGTGCAGGCGCGTCTGAGCGTGAGCATGCCCGGGGATCCCTTCGAGCGCGAGGCGGAGTCCACCGCCGACCGCGTCATGAGCATGCCGGATTCACCGACGCATCAGTTGGAAACCGCGGCATCGAACTTCGACGGGGAACAGTCACTCATCGCGCGCAAGGAAGACAATGTCGAGGAGGAGCGGGAAGAGCCGGTCGTGCAGGCGAAGCGAACGAACACCGTGCGGCGCTTCGAAGACGAAGATGCCGGGCGCGTGCACGCCGCATCACCGGATGTCAAATCGGTGCATGTCGCGTCAGCTCCTGGCGTCTTCGGCGACCGCTGCGCCTGCGCGCAGCCTCGGCTGATGCGGAAGAATATCTCGATGCATCATTCGGATATCGTTCAGCGGAGCGGCCGGGGTCCCCCTCTCGCGAACAGGGAATTCGAACATACGCTGCGGAACGCGCAGGGTGGAGGAGAGGCACTGCCGGAGAATACCCGCGGTTTCATGGAAGACCGTTTCGGGGCTGATTTTTCGGGAGTGCGCGTACACCATGACGGACGGGCGCAGGAGATGACGCGCTCGATCCACGCGCATGCGTTCACCTACGGCAGCGACATCTATTTCAACAGCGGGCGATACGATCCCGATTCGTCCGCCGGGAAATCCCTCCTCGCCCACGAGCTGACGCACACCATCCAGCAGGGCGCGAGCGCCGTGCGTCCATCCCCATCGGCTCACAGCTTCACTCCCGTTCAGCGCAGCGCCATCCGTCACAACGAAACCGCACGATCCGCGGCTTCACCGCAGGGAACCGTGCAGGGCGCAACCAGCATCGCACAGCGCACAACCGGCATCGCACAGCGCACAACCGGCATCGCACAGCGCGCAACCAGCATCGCACAGCGAGCACCCGGCATCGTGCAGCGCGCGGCCGGCATCGCGCAGCGCGCAGCCGCGGCGCCGCAGCTCGAGCAGGCCGTCACGCTGGCGCAGGCGGAGCAGGGAAAAGTCATCGCCAACAAGACCGACGCCGAGGGCAACCGCGTCGGCTGGGAACGGCTCGTCGAATTCTTCGAGACCACCTTCGGCAAGGACAAGATCGTCGACGCGCCGACCGGCGTGCGTGGGACGGTCTGGCGCGGCCACATCAAAAAGAAGGCGAAGGCGATGGGCCAGGTGCCGAACCAGAACGATCCGCAGAACCGGGAGCTGCGCGACGCCATGCCGAGCTGGTGCGGCATCTTCGTCTTCTGGAGCCTCAACAAGGCCGGCGTGCCCATGCCCAAATGGCGGATCGGCGAATCGGTGATCAAGCCCGAGGCGGCCTATCCTCCCGGATACATGCCCAAGACCGGGGACATCGCCTACCGCAAGCTGCGCTCGCATTTCGGCATCGTCGTGCGCAGCGAGGGCGGAAGGATAGTCTCGGTGAACGGCAACACGGCCGGGACGGACAACCTCGGCGGCGAGATCCAGGAACAGACGCACGCGCCGGATCAGTGGGACGGCTTCTTCAATCCCCTCGCCATCATGGAAGGCACGCTGCGCGATCCCGCGAACGTCGAGACGGATACGGAGCCGCGCACTCTGCGCGAGCTGCGCCGTGAGAAATTCAAGGCCCAGCGCAAGGAGACAGGGGAGGAGGAACCTTCTGAAAAAGAAGAAAAGGAGGAGAAACTCCAGCGCTCGGCCGACGGCGCGGAGCGCGAGGAGGAGGAAGAGGAGGTCCAGCGCGCGGCCGATGGCACGGAGCGCGAGGAGGAGGAAGAGGAGGTCCAACGCGCGGCCGACGGCGCGGAACGCGAGGAGGAGGAAGAGGAGGTCCAGCGCGCGGCCGACGGCACGGAACGCGAGGAGGAGGAAGAGGAAGTCCAGCGCAAGGCTGAAGGCGCAGGACGCGAGGAGGAGGAAGAGGAGGTCCAGCGCGCGGCCGAGGATGCAGGACAAGAGGCGGAGGAAGCGCCGCCCGTGCAGCGCAGCGCGATCGCCGAAGGCGTGCGGCGCGTCGCTCCCTCGCGTCCCGCGATGCTGCAGGCCTCGTGGCTGGGCGACGCCTGGGATGCCGTGACGGACGTGGTGAGCGAGGTGGCCGGCTACATCGAGCAGGGCATCGACGCGGCCAAGGACTGGCTGCTCGGCAAGGTCCGCGATTTCGTGATGGAGATTCCCGGCTACAAGCTGCTGCGCGTGATCCTGCAGTACGATCCGATCACCGGGGAGTCCGTTCCCCGCACGGGCGAAGCGCTGCTGGCGGGCGTGCTCGATCTCATTCCCTTCGGCAACAGCACCGTGCGTTCCGTGCTGGATTATTTCCAGGCGACCGCGCCCGTCGCGGCCTTCCTGCTCGGCGCGGTCGTGAGCTTCATCACGCTGATCGAAAGCGTAGGCACGCGCTTCGAGAATTTCTGGGACAGTCTCAGTCTCGACGACGTGGGCGATCCCGACGGCGTGATCCAGCGCATCGCCGGACTCTTCGAAGGCGTGGTCAGCGACATCGTCACGTTCGCCGTCGACTGCGGCACGACCTTCCTCACGATGGTAAAGGATATCGCTATCGCCAACGTCGTGCAGTTCGTGCAGACGCATTTCCCAAACGCCTTCGACCTGCTTTGCGTCGTGCTGGGCGAGAATCCCGTCACGAAGGAATCCGTCCCGCGCACTGGCGCGAACATCCTCAACGCGGGACTCACCGTGCTCGGCGAGCGCGGCGCGCAGATCCGCGCGCAGATGATGGAGAACGGCATCTACCAAAAGTGCGTCGCGTGGATCGACCGCGCGATCGACGTCGTCACTTCAACGGTGTCGGACATCGGGCAGGCCTTCACGAACATCTGGGAGGAGCTTTCCTTCGATTCCCTGCTCCATCCGATCGATACGTTCCTGATGATCGTCGAGAATTTCCGGCGTCCCGTGACGCGGGTGGTGGACTTCATCGAAGACGCCGTCATCGCGCTGCTGAAGATCCTGAAAGACGCCCTGCTGCGCCGGCTCTCCGACTTCGCGCACAACACGCGCGGATATTTCCTCATCACCGTGATCCTCGGCAAGGATGTCTTCACCGGCGCCAGGGTGCCGCGCAACGCGGAGAACCTGATTCACGGGTTCATGAGCCTGATGGACGGCGGGGAGGAACAGTTCCGCCAGATGAAGGAGAGCGGCGCCATCGACCGCACGACGCAGAAAATCACCGCCGCCGTCAAGCGTCTGAATTTCACCTGGGATTACATCGTCGGGCTGTTCACCAGCCTGTGGGAGTCGATGGACTGGACCGACTTCCTCAATCCCATCGCCGCGTTCGGCCGCATCGTCAAGACCTTCGCGAAGCCCATTCTCCGTCTGATCGCGTTCATCGTCGAGATTATCCGCATCGTGATCGAGGTGCTGATGATTGTGATGAACTTCCCGATCGATCTCATCACGCAGATCATCAACCGCGTCATGGCCGTGATCGATGCGGTCAAGCGCGATCCGATCGGCTTCCTCAAGAACCTCCTCCGCGCGATCAAGCAGGGCTTCATCCAGTTCTTCGACAACATCCTGTCGCATCTGCTGGGGGGACTCGCGGACTGGTTCTTCCACCAGCTCGGCCAGCTGGGGATCGAGCGGCCCGAGGATCTCAGCTTCCGCAGCATCCTCAAGCTCATCATGCAGATCCTCGGCATCACGCTCGAGCAGATCATGGCGAAAGTGTGGAAAAAACTCGCCGAGAAAATCGGACAGGAGAAGGTCGACAGGATCCGTTCAATGATCGACAAGCTCGAAGGCGTGTGGAGTTTCATCAAGGACGTGATGGAACGCGGTCCCGTCGCGATCTGGGAGTACATCCAGGAGAAGCTCAGCAATCTCTGGACGCTCGTGCTCGACGCCGCGAAGGGCTGGATCATGGAGAAGATCATCACGGCCGTGGTCACCAAGCTGCTCAGCATGCTCGATCCCACCGGCATCATGGCGGTGATCAACAGCGCCATCGCGCTTTACCGCGCGATACAGTCCTTCATCGAATACCTGAGGCAGCTCCTGGAAATCGTCAACTCCTTCGTGCAGGGAATAGCGGAGATCGCATCCGGCAACATCCGCGTCGCCGCGGATTTCCTCGAGCGCACGCTCGCGCGCGGCATCCCCATCGTCATCGGTTTCCTCGCGAACCAGGTCGGACTCGGCCGCATCGGCAGCAAGATCGCCGAGATCGTCGGCGCGCTGCGCGCGAAGGTCGACGCCGCCATCGACTGGCTGATCGACAAGGCGCTCACACTCGGCGCGAAATTCCTCGAAACCCTGCGCGACATCGGAAAGAAAATCGCGGGCGCGATTCGACGCTGGCTCGGACTCGAGCGGCGCTTCGCGGGCGGGGACGGCGCGCAGCACCGCCTGTATTTCACGGGCTCGGAAGAGAGTCCCACGCTCATGCTGGCAAGCAATCCCACGGCCTACGCCGGTTTCATCAAGCTCGTCACGATCGACGCGAAGACCGAGCCACAGAAAGTCACCGCGCGCGACGCGGCGCTCGTGATCGCGGAGAAAATAGACAAGAAACGTCGGGAAAAGCTCGAGGGCGCGACCGAGGAGGAGAAGGAGGCGAGCAAGGCGAAGAAGGTCGAGGATGTGCAGGCCATGCTCGACGACCTGGCGAAGCACACGGCGCTGCTCTTCGGCGACGTGGGCGGCGTCGACAAATCCGAGATCGAGCACGATCCGCCCAGCGCGGGCGCGACGACCTTCGGAAAATCCGCGCGCGGATTCAAACTGGCGAAAGGCAAGTTCGAACCCGGCACCCTTCCTACGCGGACGGCGCATGACATCTACGACGTGCTGAATCTGCGGCGGCAGGCGGACGGCGCAAGCTACTACATCCGCGGACACCTGCTCAACCACAACCTCGGCGGCAAGGGGCAGTGGTACAACATGACCCCGCTCTCGCGCCAGGGCAATCACCAGCACGAGTCGCAGGTGGAATCGACAGTGAAGGCGGCCGTGGATTCCGGCGCGATCGTCGAGTACAGCGTGCGTCCGAAGTACATCTCGCGCAACAAGGCGGCTTCGCTGCGCAAGGCCTTCGAGGACAAGGGCGATCAGCAGGCCGAGACGAAGGCGGCGATCGCGCGGGCGGAAGAACACGTGCCCGAGGCCATGCAATGCGAGGCCTGGATTCTCGAGAAGAAGGGCGCGGCATTCGAACACAAGCAGCAGATACTGAAGACCGCCGTGCCGAATCCGGTGGAGCAGACGCCCGAATCCTACCACCTCGAGGGCGCGCCTCCTCCTCCGCCCGTCTATCTCCCGGAGGCGACCGTCGCGCAGATGGCGGCCGTGCCCGAGATCGGCGATCTCGCCGCGCCGATCGCCGAGGCACATCAGCTGCTGCGGCTGCTCGACAAGCAGCAGGCTTTCCGCAGCTACCAGGCGCTGAGCGATGCGAAGAAGAACGCAGCGGGCGAAAAGCTGTTCACCCCGGAACAGGCCGGCCGCGTGCGCGCGCTGTCGGGCGTCGCGCGGGTCAAGCTCTTCAAGGCCTGACCGCGCGGCATGTGCGAAACATGAATTGAAACGAAGGCAAACCGAACCATCAGAATTGCGAGGACACGATGAGAACAAACAACGCGAGGCGGAAAGTACGGCGGACACGGACTGCGCAGAAGTCGCGGACCGCGGGCAAGTCGCAAGGTTCCGGACCGTTTTTCCATCGGTACATGAACGGCATCGAGGCGAAGGGCGAGGCGCTCGGCGAGAGCACGCGCACCTTTTTCGAGCGCCGGCTCGGCACGGGACTCGCCGGCGTGCGGCTGCACCGCGACGACGAGGCGAGCATGGCCGCGAAGGACATCGGCGCGAAGGCCTTCACCTGGCGCAATCACGTCGTCGTGAACAGACGGCATTTCGATGACGGCGTGAAGGGCCGGAAGCTGCTCGCGCACGAACTCACGCATGTCGTGCAGCAACGCTCCGGAGGTGACACGGTGCAGCTGTCCCCGGAAGAGGAAGGCGCGCAGCCGCCGGCGCAGGCCGCGGCACCGGAGGGCGCAGCGCCGCAGGGCGGGATGCCGGGAGAACCGGCGAAGGAGATCGCCGGAGCCGAGGCCGAGAAGGCGGCAGCCCAGCGGGAAGAGGAGGTGATGCAGCCCGAGAGTCTGCCCGATTTCACCACCACGCGTCCCGCGACGATGATGACGTTGCTGGGGAAATCCGTCACCGTGCACGGAAAGACCGACGCGAAATTCGACGAGGGCGTGGGCACGACGAAAAATCTCAAGGGCGTGCCCGCGAAGGATTGCACGGGCTGCGGCGGGGGCGACTGTTTCACCGTCACCGGTACGCTCGTCATCACGTACAGCGTCTCCACCAACGTCACGCTGCCCGACGTTCCCGACGGTCTCACGCAGTGCCAGCAGGATCGCGTCCGCGCGGTGATCGACGGCAGGATCGCGCCGCACGAGCAGGAGCATGTGACCGCCTTCTCGACCTACAACGGCACGGTGACGCTCCCGATCACCTACACGGGCTGCAAGGACGGACTGACGGCGCACGTGCAGGCCATGCACGACGCGGACGCAGTCGCGCGCAAGGCCGCCGCGGTGGCGAAGAGCAAGGCCCTCGATCCGTTCAACGTACCCATCGATCTCGACTGTGAAGACAAGCCGGAAAAATAGTATCTTCATCAACCTATGATTCATACGACCGGTCACTCACCCTTCGCCGACGCGCTCGAGCTGCTGCGCGACCTGCTGCTGCGGCGCCTCGAAGCGTACTTCCGCCGGCAGGCGTTTTCCCTGACCGACTGCGCGCACGATCCGCGGTGGATCGACGCCGATGCCTGCCTGCAGCTGCCGGGGCCGCTTTCCGTCGAGGAGAAGAGCATTCTCCTGCTCGCGATCGCGCCGCGCCTGCAGCCCGGCTTCTTCGAGCGCATCATGGCCGAGGCGCTGCCGGAGGGAGGGGAGTTCCCGGAGTTCGGCGGCGTCAAGGGCCAGCAGCATCGCGCCATGCTGGCGACGGGAGAGACGGCGCTGTTCCTGCTGGCCGGCATGGACATTCCCGCCCGGCTCGGCGCGCAGCATCTTTTCAGCGAGGATGCGGCGCTCGCGCGGCACGGACTGCTGCGGCTGGAGTATCTCAAGGACGGCGAGCCCGCGATGAGCGGACGCCTGCAGCCCGACGAGGACTGGCTGGAGAAGATCCTCGTCGGCAAGGAGGCGTCGCCCGTCTACAGCAGCGAATTCCCCGCGCGCCGCATTACGACCCGGATGGAGTGGAGCGATCTGGTGCTGCATCCCCGCACGATGGAGCAGGTGCTCGACATCCGTCTCTGGATGGAACACAATGCGAAGATCCTTGCCGACACCGTGCTGTCGAAGAAAATCCCGCCCGGATACCGCGTGCTGTTCTACGGTCCCCCGGGCACGGGCAAGACCCTGACCGTCACGCTGCTGGGCGCGGCCTTCGACCTCCCGGTGTACCGCATCGATCTCTCCCAGGTCGTCTCCAAGTATATCGGAGAAACGGAGAAACATATCGAATGGGTTTTTTCCCGCGCCGCGCGCAAGGGCTGGATCCTCTTCTTCGACGAGGCCGACGCGCTCTTCGGCAAGCGTACGTCCGTGCAGAGCGCGCACGACAAGTACGCCAACCAGGAGGTCGCCTACCTGCTGCAGCGCATCGAGGAGTACGACGGGCTGCTGATCCTGGCCTCGAATTTCAAGAACAACATCGACGACGCCTTCCTGCGCCGCTTCCAGAGCATCATCCACTTCCCGATGCCGAATGTCGCGGAAAGGCAGAAGCTCTGGCAGGGATGCGTTCCGACGGCGCTGCCCGCCGAGGACGCGCTGGACTGGAAGGACATCGCGGCGCAGTATGAAATCACCGGCGCCGGTATAGTCAACGTGATGCACTACGCCGCGCTCCGCGCCTTCGCGCGCGACGACGCACATCTGCGCCGGCATGACGTCATCGAGGGAATCCGGAAGGAATTCCGCAAGGAGGAAAAGTCCATCTGATTCCGGGGCGGAGAGGTTCCCGCTTTCCGCACGTGCAGAATGATCACGCCGGTGTTGAAGCGCTTCACACCTGGCGCGGATGTATTCCACCGGTCCGCGACGCAACCAGGAGGTAATCGCCAATCCCGCGTGCAGGGACCATTCCCAGCAGCGGAATCGTGCAGGATATTCTGGCACCGTTATTGCATACCTATTGTTACTTTCGCCCTCACAAACAGGCAGCTGATCAGCCCCTTCGATACCGGCGTCCGGCCTCCACATTCATCGCATCGCGGAGTACCGCAGGCGGCCGGAGTGCGACGTTCCATTTCCAAGGAGGTTGACATGAAGCGCAGTATCCTTCTCCTCGCATTCTTTCTCTCGATCGCGGGCATCGCGGCTGCGAAGGGAATTCCGCCTCCGGGCGAGCATGCCATCGTGGTGTTCAAGTACGACCGGAGCATCGCCATCTGGAGCCGCAGCGGCGACGACGGCGAGCTGGTCCCGGGAATCAAGGGCGAGCTCTACCGCTCCTTCCCGACGGGACCCAAGATCAGCTTCGGAGACGAACGGATTCCCGAAGGAATCTACCAGGGTGCGATCGATCCGGATGGGAACATCGCCTTCGTCTTCAACACCTATCCCCACATGCCGGAGTTCGACGAAGTCTACCGGATCACCGGTCCCACCATCGATCGCAATGTGATTGCCGTGCGCGGTGACATGATCGACGCCATCCGCGAAGCCGCGCGGGAAATGCTCGATGCCGGACAGCGGACGATCACGCTCGTGATCCTTCCCGGAACGCTCGAGCCGGAGGTCGCCGAGATGCTCGGGAAAGCGAGGAATGTGCGCGAGGGACAGACGCTGGACGATGTGGAGAAATCGATCCGTCGGTGGAAACATGTCGAGGAATACCTGATCAGGACGGGCCGGATCCCGCAGCTCCGCTTCGACGGGGACAGAATCGAGATCATCGAAGCGGACGACATACAGCCGCGCGCGTTTGCCGGGACCTGACGCCCGCCCGCTTCGCTCCACATTGAACTTCACAACGTCACCCCGATAATTTCGGGGTGACTTTTTTCATCACCCCGATAGTATCGCGGTGACCTTTTTCACCTACCGGATAATCTCGGGGTGGCTTTTTGTATCACACCGATAGTATCGCGGTGACCTTGTTCACCAGCCGGATAATTTCGGGATGACCCTTGACACGGTGATGTGATTTGCGCATTTTCACGGATCAATCTTCCCCTGACGCAGTCCATCACGTGAAGAAAGGATCCGACCATGAAACGCATCTTGCTAGCCGGTTTGCTTGCGGGTATCCTCATTTTCGTCTGGAGCGCGGTCGCGCACATGTTCCTCGGAGTCGGAATGGCGGGCACCTCGATGCTTCCGAACGAAGACGCAGTACTCGCGGACCTTCGCGGCAATCTGCCCGAGGCGGGGCTGTACTTCTTTCCCGGCTGGGACATGAGCAGGGAGCCCACCCCGGAAGAGGAAGCCGCCTGGACTGCGAAATATAAATCCGGACCTGCCGGTCTTCTTGTCTACAAACCGCTCGGTGGCGAGCCCATGCCGGCATCGATGCTCATTAACGAATTGATCAGCAACGTTCTCGCCGCGCTGCTCGCGGCCTTCATCGCGGCCGCGCTGGCGGGATCCTTCCTCAAGCGCGCGCTGCTTCTCTCGCTGCTCGGACTCTTCGCATGGCTGTCGATAAGCATCAGCTACTGGATCTGGTACAGCTACCCCCTGCCGTTCATCGTCAGCGAGGGCATCGACGTGTTCGTCGGCGCGCTGCTCGGGGGATTCCTGATCGCGAAAATCGTGCCCGCGCCGCAGGCGTCGTCTGTCACGCAAGGATGAACTCGTCAGCGCCGGTATGACGCCGGTTTTTTGCACACATGCGACACCCCGTCCACGCGCGCGCTCCTGTTTCTGTCAGAAGACCTACGGCTCCTTCCTCTCGATCCGCGTGATGAAGGTACCGTTCAGGGCTTGAACGATGCCGGCATCGCCGGTTTCAAACGTGACGCGCCTGCTGTCGCCGTCGTTCTGCCAGTACCCGCCTTGCTCGGAAAAGTGCAGGGGGTGTACACCGCCGCGAGGTTCGAGCAGGCGGAGTTCCCCGTCCTGGTACGCGATGTCGAAGGTGACGTTCGCGCCCGGCAGCGTGTAGGTGCCGAGCAGTGCGCGGTACGCGTCGGGCGTATCGTCGGGGATCTGCTGCACGATATCCTTTCGTGGCATGCGCTGCCGCTCGAAAATTTTCAGCGCCAGCGCCTTGCCGTCCTCCGCCATGTCGAAGGACACGTGCAGCTTCGCCGAGAGCTGACAGGGCCACATGCCGTTTGCGTCTGGATCGCCGAACAGCAGTACCTGGCCGGGAAATTCGATCGCGAGCTTGCCGTTTTGCTCGACCACCTTGAATGCCTTTCCGCCGGTGTCTTCGCCGCCATACGTGCCGAGGTAAGGCAGGAGGCGCTGTGCCGCCTCGGGTGCCGACGGCGTGTCGGCGAGCCGATAGTCGAGGATCTCGAATTCCTCGGCATTGAGCGCGACGGTGAGTCCCTCGAGTTCGGCGATGCGCAGATGTCCTGAATCCACGAAGTCGATTTCCATGGCCGTCGCGTCGACCGGAATCCAGCCCGCCTCGCCCATGTAGATTTCATTCCACCCGTGCTGGCCGAAGCCGCCGCCGTGACCGGGCACGTACATGCAGCCCCATACCACGCGCGCGGGAATGCCCACGGCGCGGCAGAACGCGGTGAGCAGCAGCGAGTGCGCGCCGCATTCGCCCGCGCGGCTGTCATAGGTCTTGCGCGCGGATCCTCCGCCGGGGATCGCGTAATTGATATTCTCCGCCACCCATGTGCAGAGCCGCCGTGCGGCATCCCACGCGTTCGTCGCGCCGGCGGTGATCCTCTGTGCTTCATCAATAAGGATCTGGTCATCCGATTCGCAGAACTTCCCCGCCGTGAGATGGGCGGCGAGCTCGGGCCGGCCCGAGAAATCCGCCGGAAACGGCGGGGCCTTCGCGCCGTCGTACCGCGTGTGGCTGATGGTGAACACGCCTTCGACGGCGTTGTCGGTGACCGTGCCTTCGAAAACCTGCCCGGGCAGGTTCAGCGCGGCGACGCTCAGACGCATCCCGACGGGCTTGAGCTTCGCCCGTACTTTCATCGACGTGATGCCCTGGACGTCGGCGATGCTCTTATTGGTTTTCACGAGAAGGGAGGGACTCAGGTCCGCGATCTGGATCTTCTTTATCACGGATGCGTCGGTCCGGAATATCTTCCGCCCGAGTACCAGCGCCTGCACGAACTCGCCGCTTCCGCGGTCAATCCAGAAACGGACGGTGAGCGCAGTCGCTTTATCCACCTGTTCGAACACCAGGGTCTTCCAGCTGCGTCCCGTCAGCTCCAGCTCCTCGTCCTCGAATCGCGTGACGGTGAGATCTCTGACCTGTCCCTCGCGCACGTCGAGTTCGCGGTAGTCGCGGGTTTTCACGGTAGGATCAGCGAAGTCCTTCAAAAGATATTCGTAGAACAGCGGATTCGACAGCTTGACATCGGGGGCGAGGGCGATGCGTTCCTCCTTGTCCTCGCCGATTGCCGTGTACACCGCCTCGCCGTCGCGGACGACGTAGGTGGCGCCGAGATGTATTTCCCCCTGCTCGATCTCGTTCTTGTGCCAGACGAAATTCCCGCTTGCCTGATCGATGCGATACTGGGAGCGCTGCCTTGTATCGAACTTGCTCCCCAGCGCGGTGAGCATCATGTGCAAGTCCTCGTCGAGCAGGATGACGCGCTTGCCATCGTACTCTTCCTCCGACAGGCGAATCTCGCCGTAGCCGCAAAGCACGCTGTTGATCTCGATTCCGAAATACACCTTCTGCGTCGTCGAAGGTGAGATTGTCGTTTCACTGTCCTGTGCGTGTGCACGCGGATTCCCGGCCGCACCTGCCAGCAGCATGATGCAGGCCAGTATGGCTGAGACATGCCAGCGGCGGATCGTGTTCATGAATACCTCCAGTGGGCAGGATGGATGCTCGCCTGTCCGATTGTGCCTGGGAAATAGGGAACAGAATATTAGAATATACGAAACAATCGGGCGGGTGTTGCGTGCCGGGGGGAGAAGCGGAACAGCCGGAAAAACGGGTGTGGACGGGAAAACGGGAGAGGCGCGATGCTGCGCAGGATTCCTGCTCGCGAAAATCGTGCCCGCCGCGGTCGTCCAACCGCGGGAGTGAGCCCGCGGCTGCGCGGACCTCCGTCCCTCTCGACGACTTAGATCAGGTGTGGGAGGGAATGACCGGTTCGCCTGCATGGGGCTGCGCCGCGATCGGCTCGGCCTCGTGCTCAGGGCTGCCCGTATCCGCTTCCGCACGGGGCTGTGCCGGGATGGGTTCCGCCTCGTGCTCATGGCTGCCGGCCTCCGCTTCCGCGCGGGCGAACTTCACGAACAGCAGCAGCACGAAGCCCACGATGAAATACGCGGAGAGGGAGAGCACCGCGATGCGGTAGCTGCCGGTGTACTGCAGCGCGAGGCCGAAAAACAGGGGACTGAGCCAACTCGTGCCGCGTTCGCTGATTTCGTAGATGCCGAAGTATTCGGCCTCGCGGCCGGCGGGAATCATGCGCGAGAACGCGGCCCGGCTCAACGCCTGGCTGCCGACGAGCACGAGTGCGGTGACGGAGGCCATGATGTAGAAATCGAGTTTTGTCTGCAGCGGACCGTACGCGTACAGTGTGATGAGAATGTACACGACCAGCGACAGCAGGATGCTGCGTTTCGTGCCCAGCCGGCGGGCGATGCGGTCGAACAACCAGGCGCCGAGCACACCGACGAATTGCACGATGAGGATGATCTCCGCGAGATCCCGCACGCCGAGACCGATTTCCTCCTGGCCGAACTGGGTGGATATGGAGGTGACGGTTTGTATGCCGTCGCTGTAGAGCAGGAATGCGACGAGGAACAGCATCGTATGCGGATAGTGCCGCAGTCCGCGCACGGTGTGTTTCAGTTCACGGAATCCTTCCAGCAGAAGGAGTCCCTGACCGGCGGGTCTGCGCGCCGCCTCGCGCCTGCGGAGACGTGACAGACCGAATCCGCCGAAGAGCAGCCACCAGATGCCGCAACTCGCGAGAGCGATGCGTGTGGCATCCAGCTCGCCGAGGCCGAGCAGCTCAGCGTTCGCCAGGAAAAGGTACTGCAGGACGAGCATCACCCCGCCGCCCAGATAACCGAGTCCCCAGCCGAAACTGGAGACCCGGTTCCTGTTTTCAGGAGCGCAGACATCGGGCAGGAAGGCGTTGTAGAGCACATCCGACGCACCGAAGCAGAGATTGCCCGCGAGAAAAAGCAGGCCGCCGAGGAGGTAGTCCTCCGGACCGACGGCCAGCATGGCGATGACGCTGCCGCTGCCCCCGGCGAGGCTGAGTGTGAGCAGCGCTTTCTTCATGCGCGTGTAATCGGCCAGGGCGCCGATCACGGGGAGCGTCAGGATCTGCATGAGAACGGAGAGCGAAATGAGATACGGATAAAGCGCTCCGTAATGCACGGCGATGCCGAATGGATGCACGAGGCCGGCACCGTCGGCGGCGGCAGCCGCGATGTTCGTGATGAACGGTCCGAAAAAGACCGTGATCACCGAGGTGGCGAAGACCGCCGCGCCGAAATCGTACACGCACCAGCCGACGACCTCAGGGCCGAGTTCCCTGATCCCTCCCGCGTTCTTTCCGCTTCGCGTGTTCATGCCTTGCTCCGCTGCGTTTCTCATTCATTCCTCCGTTCCCCGCCCGTCGTGTCAGATCCGCACCTGCAGCTTCCTCCCGCATCCTGTCAGATCCGCACCTGCAGCCGGGCGGTGAGCAGCCGTCCGATCCTTCCGCCGCCGACGAATTCGACGTGCTGGTGATCGAGCAGGTTGCGGACGAAGAGCTGAAGGTCCGGACGCGTGGGAATCGGGAGCGGAACGCGGAGGCCGAGATCGATCAGTCCGTACGGATCGATCGTCCCTTCGTACACGCCCGACTTCAGCCGGTATCCGTCGATGAAGCGGTATTGCGCCATTCCCTGAATGCCGCTCGCGGGTTCGGTGTACTGCAGCGAGAGCGAGGCCTTGTGCTGCGGCACATTGAGGGAAAGCGCGCCCTTGCCGTCGACGTCGTCGTAATACACCTTGTTGATGTAGCTGTAGCTGCCGCCGAGCTGCAGATTGCGCAGCAGTCCGGCACGGAACGAAAGGTCCGTTCCCCAGTAATCGATGTCGCCATAGTTGATCGGGATCATCAGGATTTCCGTGCGGTCCGCGGCCTGCTCCGGTGTGACCGTGCCCAGGGGGACCTGTGCCATGCCCTTGGCCAATAGTGCCGCGACCTGATTTGCGGCGTAGGGACCGAGGATCGGTTCGAATTGCGTGTAGAGATACGCCGCCGTCTGCTCGCCGTTGAGGAACACGTTCGGCGTGGCGACGCGGGCGGGAGTGACGAAGTTCTCGTACTGCGAGTGATACAGGTCGATGCCCAGCTGCAGCCGGTCGGTCAGGATGCTCTTGTAGCCGATTTCCCAGGACTGCTGCGAAGTCGGCTTGAGCCGCGCGATGTCACGCACTCCCGAGGCGTCGACGGGATCGAAACCTTCGGTCTCGATGTTGAGCTGCGCGAGCACGCCTCCGACCTGCGTCGCGTCGGGCGCTGGAATGCTCAGCAGCAGCAGCCTGATCTCTTCCGGGAGATCGGGGGAGGCCGCGACGACCTGCGCCAAGCCGTCCCAGTAAGCCGAGGCCATGCCCACGGGCAGGCCTATCGTCGGATCGGGATTGAACTTCGAATGGAAAAGCAGGTCGCCATCGATGCGCGAGAACGTGTAGCCGCTTTCCGGCACGCCGATGTTGCGCAGGCCGTACATCAACGGATCGATCCCGGCGCCGAACACGTCGTCGGTGATGAGCATGTCGAGAAAGAGATCGCTGATCGCGGGCGTGAGATAGGCCTGATTGTAGGTGAGACGCAGGCTGTGGTTCTCCGCGGGATTGTAGCGCAGTCCGGCCCGGGGTGAAAACACCGGATCCTCGAGCGCACTGTGATGGTCCAGTCGGCCGGCCAGAAGAAGGGTGAGCTTGTCGCCCGTGATGCGGGTATCGGACTGCAGGTACACGCCGAATTCGTCGACCCCGTCCGCGTCCTCGTTGCGGCCCATGATGGTTCCCTCCGTCTCGGGACGGGTGAGGAACATGTCCACACCATAAGTGAGGCGCTGCCAATCCGCGAGGGTTGCCGAATGCTGCAGCTCGGCGACGATCTTCTTCGAGTTGTCCACGATTTTTTGATTCTCGCGCAGAAGAACGGTCTCTCCGGCGTCGTTCATGTTCACGTACACCTGTGCGAAGAAATCCCCGCTCGCGAGGCGGGACTGCACATGCGAATAACTGAAGTTGCTCGCCTGCACCGCGCCGTTGTCGGTGAGATCCAGCCCGCGCACCGCGGTGCTGCGTCCGGCGTTCACCGTCACGGTGCTCGTCTTTCCGATATTGTAGTCGAGTCTCGCGTCGACGGACCAGCGTTCCGCCGTGCGGTCATCGGGATAGGTCTCGCGTGGATCGGTGAATTCCCAGTCCTCCGCCTTCATGTAGCCGGCGGACACGCGGTATCCGAAATCATTGCCCAGCGTGCCGGCGTTCCGCCCGGAAAATCCCATCAGCGATTGGGATCCCCCTGTGAGCGAGATATCCGTTCCCCGCGAGGCGAAAGGGGATTTCGTGATGATGTTGACCACGCCGTTTGTGACATTCGGTCCGTAGAGTGCGGAGCCCGGGCCGAGCACGACTTCGACGCGGTCGATATCCGCATCGCTGAGACTCTGCAGATACGAGATATTGGCCCGCAGCGACGGCAGGTTCGTCAGACGGTTGTCGACCAGCGTGCGCATCGTGCCGTTGAAGACGTTGTTGAGTCCGCGCGCGACGTACTCATGCTGCATGACGCCTTTCTGCGCGATGTCCACGCCCGGCACTCCTTCGAGGTGCTCCATGGCGCTGGACGCATTGCGGGACTCGATGTCGCGCGCGGATACGACCGACACGGATGCGGGGGCGTCGAGCACCTTTTCCTTGCGCCGCGAGGCAGTCACGACGACTTCGCCCATGTCCAGCATCTCCTCCTCGAGGGCGATAGCGATGTCGGCGGTGCCCGACGCGGCGACGCTGACGGTGCGCGTGTCGGTTTTGCATCCGAGATAGGATGAGACGAGGCGGTACGATCCGGCGGAGAGTCCGTTGATCGCGAACGCGCCGTTTCCGTCGCTGTACGCGCCGGTTAAAAAGATGCCGTCATCCGGATTGAGCAGACGGATATGCACGCCCGGGAGCGCCTCGCCGGTTATCGCGTTCGTTACGGTCCCCTTCATCGCAGCGGGCTGCGCGTGAAGGGGAGTCATCAGGATCCCGACCAGCAGGATCGTGTGCAGGATCGTTCGCCGTTGCATGTGTTCCTCCATTCATGTGTTGCGTGGATCATGTATTCATGGGATTGTGATCTGCTTGCGGTACACTGCGAAATTCTTGAACGGCGTCAGGCCGAATCTCCCGGCCATGCGCTCCGAAGCGTGATTCCCCTCCGTGATCCAGGTCGACTGCATCGCGTCATAGTGCCGCGCAATCCTGGCGAGGTGCCGCGCAAGCAGCACGGCGGCGGCGGAATTCCGGTATTCCGGAAGTATGCCGATCGCGTATGCGACAAGCGTGCGCGCCCGACGCGCATGCCGACGGAGGCACAATGGCCTCAGTGCGCCGATCCCGCATCCGGCCCCGCGGAAGAACGGATTGATATCGGGGAGACACAGTACCGCGCCGACCGGAATCGTTCCGTCGTACACGATCGCGAACGTGTCGGGGCGCCACGCCGGGAGCAGATACCGCGCCACGTAGAAGTATTCCTCGAGCGTCATCGTTTCCCGCGCCCAGCTGTCGCGGAATGCCGTGTCGAAGACGGCGGCGAGGTCGCGAATGCCCGCGCGTAACCGGGCGGGACCGATCAGCTCGATCCGGAAGCGCGGGGAACGGCTCGGCAGCCGGGACGCGAGGGACTCCATATCGGCGTGCAGTGTCGTGCTGCGCCAGGAACGGCCGCGGCGCTCCACGGTGAAGCCTGCATGCTCGAGCAGTCGCGGGTAGTAGGGCAGCGAGCAGGCCTCGTTCAGGATATTGGGAATGTCGTATCCGTCGAGCTGCACGCCCGTCACACCCGACGTCGTCGGACTGAACGGGCCATGCAGTATCCCGACACCGTGTTGCCGGCAAAGGTCCTCCGCTCGCCGCAGCAGCAAATCCGCCGCGGCCTGGTCGTCGATGCATTCGAAGAAGCCGAAGAGTGCCGGATCGCCCGTACGCGCGGGAAGCACCACCGAACAGCGGCCCACGGCTTCACCTTCTTTCCGCACGACGAGCAGTTGCATGCTGCGTCCGTACAGAGCCGGATTGCGACCACGGTCGAGGAGGCGCCGTGTCTCGTACTCCGGCAGCGGGATGGCCGCGTTGCGCGGACGGTACAGCTTCCGCGGCAGCTCGAGAAATTGTTTCCAACCCCGCTTGTCCGCCGCTGTCACAATGTCGTACATGCCTGGCTCCGTGCTCGTAAGAGGCGTTGCGCCTCTGTCCGTGAAGGATCATTACACGCGGAAGGTAGTCCGCACCCGGCTGCTGCGTGTCACCAGGTTATCAGCGATATGTCATGATTTTGTCGGAAGGGGAAGGAGCACGAGTACGAGGACGAGGACGAGTACGAGGACGAGGACGAGTACGGGCCTGGGAATGGCGCGCCCCAGCGCGCCCTCTTCGAGCACGCTTGCCACGCCGTAGTGTGGCGAAGCCGGACGAAGGCGGGAGCACGGCTCGCGAGATGCCGGGACGATCTTAAGGGAATGAATCGTTGTTTTGTGTGTCTGTGAAAGGTATTATTGCCTGTCACCGACTCATTCGAACCGATGCGAATGCGGACATTCATCTCCTCAATGATTCTGCTCCTCGCCACCGCCTCGGCGCTGCAGGGGCAGGACGGTCTGCGCTCCTATCCGCTGCCGCGGGTGGGTGCGCATATCGATGCGGGTGAAACGGAGTATTTTCTCCTCTTCCCTGAATTGGCGCGGTTCAGCAGGGGATCGTGGGAGCACATATTCCCCGGGGCGCAATGGTTGCCCGAAGGTAGGTACATCCCCGCCGAATTCGCCGTTTTTCAAACCGTCGAGGATTCGGTGCTGCTGCGGAGCACGGCGACGGAGGACGGGGAGACGCACAGCATTGTCATTTCGAAAAATGCCGCCCTTGTGCTCGGTGTGTATCTCGAGCGTTACGAGGAAATCCGGGCCACGATGAAGCCATTCGAGATCAAGTATCGATCAGTCATGCCCGATTCGCTGCAGGACGCCGCGGAAGAACTCTTCGATACGGACATACTCCCGAAATACTGGCCGCACTGGAGCAGTGCCGGACCGCGGACGACGATAGCTGTGCGGACGATCGACGGACGCTTTCACCGCGGTGTCCTGCTCGGGGTGACGCAACGAAGGCTGATCGTCTGGAGTGGGGGGGTGGGATTCGCGGAACATGAAATTGATTCCGCCCTGCATGTGATTCCATTCGAGCGGATCGATTCCCTTTCGGTGCCGGGGGAGGAACATGCAACCGGAACCGCGCTGGGTTTGATGGGATCCGTCATGGCATGGGGACATCTTCTCTTCGGTTCGCATTACGATCAGAGCGAGGGCGACGCATCCATGCTCGGCCCGCTCACGTTCCCGCTGGCATTGGCAACGGGTCTACTCGGTTCGGTCATCCCTGTCACGAGAGATTATCAGATGATGTGGGACAGCACGGGCAGCGAGCGATTGGGCCGCAGTCCGCTGTTCGGCGCAATGGCGACACGTCCGGGACTCGCACCGGAAATCCGGGGCCGCATCGGTCTTGGCATGGACGAAGGCGTGTATCGATGGGAACATGAGCGCGTGCCGTTCACACAGGTTGCGAGCTACATGCGTCAACAGAAGCGATCATACGTCGCTCTCGGCGTCGAGCAGCTCTGGCTTTCGGCACCGGGAATTCTGGGTGTGAAATTCGGCGCATCGGTAGGATATGAGCATTCGCTGTATGACCCGGTGGGCGGCCTGGCCGGCATCAGCGCGGGAGTGCAGCTGTCCGGAGGTTCGGAATATGGAGCCGCGCGTGTCCTCGCGCTCGTACGTTTCGGGCCGTTCCGCTTCAGCTACGGCCTGCGCGCGATGGTTCTTCCTGAACATCTCAACACGTCGTCACCGTGGCCGCACGGCAACAACCGCGACATCACTCACACTATGTATTATAACCACGCCGAGACAGCCGGACACTATCTGTACACGGATTGGGGAGCAGAACTGATAGTGTGGCACGCGGTACTCAGCTTGCACTTCATCAGCCAGCAGTCCCCCTCCGTCCTGGTGCATACCACGTCGCGTGCTCCCTACGGCAATACGCCCGAATACGAAAGTTACGAGAGCGGCATCCGCATCGATGCCATGGTACTGGCGATTCAGTTCCGCCTGTAAATCGAGCACGAGCATGTGCACGAGCACGAGCACGTGCACGAGTACGAGGACGTGTACGAGTACGAGGACGTGTACGAGGACGTGTACGAGTACGAGGACGAGCACGAGCCTGGGAATGGCGCGCCCCAGCGCGCCCTCCGGATTCTCCATCCTTTGTCCTACGTCCTACTTCGCGGGCGGCCGAAGGCCGACAGCTAACACCCGCCGACGGCGCGCTTGATCACCTTTGGCGCCGTGGGAGCGGCGGACTGCGCGGCAATCAGCGTGGGGAGCGCGCGGCTGGCGCGCGTGCGGAAGCGGAAGGTGTCGATCTCGTCCCGCGATGCCGGAATCCGTGTCGTGTCGAAACGCAGGATGTCGCGTTCGAAGGCGGCGAGTCCCCCGGCGAGCACGCGCACGTTTTCATGCCCGAGTCTGCGGGTTACCGCGGCCATCTGGAGTTCCGTGACCTCGTCGTCGGCGACGATCACGTTGAGCTTGCCGCGCGTCGCGAAGAGCTGCATGGGTTCTTTTTCGAAGAGGTTGTCTGCGGTGAATGCGACGGCATTCGGCAGCGGCAGCTTCTTCATTTCCGCGGGGGAGCGGAAGTCGATGATCTGCAGATGGGGATCTTCGTCTAGAAGCCGGAACGCCAGCTCATCCGGTGTCATCGTCTGAACCAGTGCGGCGGCTTCGGGATCGGGTGCGGCTGTCTCGGCCAGCAGGAGATCCTTCTCCGCTGGCAGCGCGAAACCGCTCAGGGCGACGACGAGGCCGGCGATCCCGACAGTCGCGGTGAGCTTCGTCAGGCGGAACAGCGGACGCTTGCGGCCGTTGACCCTGTCCTCCACGATCGTGACCGCCCAGTAGGTGAGGATCGCGACCGCGGTGAGCAGCAGCACGAATACCGGCTTGGCGATGCCCATGGTTTCGAAGATCTGCGGACTGCCCCAGTGCCCCGCCTTGTACAGCTGCTCGAACCACGGATACCCTTCGGCGAAGAGCAGCACGCCGAGGAATGAACCCGCGACGAAAAGCATCGCATCGATCCTGCCGATGACGGCCGCGCAGATGCTGGTGCCCGGGCAGAAGCCGCCGATCACGAAGCCGAGGCCCATGATCACTCCTCCGACGAGCGCCGACCAGATGAACGTGGGATTGATATAGATGAGATTGATATCCAGCATTCCGAAATGCTGCAGGGCGATGACGCCGAACATGGCGACGACTCCGCCGGTGAAGAACACGCGCAGCACCGTGAAATCGTAGCCGTAGAAGAGTCCCACCAGCTTTCGCGACGTGGAGAATCCCGCCTGCTCGAGGATCCATCCGAAGGCGACGCCGATGGCGATGGCGAATACGAAATTGAGATTCGGTCCGATGATATCGGGTACGAGAGGTCCCATGTCCTACGCTCCTTTCACCCAGAGTTTGCGGAAGAACCAGGCGAACGCGTACGCGCCGCCGAAGATGGCCATCATGGTGAGGATGCCGCCGGTCGAGAGCACGCCCATGCCGCTCAGCGCGGCGCCGCTCGTACAGCCCCTGCCGAATTGCGCGCCGAAACTGAAGAGCAGGCCGCCGATCAGCGCGCCCGCGATGCGCCCGCGGCCGGTCACCTGCGGACCGTGCTCGAGCTTCAGCGACAGCCGGCCCGAAAGCAGGCCGGAGAGGAAGGCGCCGATCATCACGCCGATCACCTCGAAGACCAGCCAGTTCTTGAGCGAACCGTCGGGATGCTCGGCCTTGTACTCGGTGTAGTATTTCGACTCCGCCGCGTGCGCGGGCGCCACGGTCTCGACAGCGGCGATGGTCGCGCTCTTCACCGCGCCGCTGGCCCCAAGGCCGCGTCCGGTGATGAAGATCGTGGCGGTGAGCACGAGGCCGAGCAGCGTGCCGGCCAGGTACGGATTCATGTAGGGCTTCGGTGTCATGATACATTCTCCGTTTTGGATGCAGGAATCGAGGATGCGTCGCCGACGGTTTCCTTCTCGTGTATTTCTTCGTATCCGGTGAGCATCGCCTTCAGATTCCCGAAGATCGTGTCACCTGTGGTGATCAGGTAGAGATGCGCGATGAGAAAGGCGATGAGCAGGAACGCGCCGATGGTGTGAATCACCGCGATGATTTCAAGCGATTCCACGTTGAGCGCTGCGATCTCGTGACGTTGCGGATAGCGGTAGAAAATGTAGAGCAGTCCCGTGATCAGCATGCCCGGAAGAATGACAGTCTTCAGTCCGAAATACACGAGCTTCTGCAGCGGATTGAGCTTGCTGAGCACGGTCTTCCGGGTGGGATGCGGCTCGTTGCGGAAAATCCCGAAGACGTAATAATTGAAGTACACCCGGATGTGCTCGCGGGTAGGGATGTACTGCCGCCACTCGCCGGTGGTGAGATGCCAGAAGATGGCGAATACGATCAGCACGAGCAGCGCGTAGGCCGCGACATTGTGGTAGCGGACCGCGGCCTCGAAACCGAAGAACGTGATGGATCCATGGATCTCGAAGCCCGTGACGGCGAGGAAAAGGATCAGCACCGCCTGGGACCAATGCCAGAAGCGCTCGAACGCGCGGTAGATGTAGACTTGTCGCGGACTCAACGCGCACCTCCGTTTTTACGGCGGTGCGCGGCACCGACGCGCACGCCTGCATGGATAAGGACACCGATGAATGTCAAAAGAAGGAGAACGGATCCGCCGGTCTCGACCGCAGCGGAATAATCGCGTCCCGGCATGTAGAAATCCCTGAGTCCATCCAGCCGCCCATCCTCGCGCGTGTGGCATTCGGTGCAGGCGACGGTCAGCGATTTGTCGGATACCATGTGATTGACCGGCCAGCTCATTTCCGTCTCGATGAATGCGACCTCACCGCTGAACGGAAGTCCCGCGTGCTCCATGCCGACAGCCGAAGCGCGTGTCCAGTCGAAGTCGCGCCAGAATCCGCCCTCTCCCGTCGTGTCGGCATACAGCTTCGGCATGATGATCATCCGGGTCACGGGGTCGAACGGCTGTTTGGCGCGATGAACCTTGACCGGAACGATCCTGGCGTCCTCATCGGCGTAGGAGCCGTGAAGTTCGTTGAGCGCGACGGTCTGCGTCGTGTCGGGGACCTTGTCGCCCAGGAGGTAATGGGAAGCCGTGCCGTTGAACCACTGATATTCGGGTTCGATGTTGCGCGCCCATTCGAAGCTGCCTTTTATGGAGAGGTAGCTGTGATTGCCGTCCTTGTCGTCGACCTCGTAGGGCTTGCCGTCGCGCAGTTTGCCGGCGGTGGACCAGTCCCAGTATGTTTTCGTGGCATTCACTTTCGCATACACGGGGATGTGGCAGGTCTGACAGGCGACCTTGATGGTATGCTCGTTGAGTATCCCGCTTTCGTGCGGCATGCCGGTGTGACAGGTCTCGCAGGTCGCGCGGTTGCGGTTCATCGACGAGAGCGAATACAGTTTCCCGGAGATGTTGTGCCGCTCGGTCGTATGGCAGTCCACGCAGTTCATGTCGACTCCGTCGATTCCCATATGCACATCGACCTCGCGGGCGGGCTCGAACATTGCCTCCTCGAGATCGCCGTGCTTGACGTTGTTTCCGCCGCCTCCGTAGAAATGACAGACGCCGCAGTTCTCGCGTCCCGGACGTCCGACATTGCGGGCGACATTCCCGAGATCCACCGAGGGATCCGGTGCGCCGCCGCGTTCATGTCCCTTGGCGTAGGTTTCCGTCCTGTCGTGGCAGACGAGGCAGTCGATGTTCTCGGCATCGGTATAGTTGAAGCCGGATTCATCCATGCCGAGGCCGATATGACATTTCGCGCAGCTCTTCTCGTTGCCCATGGCGCCGATGCAGAAATTGTTCACGGCGTTCTTCTTGCCGATGTACACGACGCCGCGGCCTTCGATGTATTCCTCCCGCTCCCAGTTCCAGTGATTGGACTGCATCACCTCCGTGTGCCGGTGATTGTGGCATGAGATGCAGGTCGCCGTGACTTCCTGCGGTCGTGTGAACTTCCGCTGCAGCTGCGGGAAGAGTGAGTGATCGGCGGATACCGGCGGCTTCACTTTCATCCGCTGGCGCAGCTCGCTCAGCTGTGACGGCGCCTCGCTCTCGGGGATGAAAATGGCGTACGCCGCCAGCACGGCCAGCGCTGCGACTGTGAGAATCCCAAGAATACGTTTCATGCAGGTGCTACTTTTTCTGTGACAATCAGTGATGACAGGGGAGCAGGGAAGACCCAATTATCGGATCGATCTGTCTGAATATAAGATGCGCCCATTCGCAATTTGATTCACGAATTCTGAAAAAAAAATAGTACACGCTCCGCTCCTGCGAATACTCCATTGGATCCGATGCCATGGAAGCGCCGCTCCCGGCCGGGAATCCGGAGGCGGATTCACAGGATATATCGCTGCCATTCTTGACATTCACGGACACATCGGCAATATTGCCGTCATTCAGCAGGGATTGCACTTGTACGACGCCCCGCTCCGCTGACGCGCGCGGGGATGGACTGTTTTCATTTCCTTCGGAGGAAGCCATGAAGCGTCTCGTGTCTTTTATCGCTCCGGGAATTCGCGGATCCATGCAGGTGCTGCGCGCGACGGTGTGGACCCTGACAGTCGTGTTGCTCGGCATGCCGGCTGCCGCCGATGCGCAGACACTCCTGGTGGATTTCGGAAACAACGCCGGAGGAGATGCCTTCGGGATGAGCGGCTGGTCATCGCTTATCAAGAGCGGTGCGGTTGACTATGTCTCCGATGGTCCCGGCGGACTCGTGGCGAATGCGTCGGTCGACGAATACGCCGACTATCAGGGCGTCCGCGGCACATCCCGCATCTTCACGACCGCCGAACGCATCGTGGTGACCTGGTACAACCGTTCGGACGAGACCATCCGTTTCAGCTCGCGCGTCAGCTTCACCGATGCGGATCAGCCTGACGGCGGGGCATCGTCCGGACGCTGGTACACGATGCGCAGCTTCGCCAACTATCGCGAGACATGGACGGAGATCGGGCCGCGGGAAACGGCGCGGACCATGTTCGCCATCCGCGGCAGCGGCGTGCACAGGACCGACAGCTCCTACGCGCTGGTCAACATCAACCTGGCGATCGAGTGGGGATCGAACGATTTCAAGCAGTATCTCGTGTGCGACCGCATCGAGCTGTTCGATGACGCGGATATCACCCCTCCCGCCCCTCCCACGGGCGTGCGTGCAACGGACATCACGGATTCGAAAATCCGTCTCACCTGGACCGCGCCCGCCGACAACGTGGGAGTCTACGATTACCTGATCTACCTCGACGGCGAGGTGGAAGGATACAGCCGGGAGGACAGTCACACCTGCGTGTACCTCGAACCCGACACCGAATACCGCTTCACGGTCACCGCGCGCGACGTCATGCAGAACGAGAGCGCGCGCTCATCGGCGGTGACGGTGCGCACCGCGCCGTATGCCGGAGGCAAAGCGCTCGTCGGTCCGGAAGGCCTGCAGTACCTCGGAGCGCTGCGTCTCCCGGAGGATTTCACCTGGGGCGGGGAGGCGATTGCATACCGCGTGGATGGTGACGGGGGACCCACGGGCGGCGGCGCGACGGACGGTTTCCCCGGTTCGTTGTTCGTTACGAATGTCAATCAGTTCGAGCACGGTTTCGTCGGCGAGGTTGGCATTCCCGCGCCGATGGCACCTCCCACCGGCGGTATCGAGGCGCTGCCGACTGCGACAATGCTCATGGCGCCGGTGAACATCCGTCCTCAGCAGATAAACAGCTGGGATTTCGTCGATATCTGGCGCACGGGACTGCAGTACCGCTCCGACGAGCAGCGTCTCTACAGCGCATGGAGCGTGCATTACACCGTGACAGGAGAGAAGCACGCGAGCATCAGCTGCGCGCCGGTCGCATCGCTGGCGGCAGGACCGCATCTCGGCCCCTGGTACCTGGGCACACCGGCTGTTCCGCCGCTCGACGCGCATCAAAGCGACTATCTCTTCGCCCTGCCGGATTCCTGGGCGGCATTGCATATCGGCGGACGAAGCCTCGTCGTCGGTCGGTGCCGCGATGGCGGACTGAGCGGTCTTGGACCGACGCTCTATGCATTCTCACCGGTCGGGTCGTCTCCTCCCACCGCGGGAGCTTCTGTCGGGATCGTGACATTACTGGAATACGGATCCGTAGAGGGGACCGACAATTACCACTACCCCGACGCCATTGACGGCTACAAACACAGCGACGAATGGCGCGATGCCTGCTGGCTCACGTCGACGACGCAGTCCGCGGTCGCGGTGATCGGACGCAAGGCGCACGGCGACAACTGGTACGGCTATCACGGCGAGCAGATGCCGCATGACTGGATCATCGCAGATGTGCCCTATTATGCCTTCGACGACACCGATCCCGACGGCAAGGGCTGGAGAGCGCATCGGCTCAGTCCGATGATCATCTTCTTCGATCCCGCGGACCTCGCGGATGCCGCCGCGGGTCGTATCGGCACGCATGAACCGCAGCCCTACGCCGCGCTGCGGCTGGATCCGCAGCAGTTCATCTCGCCGCAATGCGAAATCCGCTCCGCGGCCTTCGATGCCGCGGACAGGCTGCTGTACATCACGGAATTCGTGCGCGATCCCGTCGGCGACCTCGTGATGCATGTCTTCCGCGTAAACGACGTCGCGACGGGAGCGGAAGAACCGGCGTCGGCGATTCCGGTCACACCATGGATTCGCTGCCGTCCGAATCCCTTCGCTGCCGCCGCGGAAATCTCGTTCAGTCTCCCGCATGACGGGGAGGCCGGTCTCCGCGTATTCGACCTGCTCGGGCGTCAGGTCGCCGTCCTCGCCGAGGGACAGCTGCACGCGGGTGTCCATACCGCGCGATTCGATGCGGTCCGTGGAGGCTTGAGTGCCGGTATGTATATTGCAGTGCTGAACGCGGGCGGCAGCACGCGCTCCGCAATGATGATATTCACGAAGTAGCACCGGCGGCGCGTTGGCATCACGCTGCGATGCGTTGGTTCATTCAGCACGGGCCAGACACGCGGGTCACGTGCGCCTTTCAAAAATGGAGGAATCATGTCCGGAATATTCCCACGCTGGCCGCTTGCCGTCGGCATGCTCGCGTTCCTTCTGCTCTGCGGATCGCTGCAGGTCGCGATCGCGCAGCTGCGTGTCGGCATATTCGATTCCCGCGCGGTCGCCCTCGCGCGGTTTCGCTCGGCCGATTATGACAATCCGGTCAAGGAACTCGGCGAGAAATTCACGGCCGCGAAGGAAGCGGGCGACGATGAGGAGATCGCGCGTCTGCAGCGGCAGGCCACGCTGCATCAGGCACACATGCATCAGTTGGTTTTTGGAAACGGGTCCGTCAACGAGATATTTCCGGAACTCCAGGAACTTCTGGGCGAAGTCGCGGACGAGGACGACCTCGATCTCATCGTGTCAAAATGGGAAACGGCGTTCGTCTCGCCGGAAGTCACGCTGATCGATATCACGGACAAACTGGTGGAATACTACAAGCCGGATGAAAAGGTCCGCGGCATGCTCAGGGAAATGAAGACGATCGAACCGGTCAAGGATGCACTGTTCATAGACGACTGATCGTCAGGCGTAGCTCTCCGACACTTCGCGGAAATGGAAGCCGTAGATCGAGAAGAGGATGGCTTGGGAGAACAGTTGCGGTTTGTATCGCAGGGACCAGAAGAACAGGCTCCAGTACTGTACGCGCTCGCGCTCAACGATTCCGAGAATCACCATCGAGCGTAATAGGGAGAAGAGAAAGGTCGGACTGATGCGGATGACTTTCTTCTTCTTCTTCTGACGATACTGCCGGATTCTGATCCCCAGGATCCGGCAGACTTTTATTCATTTTCTCCCTTGGAGGAAGGCGGAAGGGCGGTAAAAGGTGTGTCAAAACGGGCGGCTGGTATAACGAATAGCGCCGGAACTGCGTCCCGGTAAGGATAAGGATTGGGACCTATGCAAGTGAAGTGGCTGACACATGGGACGACGAAAAGACGCGAGAGAAGGCGGATCGTCCACGTATAATGGGCACGAAGAACGCAGATCGCCGAATGACCGGTTGCACGACTGGACCGATTCTTATAGGGCGGAGAAGTGGCCTTCGAAGCCATAAAGCGTCCGAAGCGCACTCGACCGATATGCCAACGGTTGAGTCAGGAACTGGCGGACTTGTCGCTCCCTACCGCTACCAAGCGCGAAAACGGCGCCACCGTGGAGAGGCGCCGTTTTCACCTACTCTGCATCTACCGTTAGGATGAGCCGCTTCTCTTCGTCGAGTGGAAACGGTGATTATTCAGCCATTCAATAGCATCGATCATTACTTCACAAGTAACATGTTCTGTGATTGCAGTTTTCCTCCAAATACGAGTCGGGATATGTAATTGCCTGAAGGCAGATTTTCGGCATGGAAGGTCTCCTGGTACCGTCC
>CAZWNO010000012.1:54809-58609 GCA_964635845.1 uncultured Chromatiales bacterium
CGGCGATGCGTTCTTCGTCCACGAGTCTGGCGACTTCTTTTCCGACCGCATTAAACACGCTCAATCGCACATGGCCTTCGTGTCCCAAGGTGAAAGAGATGTTTGTGATTGGATTGAAAGGATTCGGATGATTCGGCTCAAGGATAAACTCATCTGGAAGCGTGAGTGTAGCGGACTCGTTAACATTCATCTTTGGAATGTACTGATCCTCGAGCCAGACCTTCGCGTTTCCAATTACTGCACCAGACGGTATACTTCCATCGATTCCAAGGGAGATGTAGACGGGGAATGTAGGGACCTGCGTTAGTGGTCTTGACCAACTGGCCCAGATCGCGGTATCAGATGGTATATTCTGCAACGGTACTGAATAGTTGTGTACGAGAGAACCATCGGCTGCTTTCCGAAGCTGAATAGCAATAGAAACTCCCGTTGGCATCACCTGTGCGTTCGTGCAATACAGTATGCTGCGGTAATCGATGCGGTCTCCATTCGAGAGCGTAAACGGTTCTGTGTAGAGAATCTCGTGCGCTTCCCCATCGTAACCAATGACAAGCGAATCAGGCATGGCGTGCCAGGCAATCTCTTCAAGAACGTTATTGCCGTGCCGTCGAGCGAGATCAGTAACACCCAGTAGTGCAAATTCACCCCCAATTTGCAGTCGAAGATCACGCACCATGCGGATGTTTGGGGTGGCCTGTTTGGCCAAATAGCTGTCTGTCGATCGTACGGCGTTTGTGAAAGGACCAACCTGATACGGAGCACTGTAGGTTTCGCGCAATGACCCATTAGAGGCAAAGGGAACAACGCTCGGATACGATTCACCGTTGGTGATTTGTGCATATTCGCTGTACTGGCAATCGATCACGCCGACACGTATACCGCCACCCCAGTTTTTATGGAAAGCTACTCGAAGCCCGGGTTCCGGATATCCCCCGCAGTCGGTTGTTGATTCATGTGCGCCAAGAGATGGCGAGATGGGCTCGCCATATCCGGTCCACGCATAGTATGGAATCTGGTACACAGTCGTATTCCAGCTCTGGGAGGTATTATCGTACATACGAATATTCACCCATCGACTCGAATATATTCCACTTTGCACCTTTACCTCGTAGGCAAGGGATGGAATTCCGCGGCAATCATGCGTAATCGAAGGTGCAAAGACGCACGTATCTGTTCCGATGCTTGCGTTGGGGATTGGAATTGAGGAGCATGACTCCAAATACTTATGCTTATCGCAGGTACCGCCACCGACGAACAATTGACCACATGCGATATCTGTTCCCTCCCGCCAGCAGATGGTAAATTCTGTTTGCGCATCGTGGCAGGTAATAGTAGGATATACCGGGTTGTGAATAGTGTTCTGCGTAATATCACCATCCTTTTGTACCAGTTGGCCTTTTGCGTCTACGAAAATATCCTCGTAGTACAAATAAAGCATATTATAGGCAATATACTCGTGATCATCCCACGCAACAACCACAATATCGCCTTGATTTGAATAGCACGTCCCACCAACAGCCACCACGGGAGTCGTTTCCGCTCCGTTGTTGGAACCATAATTGTCGTTCAGCTGGAACTCATACCACTCACCCTTGTAACGTCTCTTCAGCATGACGACTCCGTCCTCCATATACGTTACATACACGCTGCTGTCGCGGACTGCGAGTGATGGATTCGTTGCCATATGGATGTAACTACTTACCAACTCTTCCTGAGACCAATCCGAACCGTCTTCGGAATTTACGTACCATATTTCGCCTGCACTCTCATAGACAAGGTGATAAACGCCACGTGGGTCGATATCGATCTTTCTTTGGTTGGATGACCGTGTAGGTTGGGATTCTATATCTGTCAGCATGTGCGCCTTATAGACGCCATAGAAATCCATTGTATTATTTGGATCCTCGTAATTGAGCCGGTATTCACGAAAGTCGTCGCCTGCACCCGGTACGATAGAAGTGACCTCAATGCTTCCAGCCGGTGAGATCACCGTGCCAGCGCTTGAGCGGATCTCGTCCATCCCGATCAAATCACCTTCTTGGATATCGGCATCATACTTTCTGTTGTAAGTGTCGTCGGCAGGATTATAATGATAATAACGCCAATAATGCACGCCATAGTGCGTTTCTTCGGTTGGATTTGTATTCCGAAATACGCCCCAGGACTTCTCGTCAGACCACGGCTCGTATGGTGTCGTCTGATCCTGGTAAGTATCAATGACGGTCTGCGAACTCGGAACTCCACCAATGAGAGTCTGCTCCACCCTCCAGGGATCCTTGAATGCTATCTGCAGCCCATCGTATTCGTATGTGATCTCGCGTTTCACCTTGTGGCGGGCGGATACGGTACTATCCGCGATCGCCTGGAACTCGGCCTGAACACCGTCAAATTCTGGTGTAAGGTACATGACCTTGTAGAGGTCGCTGTTGCCATCCCATTCCCGAAATTTCATACGGCACGGGAGAGATACATCGTCATACTTCGTGAACCAGGTTTCTGCGATGTGCTTATAAAGCACTCGCCAGTCGCGCATCACGTATGCCGGTTCGAATGCCGGAAGTTGCGAGTAATCCGCTTCATTACCGATGAACAGGTTCAGATCGCCACGGACGAGACTCTCAGGTTCGAGATCGTAATCGACGGTGTTATTGACCACATTCGTGATCTTGATCGCGATCGAATCCTGGAATTGTATCGTCAGTTGGAAAGCCGTGCTGTCTGAGAAATAAAAATGATCGAATAGTCCCGTCTGTGCTGGAAGTTCGAATGCGAGTGTCAAATGACCCGCTTGTACCGCACTGTTGACGGTGTTCAGAAATGCTCCCGAAGTGACAGAATGGACGATGATTCCATTCGAGCCGGTCATCGTAAAAAGCGGTGAACCACTCATTCCGCTGATTATTGTGGCATCATTCATCTGTGACGAGAGCGATGAGAATGCCCAGGCCTCGACTGTTGGATCCGGCAAATTGTTACCGTAATACTCGATCCGGAGAGTGACGGAGATTGCTGGCGAATACGTCGAATCGTTTGGGATGAGCCAGTCCACGATATAGCGCGCTTCCATGTCGGGCAGATCTTTGCTGTCGTGGCGGTATAGAAACCTTGGGGCGTACGGTGGGTAGTGGGTTCCGACGGGTTGCATCCAAATGTCGTCGCATGTACCGTCGATCAGGAACTCGCGGCTGTCATCGGCGACATGAGGCCCGAATACCGTTTTCTGCGCCAAGGCGGGGCTGATGCTCAAACCCACGAACAAGAGAATGAGGAAAAGCGAATATTTCACGGTATGCTCCTTTTTCGTTTCATGTGCATTGATTCTGTCGTGACTTTCGATTTGCGGGCGAGCGGCGCGTTGACTACCTTTGCTTCGAGACAAAAAAACGCCCGCCAGGCGATGGCCCGGCAATTACGTGGTGTGCTTTTGTCGCTACGTATCCGCGAGCTGCTACTCGCGGATACCTTTTTATGTCTGGGATGGATTGTTCCCTTCGGCTACGCCTCCTCTGTTGTGACCGATCAGTTCGTGCGTCTTCCGTGCATGATGATGGCTCTGCCACCGGAACTCAACGATCCGGCTACCCATGCTTCGTTGCCATGCACGGCGATGCCCCAGAACCTGGCCGATTCGATGCCCGGCCAATTCTGCCAGCTTCTCCATGTCTTGCCGTTCCAGTGCCTGATCGTGCAGACATCGCCACAGATCATTATGTCGTTGCGGTTGTTGGCCGCCATATCACGACCGTATCCCGCGTAGGGCGCCATCAGATTGATCCAACGTTCGCCGTTCCAATGATACG
>CAZWNO010000013.1:0-25478 GCA_964635845.1 uncultured Chromatiales bacterium
TTTCGTGATGGTCTACAAAAACCTCACGGCCATCGCATCGGTCACAACACCGCTTGTGAGCGGTTCGCAGGTGCTCGTCTGTTCGGCGATGCTGCCTGATGGCGTGTTCGATCCGATCAATGCAAACGTGATGGGCCGTCTCACTCTATGGATCAGGAGGCCGTGATGCGATACGCACTTGCACCGCTTTTCGCGCTTTTTCTCTTCTCGTCCGTGAACGGACAGTACCTCAACACTGCACCGTCAACTCAGTTCACCGTGTCGTACGTCATCACAGCGGAGCGATTCCTCACGGACTCGCTTCTGATCGACACGATCCCGGCGAATGCGCTGCTCGAAAGCGTGACAGTCGCAGCTGATTCGAACTGGATGTATTCAGATAGCCTCTACCTTGGTCTCTCTGGGGAACGACCGAATTCTGCTCTGCTGTACGCATTCCATAAAGATGCGATAAAGGCTGGATACTCATACGTCAGGCGAGTTGCGACCACTCGAGATAGTCTGTTCGGCCAGTATGTGCAATCAGGAAGCAACGTGGTCGCATTCGTCGAGGAATTGGAGAGCGGGATGTGGACCCAGCCGATGAGCGCCTCGCTTTCGATGCATCCGTACAGCACACTGGCGACAGCTACTTGCGGCTTCTCTCTGCGCGCGTATGAGGGCGGTCTATACGAGACGTGGGGACACTTCACCGTGAGTGCATCCGGAGCGTGTACATTCGGTGTGGGATTGAAGGACTATCCGCTCGATGCCATCGACTCACTGTCCACTGGTTTCACTCAACTCGCCGCTGGTGTGAAAACTCAGGTTGGATTTCGTGGCCTGACGAAATATGCTGAGGGCGGGGAGCCGTCACTGGCATTCTGGGTATCGGATCCTGTGACTATCACGTGCACTGATTTCGCGTTCGGGATCCGGAAGGTAGAGCGGAAGGCCTACATCACAGGGCCGGGAGACAAGTACATCCGTGCAGCAGTCGGAGGAACGAAATCCACCCTGAACGGACGACTACGATTCACCCTGACGTATTCATTACTGCCGTGATTTGAGAGAGAAGGATACCATGAAGCACATCACCCTCATCTTCATTTTGCTGCTCTTCGCGTTGCCGGCGACCGCGCAGGACCAGGTCACAACTGTCACCGGCACCGCGCGCGACTACTCGCTGCAGGTCATGCCGGATCACCCCTACACGATCAAGGAGGTACGTCGCGGCGGCTACATTATCCCGATCCGCGATGTGACTGGATACACTGACTCGGTCGGCGTGCTCACATTCGAGGTGCCACGTTCGAATTTCACGACCTTCGACACGACGAAGGTGCATCTCGTTCTCAACGCACCTCAGTACTGGAACAACGGGCGCGGGGTGTGGCTGATCATACCAGATGCGTCGACCGCCGAACTCTCGACGCTGCCACCTGCGCAGTACCTGGGTCCGCCGGGCTTCGCAGTTGTCGTCCCATCAGACTTACCCTACGGGGATTCCATCGCGATCGCGGACTCTCTGGCACGCACGGCGCTGGACTCGGCCTCGGCCGCGCGGCAGGATCTTCTCATTGCGATCGCCCAGCTGCAAGCGCAGCTCGACACGGCCGGTGCTGCAACGCGGTCGGTGATTGAAAACGACATCGCCGCGCTGTACGCACAGCTGTCGGCCGTGTCGGGGCAGATCGCTGCGCTCACAGCGGATCTCGCTGCACTGGGCGCACGCGTGGACACCGTCGGCGCAGCAGAGCGTGCAGTGATCGAGGCGCACAACGCACAGCAGGACGGTTCGATCGCTGGAGTGATCTCGGATAATCTCGCACAGGAGGACTCGATCGCGCTTCGACGTCTGGAGATCGATGAGTTGCAACAGGAACAGGATGCACAGGACATCGCGATTGCCGATGCGGGCAAGTGGGTGCAGTACGATGCAGTAGGGACCTACAAGGTCGCGGCTCCAAAGTGGACCCCGACACCCGGCGATACTTTGGTTGCCGAAATCGACAATGCGGGAAATGCGAGATTCGCAGGGTCGGTGAACGCGACGGGCGAAATCACCTCTTCTGCGGGTATCTCCTTCGGAGGTGGGAAACGAATCTATGAGAATATAGGCGACATCGGTTTTAACGATCGACTGCGCATCCCGAGTGCGTTCGTCGGATGGAACAACGGGATAACATTCGGTGAGGCGGGTACCGCTGCGTCGATCGCCGGGCAGACCGGCTCGATGGACATGATTTTCAAGAGCAATGGGATTGAGCGTGGTCGTCTGCTTCAGGGTGGAGGGTGGACTTTCGGCACCCCTACAACGAATTACTTCAATGCGAACTTCGGAGGTACGGTGCATATCGACTCCAGTTTGATCGCTCGAAAGACATTGATCGCCCCACGCGTTGTGTACGACACTACTGACATGACTGTGAGTGATAGCGTCGCTTATACAGTCACCTCTATGAGGAAGCCCTTCATCGGTAACGTCGGAGGATGGGGAACGAACAGCGAAACCTTCGACGAGCGCCTCGGGTGGATCGAGATTGAATTCAATGTGAACAAGGATCTCGGTGATGGCACTTCACCTTCTCCGATGCGATTCCAGTTGATCCCGGACAGTGCGAATGGGGTGCGCTTTGTCTTCGCTGAATGGTTCGTGTGGTCTGGGTATCGCTACAGCGAAAGCTACGTCACTCTCAACCCTGGGAATATTGGCTATATCAACATGGATGGGGCCGCCCTGCGATCTGGGGGCACAGGACGAAATGCTGAATTCAAGGCATACAAAATCGGAAGTGAGTGGGGCGCGATGGACTGCTATTTCTATTCGGGTAACCGGTCCCACCAACACACTGCAAGAATTCGATTGTACTTCACGGTCGATTTGTCATTTCCAGTTCCCTCCGACTGGTGGGTCAAGCTGGCCGACTTCTAGTGTCAATACTCAAGGAACACACCATGCGATTCGACAAAACGAACATCATCGTGATGACGGTCCCCGCCGTCGTTGTCATCCTCATCGCCTTGCTCGTCCCCTGGCGCTGCTCGGCGCAGGCGGTGGCGAAAGAGGACACACTCACTTTCTTCGTCACGTACACACCTCGGCAGGCTCAGGCATTGCAGGCCCATCTTGGTCCAGAATGGCGGCAGTTCATCAAGCAGCGGTACTGGCGCGAAGCGTGGAAGAATCTCGTCAACGAGTCAAAGGACCGGCTGCGTTTCGAATCCGCGATCATCTTCGACGAGGGTTGGGAACAGTTCATGACCGAGCAAGAACTGCGGCGGCGCGACCGAATTCGCGACTCGACGCTTACGCGTAAAGCGAAGTACGAAGCAGAGCGTCGCATAGCCGACAGCATCGCGGCCGCGCAACAGGCGCAGGGCTCGGAAATCCTGCGCGATAGCGGTCCCTCACAGTTGGCAGGGCTGGGAATCGGGAAAGCTCTCTCACCGCGACTGGCGTTCCTCGATGGATTCGAATACACCGCGCCGGCACCCGCACCCGCACCGCCATCAGGTATGCCGTTCAATGAGGATTCCTTCATCGCTTATGTCTACGTCGTCCACATCCTCGCAGTCGTCGGAGTGATCGCGGTCGGATACTGGATCTACACGGTGGCGACGTAACGTAGTGAGAAGGGAAGACTTGACTCTGATTCGGACAATGCTATCTTAGAGGTGACGCTTGGTACTCCCAATACCATACCACTCACGCGTCAATCCAACTCAGCCGAGCACTCTGCTCGGTAATCAGGCGACGGCCCGGTAGACGTCAGTTTATCGGGCCGGTATTGTATTGACTTTGAATAGGAGCCTGTTATCTTACAAGTGCATCCCGTCCGAACCTCCGCTCGGGCAAGATGCATCACAATCAGGCTATCGGCCCGGGTCCTTCCGCAGGATCCGGGCCGAGTTTGTAGATTCGGTGCTCCAGACGTCAGTAGTGCACATCGATTGTACTTGACTGGTTGTGGAATATTCGTATCTTTCGGTATCAATTTGAAAGGAAAGATGATGTGTGCTTTAGCTCTTAGACTCCCTGCCGAGCCCGAGGTCTTAAGGCTTGAATCTGCATGGGATGGAGAGCAGGAATTGAAAATCGGCGAGAAGCCGATTCGGTTTGCCTTCGACCCCGTGAAGGGGAAAGCGATGATTAAGTACCTGCTTCGTGAAGTTGGCGGTACGTACAACTATATGGCGTTACTTAAGCTTGCCTTCTTCGCAGACAGATATCACGTGCGACGGTTTGGCCGCCCTGTATCAGCAGACGATTACTACGCCATGAAACTTGGTCCAGTACCCTCACACCTGTTCCGCATAGTCCAAGGTATCGAGGGTGATGGTTACAACCTGACTCTTTCGGGCGAAGCAGTGATCGATTTGGACGAGTTTTCGCGATCAGATGTTGAGGCGCTAGACTTTGCAGTTTCGAATTTCGGCGAAATAGGTCGTGAGAATCCATTTCATCTCGCAGACCTCACTCATGCCTATCCGGAGTGGGACAAATGGCGAACGCGGTTCGATGTTGATGCCTCGGGGAGAGAAGATATTGACTTCCGGGATTTTTTAACGAATGCCCGTCCGGAGCATCCGGTCTTCACCAGATTTCGATTCGAAGACCCGTACCTGCCTATCTCAGAGGATCAGCGTGAACTCCTGATTTGGCAAATGGAGGAGCTTTCCATCTGATACCATGAGCTGTGTCGAAGGGAATATTTACTGGGCCGCGACTCAAGCGAGTTCATTTACTCGTCGTCCCCATATTGTGCTACGCTGCCTCGATGGCGAAAGAGTAGCCTACGTGTACACGACGTGCCAGGTTGCTAAGCTTGAAGCACTTTGTCGCATCGTCGAAGGAATCAATTCGCTCGCTGTAATTCCTGAAACAATGGTCAAGTTTGACCAATCTGATTCACCAGCATTCACGAAGCCGTGCGCCGTAAATTGTAATAATGTATGGGTGGAGGACTGGTCGCTTTTTATTTCCTCGACAAGTGCTGATGAAGTTGGTTGTATCGCCGAGACCGACAAGATGTCTGCCTTGATAAAGGGTGTCCTGGCGAGTAGCACGGTTCATGAGAAGGTGAGGAAGCTATTCATACCACAATATCCGATCGCTGAAGAAGCAGAATAACAGGCTACAATATTGTTGTAATATTGTGGAAGTAGCGACGATCAGCAGCCAATCCAGCTCATTATCAACGTCCCCCCCCTGACTCTGGATCAGGAAAGTCTAGGTTCGAGCCCTAGAGGGGCAGCTCGAGACAGGGCCCGCGGAATCGCGGGCCCTGCTGCGTTCAGGGGAATGACGTCGATCTGCTTTTCTCACCTCGCATCCCGCAGGGAAATCGATCGTAATTCGGACATGTCGCATCGCGGATCGCCCACGGACGCAACGGGAGGCGTTGACCCGAGGGGATTTTCGAGGAATTATCAGCCTGGCACCATAGGGAATGACTTCCCTGCCGGCAGAGTTCGAATCCCGATACCATGAGGTAAATCCTTATTCCGCAGGCCACATAGCATCCACGCCGTATAAAAATTCCGAAAAAATGGGAATTTCTCCCCGAAGCTATTGATTATCCGGAAGCATTTTGTAACTTGTTTTCAGCCTGTTTGATTTTCTTTTCTCAAAGACATAGCTGATCTGAAATACGGCAATGCTTCGGCATTACCGATGTAACGGCCTGGTGGTTCCGCACCTCTTTCCGCCAGGCCGTTTTATTATTGCCGCGGTGGAAGCTCCCCCCCTCCTTCCTCCCAGCGCAAAAAAAAAAGTCCCGGCCGCGGGGCCGGGACACAAGAGAGGAGAGAGAGAGAGAAGAGGAAGCGCCTGGTTTTACTTGCTCAGCTGCATCTGCTGCGTCGCGTTATGCGTCGGTGTGCTGAGGCGCGCGAAGTAAATGCCGGACGGAAGCACCGTGCCGGAGGCGTCGGTGCCGTCCCATTCGAACACGTGTCCGCCCGCGGGATGCACGCCCGAGGCCAGCGTCTTGACGAGGCGGCCGAGCATGTCGTACACCACGACGTTCATGTCGCTCTCCTGCGCGAGCTCGACGGTGATGAACGTATTCGGATTGAAGGGATTCGGATAGTTCGGCAGCAGGCGTGTCTCGGTCGGCGTCGGCGCAGTCATCACGCGGTAGATCGGCGAGTAGTCGGTCTTGCCGTCGAAGTCGACCTGGCGGAGACGATAGTCGTAGGTCTCCATCATGCGCACCTGGCTGTCGACGAATTCGTACTGCTGCTGTTCGGTGGTCGTGCCGTAGCCGCCGACGAAGCCGAGATCGCTCCACTCGCCGTCCACGGTGCGGCGCTCGATGAACCAGCCGCGATTGTTGTTCTCATGCGCGGTGCGCCAGTGCAGACGCACGGCGTCGCCATCCTGCGTCGCGCTGAAGCTGATCAGCTCGACCGGAATCACGCTGAGCGCGGTCGTGACGGGTTCCTGCCATGCCTGCTGGATGGCCATCTGGGTGGGACGCGGCTGTCCGCCCACCGAGAGAGTGACTTTCGTGGTGACGAAGACGGAGAGCTTGCACTTGCTTATGTCGTACGCCGCGGGCACGGTGAACGTGATCGGCTGGGTTACGACCTGGTTTGCGGCGAAACCGGTGGTCGTGAGCGTGATGCCGTAGGGTCCCGTGATCATGTTGCGCACGACGCGCTTGTGATAGTACGGGTACAGTTGCGTGGTATGGGTCTTATCAACATACAGCGTCTGCTGGTAGTTCAGACTGTCTTCGGTCAGCACGGCGTTGAAGTAGTATTCGCCTTCACCCGTCAGTGCCTGAAGAACATTGATCGTCGCTACGGCGGAAATCTCACGAGTGTCCTGATGGTAGGTCCCGGTCACGCTGATCGACATGGGCGCGCCGGCCTGGTTGCGGTTAGACATGACCTCTCCCCAGTACCCGCGTGAGATCGCGATCGCGTTCCCGGTGGGAGTCTGAATCAGAAGCCGATCGATGGCGGCGGTGGGATAGCCGCTCACCATGAGATGTCCCTTGACGACGTCGCCGTCGGCTGTCGACATGGGATCACTGTCGTGGTATGCGATGGCTCGTGCGTTCGGTATGCGCGCGAGTACGGCGTTGACGCTGTCGGCACCGAAGGGACAGTACTGGCACCAGGTTCCCGTGAACTGCTCGAGGAACGGGAAACGGGCCGTGGTCTGCGCTTGAAGCACGACGGGAAGCGCGAGAAAGACGGCGAGAAGGACAGACCGAAACAGTGTTTTCATATGCGGCTTCCTTGACAAATAAGTAATGGATGGATGCGCCTGAGTGGGGTGTGCTATAACTCGTGAATTCGGAGAAGATAGCTCTCGGCAGGCGAAGGAGCTACAGAGCTGAAATTCGTGATTTCCCAGGCAAGATGCAACCGACTTCTCTACGAAAAAGAAGTATCCTCCGCGATCGCCCGGCTTCATCCCCGGATCCCGGTCATGCGGGAACGGAATCCGAGGCGGAAACCGGGCGACGGCGGAGGATAGATACCCGGCCGTGGTTGTTGAACGGCGACTACTTTGCGGGAGTGAAGCGCTCGACCGCGTTCTTCACCGGCTTAACGGACCGCAGATACGCGTAAATCGCACGCAGGTCATCGGCCGTCATCTTTGCGTAGAGCCGCCAGGGCATGATGGTGTTGAAATCCTTCGGACCGAGCGCCGGTTCGACATACGCCGAATCGCTGTAGGCGCGGAAGCGCTGAAGGAACATTTCCTCGGTCCAATTGCCGATCCCGGTCTCCTTGTCGGGAGTCAGGTTGGCCGAGCGCAATGTCCCGATGGGCATGGGCATCTCGGCGCCGCCCGCGAAGTCCTTACCCGGGAGAGGCTCGCCTTCCTCCATCGGCGTGTGACAATGGGCGCAGCCCGCGGCGGATGCCATGTAGCGGCCGTACTCGATCCTGTTCGTTGGTGAGGGACGGCGCGCATGCTTCGCTTCACCCGGAATGGTGCGCATGATGAGACTCATTGGAAAATTCGCAGTGGATGCCGGGGCGGTGTATTCGATCGGCTCGAGCGAGCGCAGGTACGCGATGATCGAATAAATGTCCTCCTTGTCCATCATGCCGTAATCGAGGTACGGCATGAGCGGGAAGAGCGGTCTGCCGTCCTTGCTGACTCCGGCCGTGATCGCGCGGTAGATTTCCCCGTCGGTCCAGTCCTGCAGATTGAAGGGCGTGATGTTCGGCGCATAGAACGTGCCGGGGAGATCCATCTCTTCCCCGAATCGTTCGCCGCCCTTGCCGATCGTGCCGTCGATCACCGGACCGGCGAACTTGGAGTAATCGCGTGTGGAATGACAGTCGACGCAGACCGTGACGCTCGTCGCCAGGTATTCGCCGCGTGCGATGCGTTCGGGTGTGATCTCGATACTGATGTCCGGCGCGGCCCCGACGCTCGGATAGGCCGCCTGCAGCCAGACGTAGCCGCCTCCGACGAGCACGACGATGAGTACCAGCAGACCAAGCAATATCTTCCGCGCAATTTTCATTGCGATGCCTCTCAGGAATAATGGAACAATGATGAATGACCGATGAAGGTGACGGACGCGGCGACGTCCGTACGCCCGGTATTTACGACAAACATTGTCCGGAGTTGCATTAACAGGAAGTAGACTGATTCTAAATAATAATTTTTTCAGGGAATGTCAAGGGAGGCAGGGGCGAACCACCGTGATCGAACTGACGATGTTTCGTGACCCACGGCTATTTTCGAAATCACTGCCCATCCGGCCTCCCGGTCGGTTCGCCCAGCGTGAAGGAAAAGAAGGGCAGGGGTAGGGGCGAACCACCGTGATCGAACTGACGATGTTTCGTGACCCACGGCTATTTTCGAAATCACTGCCCATCCGGCCTCCCGGTCGGTTCGCCCAGCGTGAAGGAAAAGAAGGGCAGGGGTAGGGGCGAACCACCGTGATCGAACTGACGATGTTTCGTGACCCACGGCTATTTTCGAAATCACTGCCGATCCGGCCTCCCTGTCGGTTCGCCCAGCGCAATGGGAAGAAGGAAATGGAAACGAATAAGGGAAGATCAGGTGCCGGAGCGGCGGGTAAGGGCGTTGAAGACGCGGACGACGGGTGCATCCTTCCCGTAGATGTCGTCGCGGAACTGCAGCACGCCCGCGCTGTCGACCCATGCGGTGTAGTAGTCGATATAGAGGGGCGTCCGCTGCTTGAGGAAGACGGGCTTGCTGTGCGCGCGGCTCCAGATGGCCTGCTGCAGGCGCGGCACATCCCAGTCGGGTGTGCCCTGGAGCAGGAAGCGGGCGAAACTCATCGGCTGCTGGATGCGCACGCAGCCGTGGCTCACGGCGCGGACGGCACGCTTGAACGCCCACTGCTGCGGGGTGTCGTGCAGGTAGATGCTGAAATCATTCCGGAACATGAACTTGATCGAGCCCAGTGCGTTGCCACGCCCGGGTTCCTGTTGGAAGCGGTACGGCATGCTGTTGGCGGTGTGCTCGTCCCATTTGATCGTGCTGGCGTCGACCTGCTGGCCTCCCTGGAAGACCTTGTAGCGTCCCCGCCGAAGATAATTGCTATCCCTTTTCGCCGAATAATAGATCTCCTTGGTGGCGATGCTCCAGGGAACGTACCAGTAGGGATTCAGAATGCAGTGCGTGAATTCACCCGTGATCTGCGGCGTCGGCAGATGCGGCTGGCCGACGCAGACGGACATGTCGGCTTCGGTCTTCCTGCCGTCCATCGCATAGAGCCAGTACTCCGGGATGTTCACGATGACATAGCGGCTGTTCTCCGGGTAGCGCATCCAGCGGAAACGCTCGAGATTGACGCGGATCTGATCGGTGTAGACGTCGATGCCGCGATTCATCCTGGCAACCGTACGCCCGCCGATGACACCGTCCATGAGGAGTCCGTGACGCTTCTGGTAGCGCATGACAGCCTTCGCGAGCGTGCTGTCGTAGGAGTGGGCGCCGAGGTTTGACAGCCGGAGGCTGTCCAGCTCGTAGGCCTGCAGCGCGAGATCGACGATCTGCACGGTGCCGGGGAGCGGCGCCTGGGACGAACCGAAGAGTTCCCCGGTCAGCATCAGCCGCTGCGTGAGCGCCGGCAGGGCCGTGGAGGCATCACCCACGACGATTTTTTCGACGGACAGCTGCGGGATGCGCGGCCAGCGGTACAGGCGCTTGATGTCGCGGAAGTCGGCATAGGCGGACTGCAGCAGGCGGTAGCGCGGCGCGTCGGGCTGGATGTTGCGGAGAAAGGAAATGATGTCGCGCGTCTCCAGGGGTTCGAGAAATTCGCGGAGACCCGGACGCCGTACGGGAAGATGGTAGTTTGCATCGACACGCCGCGGATCGACGATGCCGAAACGCAGATGGCTGCTGTAGCTGAGAAGGCCGTCCGAGAGCAGAAGATCGATGCGCGCCAGCGCCTCGCTGTGATCACTGTCGCTGCGCCCGTCGGTGAGAATGCGCTCGACGAGTTCCTGCAACGCGGGCACGTGGTACCAGCGCGGATCGAGACCGTGTTCGTCGGAGCGCATCAGGTAGCGCAGCAGCGCGATCACCCGCGAAGGAAAGCTCTCCTCATGCACCCACAACGGCATGAAATCACGCATCCGGTACCGCTGCAACAGGGTGTCGTCGTGCTGCAGACTCGCGCGGAATCGCGGCACGGCGAAAAGCTTCTCGACCTGCGGGGCGATATCGTCGTCGTCGATGCTGCGCACGACAGGCTGCGCCGCCGGCTCCTGCGCCTCGTTGCTCTCAGGCAGTAATGCACAGCCGCCCGTCAGCAGAAGGGACAATGCGAACGAATACAAAATCAGGCGATGCGCAAAATGCATGTCTCTGTATCGAACAAGCATGCGGACATTTCAGAAACAGAACTATCATACAAACATATCGAAAAGCGCAGGCCTTTCAAAAAAAAGCGAAAGTGTGTCGTATTTATCCCGGATTCGCCCTGCGGGCCTGCCTCTGCTGCCGGTCAGGTCCGCACCTACATCCCCTTCGCCATGAAACCGCCGTCGACGGCCAGCGTCTGTCCCGTGATGAACGATGCGCCCGCGGCGCAGAGGAATGCGACCGCGGATGCGACCTCGATCGGCTCGCCGATGCGTCCGAGCGGAGTACGGGAAATCACGGTGTCATAGTACTGCTGGTTTGCGAGCACGCCCTCCACCAGCGGTGTGCGGATGTACCATGGCGCGATGCTGTTGACGCGGATGCCGTCGCCCGCCCATTCGACGGCGAGATAGCGCGTGAGCTGATCGATCGCCGCTTTGCTCATCGCGTATGGCGCACCCGTGGGAATCGGACGCAGTCCGGCGGCGGAGCCGATGAACACGATCGAAGCGTCCGCCGACGCCGCGAGCAGGGGATGCAGGTGCCGCGACAGCTCGAAAGCCGCGGTCGCGTTCGTCTCGATGACGTGTCGGAACTCATCGATCGTGTACTCGACGCTCTTCTTGCGGATGTTTGTCCCCGCGCAATGCACGAAGATGTCCAGCCGGTCCCATTGTTCGCGCATGTGCTTGACGACGGTCCACCTGCCCTCCGCGGTGCTCACATCGGCGGTGACGCCCTCCGCGTCGAGGCCTTCGGCTCGCCATTCCCCAAGGCGCTGCGCAAGCTCGGCCTCGGTGCGCGCCACGACGTGGAGAGCCGCTCCCTGTGCCAGGAAAAGATCGCAGATCGCGCGTCCGATGCCGCGCGTGCCGCCAACGACAAGTGCGCGTTTCCCTGCGACGGAAAAAAGGTTGCTCATATCCGTTATTCTGCTGTGGTGAATATTCGCCGCATAGAATACGCAGACATCGCGCACCGTGCAAGAGCCGCGGCGCGCGATGCTGGAAAAGCGGCACGCGATGCTGGAAAAGTGGTATGCGCTGCCGGAAAGGCGGCGCGCGTCAGAACGCGAAGAGGATGGAAAGCAGTCCGCGCAGTCCGGAGGTTTTCCACTCGTCGTCCGCGCCCACGGTGCTGAAGGGCAGAAGCCAGGTCGCCTCGCAGCCGAGCGCGAGATCGGGTCCGATGGGCAGCGTGTACGAGAACCCGGCGCGGAATCCCGCGTGCATCCCCCGGGCCTTGGCTGCGTCGCCATCGTACACGTCATGGCTCGTGCTGCCGTCGTTGAACGTGACGCCGGCGGGCGAGACGATGCGCTCGGTGACTGTCGCCGTCTCCGACACGTTGAAGCCCACGGCGGGTCCTGCCAGTACGGCGATGCCGCTGCCGCCGATGGGCACGGCGGCGAGGAGATCGATGCCGATCAACCGCAGGGAGTAGCGAAGTTCATCCTCGAGTCGCAGCGCCTGCGGCTCGAGATCCTGGCCGATGATCTCGGTCTCGATCGGATCGCTGGTGAACTCCCCGCGATGGCATTCGCCGAAGATGCGCGGTTCGATTCGCAGCCATGGCGTGAGCGGAATGCTGATGCGAAGATCCAGCGCGGGACCGACGCCGCTGGCATCGTCATAGTACCCGCAATCGGCGCACTTTTCGGGGAAGGCGAATCCCCCGCTGTGCATGCTGTAGGACACGCCCGCGGAGATGCCCAGGTACCAGGGCGGACGCTGCGGGACCGAGGGAGCGGTATCACCGACAGGCGTTTCCTGCGCGGAGACCGGTACGCTCGCTGCGATGAGCAGCATGGTGATATACATCACCGCGGAAAGCGGTGCCGCGGAGAGCGGTGTTGCGAAGAGGTGTCGGATCAGACGCTGCGGTTTCATTTCTCCTCCTGATTGCTGACGAGGAGCACGCGGCTGCGTACGCCCGCCCGGCTTTCGAGACGGCAGACATACGCACCGGCGGCGAGTCCGTGTGTATCGATCACGGCGTGATGCGTCCCTTCGGCGGCGGATCCTTCGTACAGGATGCGGACCAGCCGGCCGTGCAGATCGTAGAGCGCGAGACGGACAGTCAACGGTTCCCGGAGTGTGTAGGGTATCACGCTGCGGCCGCGGCTTGGATTCGGAGCGTTCTTCCCGAGCACACCCCACAGGGCGGAGGCGTCGACAAGCCGCTGCTCGAGCCAGGGCATGCTGTCGATGCGCACGGTGGCGGAGCCGCGGCGGCCGAGCGCGACTTCGCTCTCCGGGAATGCGGCGGCGATCAGGGCGACGTCGGTTTTCAGGACCCGTCCGAGGAAGGCGCGCAACCGGAGGGAGAACAGGGTATTCTCTGTTCCCGCGGAGACGATCGGTGCGCTTCCGGCGGACGAGGAAACATCATACGTGCTCACCGCCTGCCCGCTGTTCCTGTCGTACTCCTGCTTCACCGTGACCGCGAAGCCCGAAGCGATCCCCGTCGGATGCAGCAGCGGCTGGTCCATGTCCGGATACAGCAGCGAGGGATCGTAGGAAATGCGCAGTGTCATGTGACGCACGTCGTACAGGTCCGGCAGCACGTGCTCCATGTACACCGGGATCGTGACGAGTCCCCCCGGACGCGTGACGTAGTCCCCCGAAAGCCGCACGGTATTGCTGTCGGTGGCTTCGCCGCGCATGTGCACGGTGACGGACGGATGGATGCAGGAATTGCTGCGGATGACGGCGTCGAGCGACCAGCTGCCGAGTGCCGGCGGTACGTAGCAGAGACGCAGCGCGGCGCTGCCGCCGACCGGAACGGTCAGGGGAAGGCTGCTGCCGCAGGAGAAGCCGTCCGTCACCGAGGATACGTCGGAGATCACGAGCGGTACTTCTCCGGGATTCGTGACCATCACATCCTCACAGCCTCTCTCGGCGACATGCGATTCCTCGAAGATCAGCTCTTCCGGTGAAGTGATGATGTCCGAGGAAATGTTCGTCCACCGCAGCATCCATGAGGATTCGACGGTGTCGACCGAGCGCGTTTCGATGTCACCAAGGAGATCGATGAACGCCTCGGGATCCGCCGGAGCCCGGCGTTCGCTGCCGCTGAGGTCGAGGAAAGCGATCAGCGAATCGGACAGCGCATACGATCCGAACGAGAGCGCCGTGATGCGGGCTTCGATCGCGGCGGCACGGCGCGCGAGCGCACCGACGGCGGGACTCCCGGTCAGCATCGAGACATCGGTGCTTCCGGCGGTGAGGATGAACAGGCGCCGGATACCGTCGTAGTGCTCGAGCGTATCGAACGCGGTCTCGATGGCCGCGAGCAGCGCCGTGGTGTCACTGGATCCCGCGGCGGGAACGATCGAGGTGAGAGAGAGTCTGTCCTGTGTCATGGGTTGCAGCACCTGTACACCGCTCATGGACGCGGTGATCACGCCCATGCGGTCCTGCAGCTCGGTGGTCCGTGACATGCCCGCCGAAAGGATCCCCACGGCGAGCTGGCAGGCGCCGGCGCCGTCGATGCCCCGCCAGGGTGCGCGGAGCGCACTCGACGCATCGATCACGAGCATGGTGGAAGAACTGCGGCGGGATAGTGTGGCGAGGCTGAAGCCGCAGCTGTCCGCGCCGGGACTCTGACCGGCCATGACCCGGAGACGCAGGCTGCGCTGCGCTCCTGCTTCCACTTCCCATTCGCTCGAATCCGGAGGCAGCACCGCGCTGCATTGCACGACGGGACTGAACGCCTGAAGTGGCTTGTCGCCGACATTGCGCAGCGGAATGGAAATCTCTCCTCCTATGTCGCAGGGAATCCTTCCACCGTCTATCACGCGCGCTCCGGCCGCGAGCACGGGACCAGGCGACGGATTGACGGGCAGGTACGACATTCCGCGGAGCGTGAGCGTGCGGATGGCGGGATCGCAGCCGTTGATGTCCGCCGTGATTACAGTGCTGCTGTAAGCCTGCGCGTCGGGATGGAAGGAGACTTCCGCGGCGAGCGAATCTCCGGGCATCACGGTTTCCTTCGTCATCGAGATGCTGAGGACGCCGGTTCCACCATGCACGTCGCCGATCTCCATCGGAGATGTGCCGATATTGCGCAGCCAGACGGTGCGCCGTGCGGTGTCCCCTGCCGCGGTGGTGGGGAACAGCACGGCGGGAGGCTCGAACGCCAGCGAGGGCGACACCACTTCCCCGCGCACGATGAGCTGCTGGTCGACGGATCTCTGCAGGCCCAGCATGATGTCGTGCACCGCCTGCTCGATCTGCGCCATGGAGGATACATCGTGGTGAAGCCCGCCGGTCTGCAGCGCGATCTCTGCGAGAGATGCGGAAGCGGCTCCGTTGAGGCTGATCGTGTGGATGATCATGCCGGCGGCGACGGCCGCGCTCGCCACACCGGGAGCGGAGTACGGTCCGCAGTTCGCGAGTCCCGCATCCTCGCTGCCGTTCACGACGATCAGGACCTTCCGGTGCCGGGCGCCCTGCATCAATGCGATGCTGCGATCCATCCCGTGCCAGATACAGGCGTGCGCGCCGGACGCGGTTCCGGGAATCGCTCCCAGCACGAGATCGCGCTGGTCGGTGAATCCGCGAAGCAGGCGGAACTGCGACGACGTGCTGTACGCGAATGTCGCCCCTTCATGTGGGGGCGAACCGTCGGCCATCATCCCGGCAACAAAAATGCCGAGCGCGTCGTGCGCCGCACCGATCATGTTCGCGGCGCCCGGGAAGGCCGCGCGCATGGCGTCGCTGCCGTCGACGAGAAAGCCAAAAGAATACGGGATACGATTATCTGAAATGTAGCGCGCGCCGATGCTGTCCCGTGCGAGAACGCGGGTGGGCGTGTAGCACCATTGTGCGGTGCGCTGTTCGCCCGGTTGCAGCACGACAGGTGTCTGGAAACCGCCGCTGAACGGCGGTACGAGAGGGTCGAAGGATTGGACTGTCAGCGCGGTGTCACCCGCGTTCCGCATTGTGACATCGATGCAGCGGCTGCTCCCGCAGAATACCGTATCGAAGTCGAGAGGTTGCGGCAGGATTTCAAGCAGCGGCCCGCGGGACTGTCCCGCCGCGGGCGATGCCAGCACGACCCAGATGGAAAGCAGCAGGAAAACGGGAGAGAGTTTGTTCCCGCACATGAGCGTCCTCCGGTACGTCGAAAAAAAGTGTAAAGGAGAGAAAAATCACTTCCGCCGAACGTTACGAAGTTTTTCCTTGCGAGTAAAGAGGCCGATCGAGTATGGTCACGGCTTCGTCGCCCGCCGATCGCTTGCGCATGTAAGTCCGGACGCCTACTTTTACGACGTACCGGTGTTATATACTGATCCTCCAACGGCTTCCATGCACGCTCGTGTCTTCCGCGTCATAGCGATCGTCTTTCTGCTCGCGGTCCCCCCGACGCATTCCGGGGCGCTGCGCGCGCAGGAGATCGATCCGGGAGCGGCGGAAGAGGGTGCGCCCGTGTCCGGCGGCATCGGAACGCGCGGCGCCGCGGCAGAAGCTCCGCGATTTCCGGGACGTACGATCGTCGTCGGTGCCGGCGGCGGAGCGGTTTCGTATCTCGGCGACTTCGACGGCGGAATCGGGTTCCACACGGCGCTTACGCTCGGCTACGCGGTGTATCCGGAACTGACGGTGCTGCTCACGGCGGATATCGCCCGCGCGGCGGTGATGCGCGATCCGGCGCAGACAGACCCGCTGCTCTACGAATTCCAGTACCTGCGCGGTACAGGTGAAAGCACGGCGGAACGGACGATCAACCTGCTCGGGTTCGACATCGCGACGCGGCTGAACCTGTTTCCCTATCGCTACTACAACATCTTCTTCAGCCTCGGCATCGGGTTGACTTTCTACAAGGCGGAGGATTTCGCCGAAGTGCGTATCCGGCCCGCCGCGGATTTCCCGGCCGCGATTACGGTCCCCGTGGGCGTCGGCGGAGAGTGGTATCTCGGGCGGAACCTCGCGCTCTCGCTGCAGCTGAGGAATGCGTTTCTCTTTCGCGACGACATCGACGCGTTCGACCCCGAGGAACTCGCGATGGAGTACAATCGGCGCGGGTCGAACCGGATCGCGGTACCTTCGTCGGGGGGAGACAATGTCCTCTCCTTCACCGTCGGCATTCAGTATGCGCTGTTCGAGAGCTTCGATTATGATGGCGACCTGCTCGAGAACGCCGAGGAAGATACGCTGGGGACGGATCCCTACGAGATCGATACAGACATCGACGGACTGACGGATTTCGAGGAGGTCCGTGTCCATACGACCAATCCCCTCAAGCCCGACACCGACGACGATGGACTCGGCGACTATTTCGAGATCACCAAGTACGGCAGCAATCCCCTGAGGCCCGACACCGACGACGACCGGCTCAGCGATCTGGACGAAACGGCGATCTACAACACCGATCCCCGCAAGCCCGACACCGACGACGATCTGCTCAGCGATTACGAGGAGGTCATTCGCTACGAGACGAATCCGCGCAATCCCGACACGGATTATGACGGACTGGACGATTTCGCCGAGGTCAAGGTGCACGAGACCAATCCGCGGCGGCCCGACACGGACGACGACGGTATTTACGATTTTAACGAGGTCGTGACCTACAAGACGAATCCCCGCAAACCGGATACGGACAGCGACCACCTCCTCGACTACGACGAGATCGCCTATTACGGGACGAGCCCGCTGAATGCCGATACCGACGGCGACACCATCGACGACGCCACGGAGGTCTACGACATGCGCACAAATCCGCTGGATCAGGATCCGGCAAGGGGCATCGATCGAAAATCCTTCGCCGAACGGCCCCAGTACAATGCCGAGCTTCTCGAGACCAGGCCACTGCCGGAGGGCGGCACGTCGTATCTGATTGCGCCCGCGGTGACGCGGCGGCTGCCGCGCGCGCCCGAGAGCCTGGACAGCGTCGTCGCCGCGCTCGCGGCCGTCGACAGCTCGATCAAGGGCGTGCCCGGTGAAAGCAGCGCCGAGGCCTATGCGCGTTATCGGCGGCGCACGGTGCAGCACATCGTCCCCGCCGAGGACCGCGCGGCCTCCGCGCGGCCGATCCGTCTCGATTCCCTCCGCCTGCGCGTGGGTGATATCATTTCCTTCTGCAATATCACCTTCGAATTCGACCGTGACGAACTGCGTGAGGAGTACATACCGATCCTCCGGGAGGCGGCGGCACTGTTCGGTCGCTACCCCGGGATGCGGGTGGAAATCCGCGGCCATACCGACGCCGACGGTGAGGAAGGCTACAACCAGCGCCTTTCCGAGAGGCGCGCGCTCGCCGTCCGCGATTTCCTCGTCACGAACGGCGTACAGGCAGGGCGCCTGCGCAGCGTCGGTTTCGGAGAGCACCGGCCGATCGCGGTCAGCGACACGAACGAGGGGCGCGCGCGCAACCGCCGCGTCGAGTTTTTCATCGATGCGCTTGAACCGCGTTCAAGCGGCGTCCGCTAGACCCGGAGTCAGCCCCCCGTGCGATTACCCGCAGGCATACCCGCAACCGTCGCGCTGCTGTTCCTGATGGCCGCGGGTATTCCGCTGCACAGTCAGATCGCTTCGACGAAGCCGGGCCGCATCGGAATTCGTCCGCGCTGGCCGGATCGCGCGCGTTATGTCGATGGACAGCTCTCCGTGACCCTCCGGGCGGGACTCAACAAGTACTTCGGCGAGTTTTCCGATCAACAGGTCGGCCCCTCCGTCCTGCTACAGCTGCAGCACCCGCTGCTGCCCCACCTCGAAATCGGCGGCGGTGCGGAGGTCGGCCGCCTGCTGTACACGAGGCGCAACCGGCGGAATCTCGGACTCACCTATCCGTTTCAATTCGGCGAGCGCAACCTCGTCGACCGGAGCACCGACGTCGCCGCGGCGGAAATATGGCTCCGCCTCAACCTGTTTCCGAGCCATCTGTTCAACGCGTACGCGCTCGCCGGAGGGGGATACGCATGGCTGCGGCCGGAGGATTACCGCAACGGTGACGCAACGCATCCCGGCTCCGGGACGGTCGGGGCGCTGAGCATTCCACTCGGCGCGGGTATCGAGTGGCATGTCACACGCTCCTGGTCGCTGCAGCTCGGCGCACTGGCGCACCTGGTCATGAGCGGCGAGATGGATGCCTTCGATTCGGGTGAACTCGTCATCATGCAGCAGGCGAGCGAGGGTTTTCCGACCAATCCCGATCGCGAGAAAACAGCCAACGACACCTGGCTCTCCGTGTCGGCGGGAATCGTCTGGCATTTCCTGGATGACCCCGACTTCGATCGCGACGGTCTGCTCAACCGTGAGGAGGAAGCGGCGGGCACGAATCCCGCCGACGCGGACAGCGACGGTGACGGGCTCACGGATTATCAGGAGCTGCGCATCCACGGCACCGATCCCCTCTACTGGGACAGCGATCGCGACGTGCTGAGCGACTACGTCGAGGTCACGCGCTACAAGACCGATCCCGCGCGCAGGGACAGCGACGGCGACGGGCTCGACGACCAGGTCGAGCTGCTGGATTATCAGACGGATCCGCTCTCCCCCGACACGGACGGGGACGGACTGATCGATGCAGAGGAAAAACGCCTCGGATCGCATCCGAAAAAAGTGGATACGGACGGCGACGGGCTTTACGACGGTGACGAGGTCATCGTGTACCACACCAGTCCCGTGCTCCCTGATTCCGACGGCGAGGGCATCAACGACAGCGAGGAAGTGCGTATCCATCGCACGGACCCCAACCAGGCCGACAGCGATCGCGACGGTCTGACGGATTTCGAGGAGATCCGCCTGTTCCGCACCGATGCGCGTGCGGCCGATTCGGACGGCGACGGCCTCAGCGATTACGAGGAACTGCGACGATACGGCACGGAGCCGCTCGAGGCCGATACCGACGGGGACGGCCGCAGCGATTTCGAAGAACTGCGACGCGATGGCACGGATCCCCTGAAAATCCAGCCGGGATCCTCTTTCGATCGCTCGTCCCAACGCGGAGGCTGATGTGCGCATGACGATGATTCTCTCTGCTATCCCGATGCTGATCGCGCTGGCGTTTACGGCATCGCTTCATGCACAGCAGGGCGGGGAGCTCCAACGCCTCGAGACGCTGCTGCGCAGCCGGGAGCAGCGCGGGCTCCGCGACTCGGTGAACGTGCGCCTCCTGCTCGACCTCGCGCAGGAATATCGCAAGACGAATCCTGAACACGCGCTCAAGCTCTCGCACGACGCCGAGGACCTGGCACGCGGTCTCGGGGACAACGCCGGGATCTCGATGGCGTTCACCAGCACCGGCATCACCTACGCGCAGAACGGTTCATGGGTGCGCGCGCTGAATTACTTTCTCCAGGCGCTGAAGCTCAAGGAGGAACTGGGCGATCAGCAGGGGATGGCAGCCCTGCTGTCGAATATCGGCGTCGTGCACGGGAAGCTCAACGACGAGGAGCGCGCGCTCCGCTATCACCTGCGCGCGGTGCGATATTTCCAGCTCGCGAAGGACAGGCAGGGACTCGCATACTCGTACAACAACATCGGCGTGATTTACATGGACAAGGGCGAATACAAGGAAGCGCTGGAAAATCTGCTTGCGTCGATGGACCTGAAGAAGGAACTGCGTGATATCCCGGGACTCGCGAGCACGCATCTCAACATCGGTATCACCTACTTCATGCAGAATGCGAGCGGCCGTGCGCTCGAGAGCTATCAGGAATCCGCCCGGCTCTACGAATCCCTCGGCGACAAGCACGGTCTCGCGGAAGCAATGCAGCGCATCGCCGCCCTGCGCCTGCATGAAAAGGACGCCGCGGGTGCTTTCGAAATGGGATCGCGCGCGCTCGCGCTCGCGGTGGAGACCAACTCCCGCGTCGTGGAGCGGAACGCCCTGAAAATCTGCGCTGACGCGAAAACGGCAATGGGCGATCCATCCGCCGCGCTCGGTTACTACCGGCAGTACACCGCGCTAAAGGATTCGCTGTTCAATGAAGAAAGCTCGAAGCGCATCAACGAGATGACCGCCGATTACGAACTCGCGCAGCGCGAGCGCAGCGAGCGCGAGAACGAACTGCTGAAGAAGGATCAGCGCATCAAGGAAATGGAGCTCGAGCGCCGCGCCATCCAGCTGGGGCAGCAGCAGCAGAACATCGAACTGCTGAACCGCGACAAGCGCATCGGCGTGCTGCAGCTCAAGGAGCAGCAGGCCGTGCTCACGGCGCAGCGGCTCACCGCGGCAGAACAGCAGGGCAAGATCGACCTGCTGAACAAGAACCGCGAGCTGCTCGAGCGCGACCGGGCGCTGCAGAACGCAGAGCTGGAAAAGGAAGCGTCGCTGCGCGACATGCTGATCGTCAGTTCGGTGCTGCTCCTGATGATCCTCGTCCTGCTCGCGAACCGCTACCGTCTGAAAAAGCGAAGCGAGAGATTATTCCAGCAGAAGAATACCGAGCTTGAGGCGGCGAATGCGGAAATCCGCAAGCATGAAACCCTGCTCGAGGCGCAGGCGGTCGAGATCGCGCATGCGAATCAGGAATTGACGCGTCAGAACGCGCAGCTCGAACAGCTCAACGTCGAGAAGAACGAACTCATGGGTATCCTCTCCCATGACCTGCGCAATCCGATCAGCGCCATCCGCATGCTCGCCGAATCCATCGGGGAAGATGGCCGCAGCGCAGAGTACGTTCAGCGCAAGGCCGGACAGGTCGCCGATACGGCCGACAGTGTGCTCGTGCTCGCGAAGAACCTTCTCGACATCAACCGTCTCGAGTCAGGTCGCATGCAGCTCGACAGCGATCCCGTTCCGGTCAAGCCCATCATTCTGCACGCAGTGGAGAATCATCGCCGATGGGCGGAGAAAAAGGGTATCGAGATCGACGTCGATCTGTCGGACGGCGATCCCATCGCCATCGGGGATGACTCCGCGCTGATGCAGATCGTCGACAATCTCGTCTCGAACGCGGTCAAGTATTCCCCGAAAGGGAAGCGGGTCGGCGTCACACTGCTCGCCCTGCCGGCGCGCGTCCGCATCGTGGTCGCGGACGAGGGACCGGGATTCAGCGAGGAGGACATGCAACGGCTGTACCAGAAGTTCGCCAGGCTTTCGGCGCAGCCCACCGGCGGCGAACCATCCTCCGGCCTCGGACTGTCCATCGTGCGAAAGCTCGTCGAGACGATGAACGGCTCCATCCGCTGTGACAGAGTCGAAGGAAAGGGCGCGCGGTTCACCGTGGACCTTCCGGCGCAATCTGCCGGAGAATCGTCCGGCTCGTGAATCCTCTCGAGTCCATCCGCATCATATGTTCAGTTACGACTATGAACTCGGAAACTGAACCAAACAAGGAATGGATAGAACATGGAACACCTGACCAAGCAGACCTTTCTCAAGAAAGTCTTCGATTACGAGAACAAGCAGGAGTGGGAGTTCGCCGGTGAGCGTCCCTGCATCATCGACTTCTACGCCGACTGGTGCGCCCCCTGCCGCATGGTGGCCCCGGTGCTCGAGGAACTTGCGAAGGAATACGACGGCAAGGTCGACATCTACAAGATCGACACCGAAGCCGAGCAGGAACTGGCCTCGGTGTTCGGCATCCGGAGCATTCCCTCCATCCTGTTCGTGCCAATGAACGACAAGCCGCAGATGGCGCAGGGCGCCCTGCCAAAGGAATCGTTCGTGCAGGCGATCAACGAAATACTCCTCACCGAGAACGCGGTCCCGGTGCAGAACTGAGTTTGTCCCGGCGCGCGTGGAGCGCCGACAGTGTATTCAGTCTTCTCATGCTGTAAGATTGAATAGTGGTGGCGGAAATCCCGGTCTTCGGACCGGGATTTCCGTATCTATTCGTATATTGCATCCAAATCCTGATCGTGTCCGGATAATGGAGGTATCATGCTTCGTTCATCGCTCCGCATCGCACTTCTTGTTCTTGTCTTCACAGGAAGCGTATCCGCCCAGTTTACCGTCTCCTCGCTCGCCTATCTACGGGGAGCGCGCAATGTGGCGCTGGGGCAAGCCGCGGTGGCGGTGGCGAGAGGGACGGATGCAGTGTTTGTCAACGCAGCTCGTCTGGCCTCGTTCGAAGGGTACGGGCTGATGATCGGTTCCGGAGAGCCGCTCCCGTTCGTTCCTCAGGAATCGGCGATGGATATGGCCGTGGCGGGTGCGATCGTCCCCGGGAGGTTGGGAATGGGCCTCAGTTACTCCTCGACCAATCTGGATTTGGAGGAAGGCCGATACAGCTTCGAGAGCCAGGCCGGCATTCACGCGGGGTACCGCCTCCTGGACTGGCTCGATGTCGGGGTGCAGGCGAGTTACTACTACCTGCATTCGCGTGTCGAGCAGAGAAGCGCGGGAAACACCCTGCTGGAAATCGCTGAACCGAAGAGCAGTACAGTGGATTTAGGTATCGCGGCACACAGCAGTTTCGATGCAGCGCTGCTCCCCGGTGACGAGCTGAGTTTCGGGATTCAGGCGGTCAACCTCCTGGATCCGAAAATCGAGCCTGAGGTGGAGGGTACGCTGGGTTCCGAGAAGACGGCGAAATACCGGTATGTGCGGATCGGAGCCGCCTGGTCGATCCCATGTTATATCGACGCGGAAGAAACGCCATCCCGACCGCGACTCCTTCTGGGAGCCGGCGCCGCGATCGTCCGGAGCAGCGCGGAGACCAGCCACGTCCTTCCGGGACTCACAATGGCCGCGTCGTTTTATGATTTAGTGACCTTGTCCTGGAACTTCGAGGCTGACATCGCGGATGACGGGAGTCCGATACCGTCCTACCCGCTCCATCGCTTCGGCATCCTGAGCGATCTCCCCGTCGGCGACTGGCTTGGACTAGGGAAGGACCTGCGCATTTCATTGGATTACTGCTACTGCCTTGTCATGGGGGACATGCGCGCTTTCGTGCCGTGGAGAGGGAATGACGACTGGAACAGAAGTATCGTTTCGCTCGGAATCCTGTATCATCCGTGACGCCGCGGCGGAGAAATCCGCTTGACATTGAGCGCGCGAAAAAGTATCATACCGCCGTATCCCAAATGCATGCCGCCGTCTTTCCGGGGCGCTCCCGCGCCGCGAATCTGCATCCTTCGACAACACCTGTATCGTTGACGACACCTGTCTCGTTGACGACACAAGTTTCTCTGACGACACAAGTTTCTCTGACGGCACCTGTTTCTCTGACGACACCTGTTTCTCTGACGACACATGTTTCGATATAGAAACGACATCGCCCATCATCGGCACGGAGGTGTGTCATGAAAGAAATGCAGTCGACCCAGTGCTCGGAGTTCATCAGGGAGCTCGTCCGGCTCCTTGCGACCAACCGGTACTACGAGCGCGTCTTTCACTTCGTCGTCGACCGGCTCACACGGCTCTACCACTCGCGCGCCTGCGCGATCGTGCTCATCGACCGCGAGAGCGAATATCTCAGCGTCGAAAACTGCTCCGGGATCTCGCACACCTTCTGCAAGAGCTTCCGCCAGCAGGTAGCGACAGGATCGATCGGGGAAATGCTGTGGACCGGGCGTCCGATACTGATCTCCGATGCGTCGCTGCTCCCGGAGATCGCCCGGAGCGTCCAGCTCGAGCAGCCCTTCGCATCCTGCCTCTGCGTGCAGATTGCCGTGCATCATCAGACCATCGGCTATCTCTACGCGGACAGCGACGAGAAGGACACCTTCCTGGAAGAGGACATCCCCATCTTCGAAACCTTCGCCCGCATCGCCGCGCTCGCGTACTACCAGAACCGCCTGTACGAGGAGAACCTGCGCATGGACCGGATCGATCACGAGACGGAATTGCAGCGGTACTCCTGCTTTTCCGAGACCATCACGCAGAACATCGCGCGCGCCGCCGGCGCCAACGAAGCGCTGGGATTGATCATGATGGACATCGACAATTTCAAGCGCATCGCCAACACCTTCGGCAGCGATGCCCGGCGCGCGTTTCTCCGCGAATTCGGCGGTGTGATCAACCGGCATCTCCGTCCCTACGACAGCGCCTGCCGCTACGGTGCCGACGAGGTCATCGTCATGCTGCCGAATACCTCGCCGGACGAAACCATCGAGTCCGCGAAAACACTCTGCGCCGCAATCCGTGAACACACCTACACGGAGCATGACCTGATGACCACCGTCAGCTGCGGTATCTCGGTGTTCCCCGAGGACGGATCCGGGCTGGACGATCTCATCCTCTCCGCGAAGCATTCCGTCTTCGAAGCGCAGCGCGCGGGGAGGAACAAGGTGTTCCGCAAGGATGTCGAGGTAGCGTGATCGGAAGGGGCGGAAGGGACGGTAGGGGCGGGAGCCTTGAGGCAACACACCTGCCCAGGGCGTAAGCCCTGGGAGTAAGCCCTGGGACTAAGCCCAAGGAATAAGCCCTGGGACTAAGCCCAAGGAATAAGCCCTGGGACTAAGCCCTGGGAATAAGCCCTGGGAATAAGCCCTGGGAAAAGGGATGGAGGGGAACTCACCGTGCAATACTCCGTGTTGTAACACATATTTGAATTTGAAGTATCTCTCAGCCCATTTCTATCCATCACAACGGAGTTTCCCATGAAGATCATACAGTTTCTCTTCCTCCTCGCGGTCGGTTTCACTTTCACGACGAGCGCGCAGACAACGTGGACCTTTGACAAGGCGCACAGCACCATCGGCTTCGAGGTGACCCATCTCGTGATCTCGAGCGTCGACGGCAAGTTCAAGAGCTTCGACGGAAGTGTAAAGACGAAGGG
>CAZWNO010000013.1:25488-38766 GCA_964635845.1 uncultured Chromatiales bacterium
TCCTTTGACGGCGCGCAGGTGGATTTCACCGCCGATGTCGCGAGCATCAGCACGGAAAACGAGAAACGAGACAACCATCTCAAGTCCGATGATTTCTTCAATGCCGAGAAATATCCGAAGCTGACCTTCAAGGGCACTTCGATGAAGAAAACGGGGAAGAACAAGTACAAGCTCACGGGCGATCTGACGATCCGCGATAAGACGAAGCGCGTGAAGCTGGATGTCGTGCACAACGGAACGATCACGGATCCCTCGGGCAACTCCAAGGCGGGTTTCAAGATCACGGGCGCCGTCAACCGTTTCGACTACGATCTGAAATGGAACACGATGACCGAGGCGGGCGGCGCGGTCGTCGGCAAGGAAGTGCGTTTCAACATCAACGTCGAGCTGCAGAAGCAGAAATGAGATGAGACTCGAGGAGGAGATCAGGCAGAAATCCTTCAGAAGCGAATTCCACAAGCTGGCCGTGAACATTCTTTTCACTCACGGCTGGCTTGTGGCTCGCATCGCGGACATGCTTCGTCCTTTCGACCTGACGATGCAGCAGTACAACATCCTCCGCATCCTGCGCGGTCAGTATCCGGGACCGGCATCGATCGCGATGCTCCGCGAACGCATGCTCGACAAGATGTCCGACGCCTCGCGGCTCGTCGAGCGGCTGCGGGCGAAAGGTCTGGTCGAACGCCGGACTTCAGAATCCGATCGCAGGAAAGCGGGCATCGTGATCACGGCGGCGGGACTTGCATTGCTCGAGCGCATCGATCATACCGATACCGAGACGATGGACCTGTTCGACCGCATTACGGAAGAACAGGCGCACCTGATCAATGATGGTCTCGACAACCTCCGCGGATCCGTGTAATTCCGTCACGGCATGACTTCACGGCCCGGCGGAGCGATGCGGCATCCGCTGCGCTCACTCCCCGCAGCAGCCAGGCTTCACCGTCGCGCTCGTATCCGGTCGCATCGCTGTCCTCGACTCAGTCATGCCTTTCTTTTTCATCATCTCCATGTCGGGGCTGATGAAGGGTATTCCCAGCGACAGACCCCGGAGAATGAACAGCAGTCCGAGAAGCACCACGCCCACGGGAATCAGTTTCGTGACTCTCCGCCGCATTTCGCCGGTGATCAGTCCGCCGGCGTAGGACGCGGCGAACATCAACGGTAGCGTCCCGACGCCAAAGAGGAACATGTACGCGGCGCCGCCGGGCGCGGACGCCATCGCGAGCGAACCCGCAAGCGCCATGTAGACGAGTCCGCAGGGAAGGAAGCCGTTCAGCAGTCCGATCGTGAAGAGGGAGGAATGCGAGCTGTCACCGAGCATGCGTCCGAGTCGCGACTTCAGTGCGGCGAAAACGCGGTCATACTGAGTCGCGGGAAGGATGCGACGCACGCCAACGGCGGGGAGCAGTACGCTCAGAACCATCAACGACCCGGCGACGATGCCCAGCCATTGCTGATAGCCCGCGAGCGCGATGCTCCGACCAATCATGCCGACGATCAATCCCATGAACGCATAGGTGACCGAGCGACCGACGTTGTACAGCACGCGCCCCATCATAAAACGCCATCCTTCCCGCGCCGTGCCCGGGAGCACCAGCACGATCGGACCGCACATCCCCAGGCAGTGCACGCTCCCGACCAGACCAAGTACGAACGCTGACCAGATCATATGCCTCCAGCTGATTCAAGAGTAACCACAGATTTCACAGATTGCACAGATTAGAATTGTTGAGGCACAGCTCGAATGTTCCGGCGATGACCCCACCTTCGGGGAATGCCCTCGGATCTCCGGGAAGCGCTCGAAGAATCAATCTGTGTAATCCGTGTAATCCGTGGTTACTCTTCAGGTCTTCAATCCAGATACACTCGTTCCTCGACGTAATACTCCTTTCCCTCCTCCGTCCACCGCAGCTTCGCTATCCACTGTCCGGACTGCATTCCGCGCACGGAGATGAGCTGCCGGCCCGCGGTATCGAGCGCGAGCGGATGGTGCAGGTCCCGTGCCGCGTCGGATATGCGGTACAGGATAATACCGCCCTGAATTCTCATGTAATCATCCCGTGAAGGGAACGCGATGGCCAGCGTTTCCGCCGCGGGGTCGAGCGTGAGCGCGGGTTTCTCCGCGAGTGCCGCGGTGCGCTTCCGTGCATCGATTTCCTTCTGGTAGCCCAGGTCTTTCTCGTAGTAGTTCTGCGTCACCAGGTCGAAGTCCTGCCGGCTGACGACGACCGCGACCGTGATCGTCGTGATCAGGAAGAGGACAATCACAGCCGTGATGCCGACGGCCCAGGGATGGTAGACGCGTCCGGTCTTCCGTTCGCTCATCGTGCCGGCCCCATGAAGTTCGTGTGCACCTCCTCGAGGAGACGGTCGCCCGAGTAGACGCCGATGCGGACGTCGGTTTTCATCCCGGTCAGCCCGCTCTCGGCAATGTCGATGAAGAACGAGGATTCGGCGAGAGCGCCGGGTTCCGCTTCGACCGCGCCGCCGCCGACGAGCTCGATCGTCCCGGCGGGTTCGAGCAGCTCGAGCCGGATCGGCAGTGCCTCGCGCGTCTTGTTCACCACGCGGATGGTGTACTGGTTGCGGATCGTGCCGGAGGCGGGAGTCAGGTACAGCGAACCGGGCGCGCGCAGCACCGTCGCGTCCACGTCGGAACGCGAGGCGAAGAGATAACCCAGCACGCCGATGATGACGGCAAGCACGACGGAGTAGGCGATGACGCGCGTGGTGAAGATCTTCTTGCTTCCCGCCGCGATGGCGTTGTAGGACGCGTAGCGGATCAATCCGCGCGGCAGGTCCACCTTGTCCATGACACTGTCGCAGGCGTCGATGCAGGCCGTGCAGTTGATGCACTCGAGCTGGGTGCCGTTGCGTATGTCGATGCCGGTGGGACAGACGACGACGCACTGGCGGCAGTCGACGCAGTCTCCGGCGACGCCCGCTTCGCGCGTCTCGTCGCGGCGGAATTTCTTCCGCGGTTCGCCGCGCACGAAATCGTAGGAGATGACCACGCTGTTCTCGTCGAGCAGGACGGACTGCAGCCGGCCGTAGGGACAGACCAGTGTGCAGACCTGCTCGCGGAACCAGGCGAAGACGAAATAGAACGCGCCGGAAAACAGCAGGATCGCGATCAGTCCGCCCAGATGCGCGCCGGGCGGTTCGCTGATGATGTGCAGCAATTCGTCCAACCCGATGATGTAGGCGAGGAACAGGTTGCTGACGAAAAACGAGATGCCGAAAAAGATGCCCTGCTTGGACACTTTCTTCACGATCTTGCTCATGGTCCAGGGCGCCGCATGAAGCGCGCGCTGCTGCTGCGCGTCGCCCTCGATCAGATATTCGATCTTCCGGAAGACCATCTCCATGAAGATGGTCTGCGGACAGATCCATCCGCAGAAGATGCGGCCGTACACCGCCGTGAACAGGAAGATGAACACCACGGAAGCCATCATCAGCAGGACGAAGAGAATGAAATCCTGCGGCAGGAAGGTGAAGCCGAAGAGGACGAACCTGCGCTCGATGACATTGAACAGGAGCAGTTGCTCGCCATTGATCCTGATGACCGGAGCGAGTACGAGGAAGGCGAGCAGCACCCAGCTCAGCCAGGTGCGCCAGCGGAAAAAGCGTCCGGATGGTTTTTTCGGATAGATCCAGTTCCTGCCGCCGTCTTCGTTGACCGTTGCGATCCTGTCCCTGAATGTGATCTCCGCTTTCTCTTCGACAGTCGCGGGATCATGTGCTTCCATGTACGGGCCTTTCGATATGCTTCAGTGAAAAAGTACCGCCGAATGACTTGTGTCGGTAGCGGGATTACTCGATCTTCGTTCCTTCGGGCGCCTTGCCGTTGGGAGGATTCGTACCATGCAGCTTCACGAGAATGTAACTGGCGACGTTGTCGATCTGTGCGGGAGTCAGCGTCTTCTCCCACGAGATCATGCCCTTCGCGGGTACGCCCTTGTAGATGGTGCGCAGCACCTCCTGCATCTTGCCGCCGTGGATCCAGTAGTCGTCCGTCATGTTCGGACCGATGCCTCCTTCTCCCGCCTTGCCGTGACAGGTGTGGCACTGCGTCTCGAAGGTTTTCCTCCCGTCCGCGAGCGCGGCGCCGTCGGTCAGCGGTTCCGTCAGCGACGAGGCGATGGCGCCCGCGGCAGCGGCCGGCGCCGCGGGTGCGGCGAACGCGCCGGACTGGAACTGCGTGTAGATGTCCGGGAAGGCGCTTTTCAGTTTCTCCAGCTGTTCCGGCGAGGCCTTGCTCATGGCGCGGTACATCTGTTCCTCGAAGGGCGCGTCGACGATGCGCTGCAGCTCCTGCCGCACCCGGGGTGTCAGGTTCTCCTCATCCGCGAGATAGGGCGAGGTGTAGCGGTTGAACACGCCGCCCCCGGAGACATGGACCACGGGATCGGTGTAGTTGGGATCGATTTCCTTCATGTATTCGACGCGCTGCGAGTCGCCCGTGCCGAGCACCATGTAATGCAGCACGTAGATGACCGCGAAAAAAATGCTCAGGTAAAACAGCTTCTTCCACCATCCCGGCAGATCGTTGTCATATTCCTGTATTCCGTCGAAGTCATGGTGCATGACTTCATCCTTGGGTTTCTGCTCGCTCATTCCTGATCCTTGTGCGCAGTTGTGGTTTCTTCATCGGACTGTAGGGGAAGATTCTCCATCTCACGAATGTACTTTTTCTTCAGGAACATCGTCCACACGATCACCGCGATGAACAGCACGAAGAAAAAGACCGTTGCCGCCGCGGCGAGCGGCGCGTTCCAGGAGAAATCGACTAGGCTCTTGAACATGGCTGTTGCGCTCCGCGGTTATTCGGTCTTGATGTCGGTGCCCAAGCGCTGCAGGTACGCGATCAGCGCGATGATCTCGCGGTTCCACGCCGTCTTCATTCCGCCCGCGGTGAGATTCGCCGCAATGGTTTCGGCCTGCGTCTTCAGGTCGGCCGCGGCCTTGCTTTCGTAGCCCTCGGGATAAGGAACCCCGACGGTACGCAGCGCGGAAATTTTCGAGCCGATGCCGCTGAAATCCAGTTCGTTCTCGAGCAGCCACGGATACGGCGGCATGATCGAACCCGGCGACATCGTTGGCGGATCGAACATGTGTGTGTAATGCCATGCGTCCGGATACTTGCGCCCGACGCGCAGCAGGTCCAGCCCTGTGCGTTTCGAGCCCCAGAGGAAGGGGTGATCGTAGACGTACTCGCCCGCCTTGGAATACTCGCCGTAGCGTTCGGTCTCGCTGCGGAAGGGACGCACCATCTGCGAATGGCAGCCCACGCAGCCTTCGCGGATGTAGATGTCGCGTCCCTCGACCTCCAGCGGCGTGTAGGGTTTGACACTGGCAATGGTGGGGATGTTCGACTTGACGACGAAGATCGGGACGTTGATGACGACGGAACCGATGGCGATCGCAAGGAAGGAGAGGAGGGTGAAGCGCACCGGACGGCTCTCGAGCCATCGATGACCCCAGTAGGTTTTTTCCTCGCCCGCGAGCGTGGCGCGCAACGGCGGCGCCTCGGCCTCGACCTCGCGCACGAACGAACCGCTGCGTATGGTCTTGATCATGTTGTACAGCGCGAACAGCGCGCCGGTCAGGTACAGCGTACCGCCGACGACGCGGAGGATGTACATCGGGATCAGCTGCAGCACGGTCTCCAGGAAATTCGGGTATTGCAGCACGCCATCGGCGGTGAATTGTTTCCACATGAGTCCCTGCGTGATGCCCGCCCAGTAGATCGGGATCACGTAGAAGAGGATGCCCAGGGTGCCGAGCCAGAAATGCGCGTTGGCCAGCTTCGTCGAATACAGCTTCGTATTGTACAGGCGCGGCGTCAGCCAGTAGATTATGCCGAAGAGCAGGAAGCCGTTCCACCCGAGCGCGCCGACGTGCACATGCGCGATGGTCCAGTCGGTGAAATGCGAGAGCGCGTTGACGCTCTTGATCGAAAGCATCGGTCCTTCGAATGTCGCCATGCCGTAAGCGGTGATCGCGACGACGAAGAACTTCAGCACGGGATCGGTGCGGACCCTGTCCCATGCGCCGCGCAGCGTCAACAGTCCGTTGATCATGCCGCCCCACGAAGGCGCGAGCAGGATGATCGAGAACACCATGCCGACGCTCTGCGCCCAGTCGGGCAGCGCGGTGTAGTGCAGGTGGTGCGGGCCGGCCCAGATGTAGATGAAGATCAGCGCCCAGAAGTGGACGATCGACAGCTTGTAGCTGTAGACGGGACGCTCGGCGGCCTTCGGCACGAAGTAGTACATCAACCCGAGCACCGGGGTGGTGAGGAAGAACGCCACAGCGTTGTGCCCGTACCACCACTGCACCAGCGCATCCTGCACGCCCGCGTACACGGGATAGCTCTTCAGGAATGCGGCGGGAATCTCGATGGAGTTGACGATGTGTAGCACGGCGATGGTGACCAGCGTGGAGATGTAGAACCAGATCGCGACGTACATGTGCTTTTCGCGGCGCTTGAGAATCGTGCCGATCATGTTGATGCCCCAGATGACCCACACGATCGCGATGGCGATGTCGATCGGCCATTCCAGCTCGGCGTATTCCTTCGAGGTCGTGTACCCGGCCAGCAACGTGACCGCGGCCGCGACAATGATCAGCTGCCAGCCCCAGAAATGGATGCGGGCGAGCAGGTCGCTGAAGTTGCGCGTCTTCAACAGCCGCTGCGCGGAATAGTAGTATCCGAGGAAGATGCCGTTACCCACGAACGCGAAGATCACGGCGTTGGTGTGCAGGGGTCGCATGCGCCCGAATGTGAATGCCTCGGAAAGATTGAAGAACGGGAAGGGGAGCTGCAGGGCAATCCACAGTCCGAAAATGAAGCCCGTCAGCGCCCAGATGATCGTCGCGAATAGGAACATCCGGACGATCTGATTGTCATAACGGAATTTTTCAACTTCCATTATTCCGTACTCCTCTGTTCATGATTATCTGGTTCACTCGATTTTTCTTTCTTCGGATTTTTCTGCTTCTCGTCGTCGAACAGCGCACGCACGGAGGGAGTGTACTGGTCCTCGAACTGTCCGCTGCGCACGGCCCAGATGAACACGACGAGAAAGGTGAGGGCGACGAGGAGGCTGAATCCGATCAGCACGAACATCACGTACATGATCAGCGCAGACCTTTCCGCCGCGCCAGCAGCCGCGTGGCCGCCGTCGTGAAGGCAACCACGGAAACGGAACTCACGGGCATGAGTATGGCCGAGACGAGCGGCGACAGCAGGCCCGCCACGGCAAAGGATATTCCGATGACATTGTACGCGAAGGAGATGACGAAGCTCGCCTTCACGATGCGCACGCTGGTGCGGGAGAATGCCAGCAGCCGGTGGAAGACAGGGAAACTTCCGGCCGCCAGGATGCCGTCACAGGCGGGCGAGAACGTGTTGATGTCTTCCGAGACCGAGATGCCGACGTCGGCGGCCTTCAGCGCACCCGCGTCGTTGAGCCCGTCCCCTACCATGAGCACCTGCCGGCCTTCGGCGCGCAGGCGCTGCACGAAGGCGAGTTTGTCCTCGGGGGACTGATGGAAATACATCGGCACGTCTGCGCCGAACACCTGGCGCAGGCGCGCGGCCTCGCGGTCGCCGTCGCCGGAGAGGATCGCCAACCGGTACGAGGGCCTGAGCGCGGTCACCAGCTCGTGCAGTCCCTCGCGGTACAGGTTCGGCACGGAGAAATGTCCCCGCGGAATTCCATCGAAAGCCACGTACACCGCGGTGCTCCCGGGATCGACCGGAGCGGCGGTGTCGCGCTGCGTCCAGTCGGCCGAGCCGACCACGACGGCATGCCCGTCGACGCAGCCCTCGATCCCACGGCCGGGCACTTCATGGTACTCGTCCACTTCATGCGTCACGTCGCCCGCGAGCGAGGCGAACACCTGCCGGCTGAGCGTATGCGTGCTCTGGCGCAGCAGGGATTTGACCATCGCGCGCTCGGCCTCGTCCATCGCCGGACCGTGCCAGCGCACCTGCGTGCCGCGCGTCTGCGTGAGCGTTCCCGTCTTGTCGAACACGACCGTGTCTATTCGCGCCAGCGTTTCAACGGTGTCGGTGTTCTTCGTGTAAAAATCGTTGTTGCCGAAAATCCGCTGCGTCGAACCGAGTGCGAAGGGGGAGGAGAGCGCGAGGGCGCAGGGGCAGGCGACAATGAGCACCGCCGTGAACACCGTGGTCACCAGGCGCGGATCGTGCACGAACCAGTAGATCGCGGCGCCGAAGGCGATCGCCAGCACCACGGCCGTGAAATGATGGCTGATGCGGTCGACCATCGATGTCAGGCGGCCGTGCGATTCCTTCGTGAATACGTCGTTGTTCCACAACCGCGTGAGGTAACTCTGCTCGATGTCCTTGATCACCTCGAGTTCGATCGCCTGTCCGACCTGCCGCCCGCCGGCATGGATGCGGTCGCCGCTTTTCTTCGCGATCAGGTCCGCCTCGCCCGTGACGAAACTGTAGTCGATGTTCGCCTCGCCGCGCAGCAGCACGGCGTCGGCGGGCACGAGTTCCTGGTTGCGGATGACGATGCGGTCGCCCCGTGCGATCTTCGTCAGCGGCACGTTGTGCTCGCCCTCCGCGTCGCGCACCGCAACGGAGAGCGGGAAGTACGAACGGAAGTCGCGGTCGAATGAAAGCGCGTCGTAGCTTTTCTTCTGGAAGATCTTCCCGATCAGCATGAAGAAAATCAGTCCGGTGAAGGAATCCAGATACCCCGGTCCGGCATCTGTCGCGATGTCGAAGACGCTGCGTCCAAAGAGAAACAGGATGCCCAGCGAGATCGGCACGTCGATGTTGAGCGTGCGCTGCCGCAGGCCGGTCCACGCGGAGATGAAGAACTGGCTGCTGCTGTAAAGGAATACCGGCAGGCTGAGCAGGATGTTGAGATGCCGGAAGACGAAACGGAAGACGGGATCCATCGCGCCTTCGTTCGCGAGGTACTCCGGGAAGCTGAGCAGCATGATATTGCCGAAGGCGAAACCCGCGATGCCGATTTTGTAATAGAGCCGCTTGTCCGTGACATGCTTGCGCTTCTCGGCGAGGTCCTGCAGGCTGATGAAGGGCTCGTAGCCGATCGAGGCGAGGAGGATCACGATCTCGCGGAGCGACACGCGCGCTGCATTCCAGGTGACCGCCGCTTCCCTGCGTGGAAAATTCACGCGCGAGGAGACGACGCCGGGGTTCAGTATTCCGAGCCTTTCGAGCAGCCAGATGCAGGAACTGCAGTGCATCGAAGGAATGCGGAAGGTGGCCATGCGGATGTCGCCGTCGGAGAAGTCCAGGAGCTGCGCGACGATATCCGGATCGTCGAGATAGTCGTAGCGGTGCGAATACCCGGCATCGAGCGGGGACTTCCCGCGCCGCGCGTCGTCGATCGTGTAGTAATCGCAGAGGTCCCTCTCCGCCAGCAGCTCGTACACCGTCCTGCATCCGTTGCAGCAGAAATACTTCCCGTCGATCGCGATGTCGCGTCCGTCGCACGCATCGCCGCAGTGGTAGCATCGCGGCGATGTGTCTGTGGTGTCGGTGATATTTCGTCGTGTAAGGGACATCTCGTTGCTTGTCAATTCAGCGCTGCTTCGCAGCGCGCTTTAGGCTTTAGGCTATAGGCTGTAGGCTTCTCCGTCAGGTTCTCTGCTCTTTAGTCCTGCATTCCGGTATGCGTCGCGGAGTGGCGTTGCCTGCAGCTTACAGCCTACAGCCTAAAGCCTACAGCTTACAGCCTACAGCGCGCCGCGTAGCGGCGCTCCTTACACGCGATGGGCGATCGAGTCCGCCAGATGCGGATCGCCGACGGGCACGGCGCGATGCGCGGTGTAGCGCAGCCAGAATGCGGATAGTACCAGTCCGCCGATGCCGAGCGCCGAGGTCAGGTGCATCCAGGAGAAACGCACGCCCGGACCGAAGGTGGGCATGACGATCCAGAACATGTCGACGAAATGCATGACGACGAGCAGTCCGGCGATGATGCGCAGGAGCAGCGCGTTGCGCTTGACACGGAAGAAAAGCAGCGCCAAAAAGGGAACGAGGAAATGCAGGAAAATCAGCGCGAGGCTGACGGGTTTCCATCCGTTCTCCCAGCGGGTCAGGAACCACACTGTCTCTTCCGGGATATTGGCGTACCAGATCAGATAGTACTGCGAACCGGCGATATAGGCCCAGAATACCGTGAAGGCGAAGAGCATGCGTCCGAAGTCATGGTGATGCTCGATACCGACCACGTCGGCGAGCATGCCCTGGCCGCGCAGCGCCTGGAAGATCAGCATGAGCACGGCCATTGAGGTAAGAAATCCCCCGACGAATACGTAGACGCCGAAGATCGTCGAGTACCAGTGGGGATTGAGACTCATCAGCCAGTCGAAGCCCGCGAAGGTCACCGTGAAGGCGAACAGGAAAATTCCGCCGGCGCTGATCTTCCGCATCGCGAGTGTGTGCGATACGTCCCCGTCCACATCCTGCCGTACCGAACGCCGGTGCAGCACCCACGCCAGCACGATCCACGCGGCGAAGAACAGGAGTCCGCGCACGATGAAGAACGTCGTGTTCAGATACGGCGCCTTCCAGGCCAGCAGATGATCCGATGCCACTTCCTCCGTGTGCGACCAGTGGTAGAGGTCATGCAGGCCGAACAGGAGAGGGATGAAGCACAGAAGCATCACGGACAGCGCGAGGCTGAGCGCCTCGGCGGCGCGGCGCGTGACGACGCTCCATACGGCGGCGGTGGCGTGCTGCAGCATGACGAAGAACAGTGCGCCGAGGAGGATCGTCGTCCAGAATGCGAACGAGGTCAGCCATGAGGCGAAGAACATGCGCGGATCGGTGAAGGCGCCGACGGCGGTGAGGAGAGTGAACAGCAAACCCGCGACCAGCGCGATGACGCCGAACCTGCCTTTGTCGGTGAAGGTGTACGTCTGTGTATCGAGTGCGGCCATAGCGTTTACCGGGCTGTTGCGTTTGATTTGGATTCAGTGGTCCCCGATGCGGGCGCCGGTGCGGCGGCGGAAGCGGGAGTACCGCGCTTCTGAAGTTCGCGCACGTGGGCGACGATGCACCAGCGGTCGCGCACGGGAATCTGCTGTCGGTACGACGGCATGCTGCGGACGCCGTTCGTGATCACTTCGAAGAGATAGCCGTCCGCCGCGTCCAGGATGGGCTGCGTGAGATAGGAGGTCGGCGGAATCGGGTACTTGTATTTCGGATCGGCCATCACGCCTTTCCCGTCGCCGTGCTCGCCGTGGCATACCTGGCAGTAGATGGCGTAGCGCTGGGCGCCGCGCGCGCGATCCGCCTCCTCGATCGCGAATGGCATCGCGGCATAGCTGCCGTTGTCATTCTTTCCCGTGAAGAATTCCGTGTCCTCGCGCAGCTGTCCCCGCGCGACGGTACCTTCGGGCGGCGTGCGCATCGCCTTGCCGTCGGTGAAGAATGCGCTCGTGCGCTGGGGAACCAGCTTCCGCTGCGTGTCCATGTTCGGATTGAGATGCACCGGCGGGTTCTGCGAGTTGCTGCCGCGGCAGCCCGCGAGCAGGAGCATCGCCGCGGAGGCGAGGAGCAGGCCGTTGTGTGCTGTGCGTCGTGTCATCATTCGCCTCGTACGATCTCGATGTGGGTACCGCCGATGGAGGCCAGGAAGCTGCGCGTCTGTGTTTCGTCGAAACGCGCGTCGGCCGCCTCGATGCTGATCAGGAAGCCGTCGTCCGACGCCTTCGCGAGCTGCTCGGAGAAGAACAGCGGGTGATGCAGGCGCGGCAGGCGGTTGAGCCGGAACATGCCGAACACCGCACCCAACGCGCCGAAGAGCACGAACAGGGCGAAGGTGATGATGATGTACGCCTGCCAGCTGAAATGCGGCTTGCCGGAAATGACCAGCGGATACGCCGAGGTCGTGACCCAGGTCTGCAGCGCGAAGCCGACCGCGGCGCCGAGGGCGGCCATTCCGCCGACAATGTAGCCGACGGGGGAACGCCTGAGTCCCATCGCCTCGTCCATCCCGTGGATGGGAAAAGGAGAATGGCAGTCGAAATGCCGGTATCCGGCGTCACGCGTCCGCTTTGCCGCGTCGATCAGCGCGGCGGGATTGTCGAAAGCGGCGACGATGCCGTGTGTTTTCATACGGCACCTCCGTGATGCGCCCCGCCATGCCCGTTGCCGTGTCCGTAATGATGCGGATCCGCCTCGGGCATCACGCCCTTGACTTCCGACATCGCGATCAGCGGGAGGAAGCGCAGGAAGAGCAGGAAGAGGGTGAAGAACAGGCCGAAGCTCCCGACGAAGGTGAGAATGTCCCAGATCGTCGGCGAGTAGTAATCCCACGACGAGGGAAGGAAATCGCGCGACAGCGACGTGACGGTGATCACGAAGCGCTCGAACCACATGCCGATGTTGACGAAAATCGAGAGGATGAACATCAGCGGGATCGAGCGGCGGATCTTGCGGAACCAGAAGAGCTGCGGCGTGATCACGTTGCAGAGGAACATGATCCAGTACGCCCAGGCGTAATTTCCGAAGCCGCGGTTGACGAAGGCGAACACCTCGTAGATGTTGCCGCTGTACCACGCGATGAAGAATTCCATGATATAGGCATAGCCCACCATCGACCCGGTGACGAGGATGATCTTGTTCATCTTTTCGAAATGGTCGACGGTGATGATGTTCTCGAGATGGAAGACGCGCCGCGCGATGATGGCCAGCGACAGCACCATGCCGAAACCGGAGAAGATCGCGCCCGCCACGAAGTAGGGCGGGAAGATCGTCGTGTGCCAGCCGGGAATCAGGCTGGTCGCGAAATCGGTGCTCACCACCGAGTGCACGGAGAGCACCAGCGGCGTGGCCAGTCCCGCGAGCATCAGGTACGACAGCTCGTAATGCTTCCACTGCCGGTTGCCCCAGCGCCAGCCGAGCGAGAGCGCGCCGAAGACGTACTTCTTGAGCTTCGTCTTCGCGCGGTCGCGGAACGTGGCCAGGTCGGGAACGAGTCCGACATACCAGAAGAGGAAGGACACGGTGAAGTAGGTGCCGACCGCGAAGACATCCCACAGCAGGGGACTGCGGAAATTCGGCCACATCGACATCTGGTTCGGGACCGGGAACATGTAATAGACGATCCAGATGCGGCCGACGTGGATCGCGGGGAAGATGCCCGCGCAGATCACGGCGACGATGGTCATCGCCTCGGCGAAGCGGTTGATGGCCGTGCGCCAACGCTGTCGCAGCAGGAAGAGGATTGCCGAGATCAGCGTTCCGGCGTGCCC
>CAZWNO010000013.1:38776-58053 GCA_964635845.1 uncultured Chromatiales bacterium
CCCAGAACACGAAGTTCACGATGGCCCATCCCCAGCCGACGGGGTTGTTCAATCCCCAGATGCCGGTGCCGTCGATGATCAGCCAGCCGACCGAACCCGCGAGCACGAGCGCGCCCGAGAGCGCCATCCCGAAGAGCAGCCACCAGAGCGGAGGCGTGCGGGTCTCGACGATGCCGCTGATCTTCCCGGTGATGCCGCTGAATGTCAGGCCGCCCTGCACCAGCGGCGCTTCTCCGAGCGCGACCGTCGCCGTTTTCACATTTGCTGTGTTCACACTCACGTTGCTACCGTGTTGATGGTGTATCCGTTATTTTTGTTTCCATAATCCGTTTTCTCGCCGCTGCGTCCATCCCCACACGCGCAGGGCAAGTGAACAGGGGAGCGGACGACAATTCCTAATTCGTAATTCATAATTCCTAATTTTCAAGCCTCGTGTTAGGATTCCGCAGCCGCGCGAGAAACGTCGTGCGCGGCCGCAAATTGAACTCGCCCAAAAGGGCGTAGTCGCGGTCGCGTTTTTTCTCCAGCGATACGCGGCTCGAGGGATCGTTCAGGTCGCCGAAGACGATCGCCTGCGTGGGACAGGACTGCTCGCAGGCCGTCGCGATGTCGCCGTCCTTCAACACGCGGCCTTCCACCTTCGCCGCGATCTTCCCGCGGGTGATGCGCTGCGTGCAGTAGGTGCACTTCTCCATCACGCCGCGAAAACGGACCGTGACGTCCGGATTCTGCGCCATCTGCACGGTCTCGGGGATGTCTCCGGTGTAGTTGTGGAAGTTGAAGCGCCGCACCTTGTAGGGACAGTTGTTCGAGCAGTAGCGCGTGCCGATGCAGCGGTTGTAGGTCATGACGTTGAGGCCTTCGGCGTCGTGCGAGGTCGCCGCGACGGGACACACCTGCTCGCAGGGCGCCATCTCGCAATGCTGGCATCCCACGGGCATGACACGCACGCCGGGATTGTCCTCGTCGCCCGTGTAATAGCGGTCGATCCGGATCCAGTGCATCTCGCGTCCGTTGAGCACCATCCTCTTGCCGACCACGGGAATGTTGTTCTCGCTCTGGCAGGCGATCGTGCAGGCGCCGCAGCCGATGCAGGCATTGAGATCGATGGACATGCCCCACTGATGGCCGTCCTTGTACTCGTGGTCCTCCCACATCGAACGCAGCTCGGGCATCTCCACGCGCTCCTTCGCGAACGCGGAGTTCCTGCCGTATTCCTCGAGCGTGGCTTCGCGGTACAGCTGCGGCAGGCGCTCCCGTATGCCCTCGCGCGCCATCTTTTCGACGTCGAGTCCGTGGTGATCCTGCACGCAGGCCAGCTTGTGCACGGCGAATGCGGGTCCGACCGTGAGCTGCGTGCTGTGGTAGAGCGCGTCGCTGCGGCGCAGACGGTAGGTGTTGAAGCCCACGCCCGTGCCGACGCGCCCGCCATGCTTTCTGCCGTATCCGAGGGCGACGGTCACGCAGTAATCCGCCTGTCCGGGCATGGTCCACACCGGCATCGGCGTTTCGCGTCCGGCGCAGCTAAGGCGCACGAGATCCCCGTCTTTCAGTCCGAGTTCCGTGGCGGTGCGGCGGCTCATCAGCGCGGCGTTGTCCCAGGTCAGCTTCGTGACGGGATCGGGGAATTCCTGCAGCCAGCCGTTGTTGGCGTAGCGTCCGTCATGCACTCCCGGGGAGAGTCGAAATGTCAGCTCCATGTTCGCGGCGGAGAGCGCGGGGGGAGCGAAGAGCGCGCGGCTCATCATCGCGGCGACGGCGTCGGTTGCGGGAGCGGGCGCTTCGAACGCGATCTCGCGCGGCAGCAGGCCGTCATGCAGGATGCCGCGCCAGGCGCGCTCGCTCAGTCCGGGCGAGAGCTGCTGCCACGTCGCCTTGACGATGTCATGGCCTTTCTCGAGCTTGCCGCCGGCGATGAGGGCGAGCATTTCCACGTCGCTGATGCCGTCGGCGTAGAGCGGTTCGATCAGCGGCTGGATCACGCCGAGGTGTCCGTGCATGCTGCTGACGTCGCCCCAGGCCTCGAGGTAATGGCGGAGCGGGAGATGCCATGTGCAGGCGTGCGCGGTCTCGTCGCGATGGAGGCCGACATGCACCGAGGTGCCCACATTGGCGAGCGCCGCGGCGAACTCGAGATCCGCGGGAGCGTCGAACACGGGATTTCCGCCGAGGATGATGAGCGTCTCGATCTTCGAGGCGCGCATCAGCATCGTGAGCGTCGCGAGCGACTCGGGATCCGATTCATTCGCGAAAGGCTGCGCCGCGTAGCGCACCGTCTGCCCGGTGTTGCCGAGCACGTTGTTGATGAGCGCGACGAGCGCATGCACGGCGGGATGCTGCCCGCGTCCCGCGGCGACGATCGAGCGTCCCCGATGCTTGACCAGATCCGAGGCCACGGCCGCGATCCACGTCGCGTCCTTCGGTGCCTTGGCGGGAACGGCGGCGACGATGGAAGCGGGAATGGGAAGACCGGCATCGGCAAGAACATTCATCAACAGTATCGCGGTGAAGGCAGGGATCCCTCCGGAGTGCATGCGCAGACGATGATCGGCCAGCGCGGCGGTTTGCGACAGGCTGGGCTCGACCACGTAGAGGCGGTTCATCGTATCGCCGGGTTTCTCCACGCGGCGCCGCGCCGCGAATCCGCGAGCATTTTCGAACGCCCCGTACTCCGTGCCGAAGAGGTCGGCGTCGAGGGCGACGACGATATCGGCCTGGGAGAAATCGTAGACCGGACGCAGCGCAACTCCGAACGCCGCGCGATGTCCTTCCAGCTGGGCGCTGTCGCTGACCGGATCCCAGGTCGCCAGCGTGGCCGAGGGGAAGGCCGCGCGGAAGGCGTCGAGCTGCCTCTGGAGGGTGGGCGAAGCGAAGGGCCGGCAGAGCAGGCCGAGTCCCTCACCGCCGTTCGCCGCGTACTTCGCATGCAGCGGCGTCCACGCGCCGACGAAGGCCTGCACGTTGCTCTCCGCCGTGCCGGCGAGCGCCGTCTGCGAGCGATCGGGATCGTAGAGGTCGAGGATGGATGCGCTGGCCCAGGCATTGCTGGCGCTGCCGCTGCGGGCGTCGAGGGGATTGCCCATGATCTTCACGGGACGTCCCTCGCGCGCCTGCACGAGCAGGCTGTGGATCTCCGTGCCCAGCGGCATCGAGGTCGCGTACTGGAGCGCATTGCCGAGCGTGATTTCCTCGGGCTTGGAGACGTAGGGTACGATCTCTTCTTCCGGCCTGCGGCAGCTCGTCAGTCCCGCCAGCGCCATCGACGCGCCCATGAGCGTCAGGAAGCTGCGGCGGTTCATGGAGGTCGCGAGTTCGAGCGTGCCTTCCGGGAATTCGCGTTCCACCAGGGCGCGGTATTCCGGGGTGTCGTCCCTGTCGCGGAGACTGAGCCAGTATGCCTTGCCTGATTCCGGCGCCGCCTTGGTGCCGCCGCGCTTCATTTCCGGTTCGTCTTGCATATCGGATTCGAATGTCTGATGTTTCATCTGTGGCAGCCCGAGCATGTTTCGGGGGGATTGAGGCCGAACTTTTTCCTCGCCGCGGCGGCGAACGCGGCCTGGTCGGCGGGCGGGATCCAGCCCATGACCGTGACCTTGTCGAGCGGACGCAGGTGTGCGTCGGGATTGCGGTGGCATTCGAGGCACCAGCCCATGCTGAGCGGTTTGGCAAGTGCCACTTCCTCCATTTCCGCGATATTCCCGTGACAGCTCTCGCAGCCCACGCCCACGCGCAGATGCGCGCTGTGGTCGAAGTATGCGTAGTCTGGCACCTTGTGGACGCGTACCCAGCGCATCGGCGTGCCTTTCTCCCAGCTCTCGCGGATCGATGCGAGCTTCGGACTGTCGGGCTTGATCGTGGTGTGGCAGTTCATGCAGGTCTGTGTCGGCGGAACCATGGCCACGGGCGATACCTCGACGCCGGTATGGCAGTAGCGGCAGTCCATCCCGAGTTGCCCGACATGCAGCTTGTGGCTGTACGGCACCGGCTGGACCGGCCGGTAGCCGACATCGGTATATTCCGGCGACCAGTAGTACCAGATCCCCGCGATCGCGAGGATAATGAGAATGCCACCGGAAAGTGCGATTCTCCCGGGCACCCTGTTGATCCACGCTGGAAAGATTTGCGCCAAAGTTTATCCTCTTTCTCTGTATTAGGGAGAAATGTATGCTGTTGCGAAAAGCGGCCCTGTTATGTTGTCGCCACGGTCGTGCGCGTGATGCAGCAGAACATTAAAGAGAGTACGGTCTTAATTGGACATCAAGTTAGGAAAAATTTCATGAAGTGCAAAAAGGCGGCCATGGGGAAATTTTTCACGGAACGCCCCGAATCCCTTGATTTTTGCTGTCTCTTATGCGATTTTTCAGCGAATTTTCTTCTCTGCCTTTCACTTTTCTAAGGTTTTCTGTTATGAATCTGTATGTAGGAAATCTGAGCTATCAGATGACGGACGAGGACCTCCAGAACGCATTTTCCGCGTACGGCGAGGTCAGCAGCGCGAAGGTTATCCGCGACAGGGAAACCGGTCGCTCGAAGGGTTTCGGTTTTGTCGAAATGCCGGATGATGCGGAAGCCGAGGAGGCCATCAAGGCGCTCGACAACGCGGATCTCGGCGGCCGGAACATCAAGGTCAATCAGGCACGTCCGCGTGAGGAAGCTCCCCGCGGCCGCTCCCGTTTCTGAGCGGCACGACAGACACCCCCGCTGTTCGCGATCCACTCCCGGTACATAAATTTTCACGGCGCTCCCGCAAGGAGCGCCGTTGTCGTCATATCCCGCCGCCTGCGGCCGCGAATCAGCACGCTGCAAGGGGACGAATTTAGGACTTGATATATCCGATTAATGCGGCGTACATTATTCCGTCCAATATCCTGACGAATGAACGGTTTCAGGCCGCATGCCCGCTCACGGCGAGTTATTATCCCCCGCGAGCGGAGACGTTGCGCATCAGCCGAGGAATGCATGGAGACCAGTCTCGCCGCAGATCACCAGGGCGCTCCGGAAACATCCCGGATACGCGTCTTCCTGGCCATCGAACATCCGGTGGTACGGCGGGGACTGTCCGCCGCCTGCAATGCGCAGCCGGATATCCAGGTGGTCGGCGAGGCGGCGGACGGGGATACGGCGAGGCGCGGCATCCGCGCGCTCGCGCCCGACCTCGTCGTCACCCACGCGCAGCTTCCGCTCTCTGAGTCGGAGAAGCTGCTCGCCGAGCCCTTCGGAGCGAACAGGTCGTGGCGCTGCATCATGCTCGTCCCACTCACCGACCGCGACACGATGGAGCGTTCACTGCGTCTGAACGCCGAAGCCTTCCTGCTCACGAATGATCTCCCGCAGCATGTCGTGCGCACCGTCCGCGAGGTGGCGGCCGGAAACCGGTTCATCTGTCCGCTGCTCGAGGCCTCGGCGGCATATCAGCAGGCTGGTTCGATTCCCGACGAGCTCCGCCTCCTGCTCGACGAGCGCGACCGCGCCGTGTTCGCGCTGCTCAACCGCCGCCTCACCAAGGCCGCCGTCGCGAAGGAACTCGGACTGTCCTCGACGGATGTCGGCGAAAGCCGCGTTCGCATCTGCCATGCGCTGCACCGCAGGAAGAACGATACGGGGAATGTTCCGCTGCCGATTTCTCCCGACACGCTGTTTCCTGCGGACGAGGATTCGGCGTATTTTCCTCAATGACCGAGACTCTCGACAGTCTTTTCCTCGTCTGGATACTGCTGATCCTGGCCGGCATCGCGGTGGGCCGCGTGCCGGGCCTGCGCATGAACCGCGCGAGCATCGCACTCGTCGGCGCGGTCGTGCTCGTACTCGCCGGCGCGATGTCTCCCGCCGCGGCGCTCGCCGCCGTCGATTTCCACACACTCGCCCTGCTCTTCGGCATGATGGTGCTCAACGTGAACCTGCGCCTCGCGGGTTTCTTCCGCCTGCTCGCGGTGCGTGTGCTGCATGTCGCGCGCACGACGCGCCAGCTGCTGCTGCTGGTGGTACTCTGCGCGGGACTGCTCTCGAGTCTCTTCCTCAACGACACCATCGTGCTGATGTTCACGCCCTTCCTCCTCGAACTGCTCGACGCTCTCGAACGCCGGCCGCTGCCCTACCTGATCGCGCTCATGACCGCCGCGAATGCCGGGTCGGCGGCGACGGTGGTCGGCAATCCGCAGAACATGCTCATCGGTATCGCCTCGGGCATTCCCATCGGCCAGTTTACCCTCATTCTCATCATCCCCTCGACTGCGGCGCTGCTGATCATCTTCTTCGTGATCCAGCTGGTATACCGCGCGGAATTCCGGCACGGCGTGCTCGTCTCATCTCCACTGCAACGTACCCGAATCTACAGGCCGCTCATGAGGAAGTGCATCGTGGCGGTCGTGCTACTGATCGTCGCCCTCGCCGTGGGCGTGCCGGTTTCCCTGGCAGCCCTCGGCGCGGCCTCGCTGCTGCTTGTCACCCGGCGGCTGAAGCCCGAGCGCGTGTTCTGGGAAATCGACTGGACCCTGCTCGTGTTTTTCACCGGACTCTTCGTCGTCACCGCCGCCCTGCATCAGGGCGCGGCGGGCGGCTGGTGGCGCGCGATCGCCGAAGCCGGCACGGCATCGCTGCCCGCGCTCACGCTCACTTCCGTCGTGCTGAGCAACATCGTCTCCAACGTTCCCGCCGTGCTGCTGCTCGACCCCCTGATCGGCGGCGGGAGCGAGGCGCTGCTGCGCTGGCTGACGCTGGCCATGGCCACCACCTTCGCCGGAAACCTGACCCTGCTCGGGTCCGTCGCCAACATGATCGTCGCCGAGGGCGCCGCGCGCCACGGCGTGCGCATCGGATTTGCCGAATACCTCCGCAGCGGCGTGCCCATCACCGTTCTCACCGTCGCGGCGGGACTCGCCTGGATGCTGCTGCTCGCGCACTGAACCCCGGCGGATATCCGGCTGTCAGCCCGAATATTTCCGAAAGTCTACTGGATCTGTATCAGCCGCTCGACGCGGACGCCGTCGCCGCCCTGGATGCGCAGGAGGTAACAGCCGGGACGCAGTCCGCGAGTGTCGAGCAGCGCGGTCTGCACGCCTGTCCCGGCGAGGGCGACGGACTGTGTCCGCTGCTTTCGTCCAAGGACGTCATGGAGGTCCATCGACAGGGTCGTACCCGACTGCGACGGAACCGCGAAGGTCAGCACCGCGGATCCGCCCGTGACGGGCGAGGGGTAACAGCCCGTCAGCGCGAATTCGCCGGCGGCCGGCGTGAGCGTCGCGGCGTCGAGAAGGGACGAGAAGTAGAGCCGCGCGGTCGCGCTCACGCGCACGGGATTGTTGGCGTTGCTCCGGTTGATCAGCAGCAGGTAGAAGTCGTCCGTGCCGTTGATATCCCAATTTGCGACGTTCACGGTGCCCTGCGCGTTGAGCATGCCGTCGGAAATCCGATACGGCAGCTTGTCGCGCAGCGCGGCGAATTCGTCCTTCTGAATGATGGAGACATCGACGACGCCAGTTCCTTCTTCACAGTAAAAGACACTCGGCTCCACCGCGCGGATGTCGTCGAAAGGCTGATTCCACCGCGTCGCCTGTGAGACCACGGTCGCGTCGAGCGCGATGCCGAAATCGGAGATGTCGTCCGTCAGCGGCAGGATATCGCTGTCCTTTCTGAGCTGTGGCTTGGAGACGTTGCTCCGGAGCTGGTATGCGTAGTGCTCGCCCGGCTGCGCGTTGGTCATCAGCGCCGTCACCTGGTTCGACGCGGCGGGGACGCTGCCGGCATTCGGGGAGTCGAAGCGGGCGAAGTAGTCATTCCCCTTGCCGAGGATGAAGCGAGCGATGCCGTCGCTGCCGGTCGCGCCATAGGTGTCGATGTAGATGCTCTGATCGACCCGCATGGCGATCATCACCACAGCGCCGTCGACGGGCGCGCCCGAGGCGTCCTTCGCCTGGATTTCCAGCGTGCAGGTTTCCTTCGCGTACATATCCGTCACGGGATGGAACACGCCGTCGCTGCGCCGCGCCATCACGGTGCCGAATTTCTTGCCCCAGCCTTCGGAGTACACCAGCGGATTTTTCTGCGAATTGTTGACCGGCTCCCACTGCCACCACTGTTCGTCCCAGAATTCGTTCCACACGTGATCGGTGGAGATGGAGCTGATCTCGCGGCAGGGGATGAGACAGGCGCGCGCGGCCGCGGCGGTGATGTCGCCGTGCTCGCCGCAGCGTCCGAGGTGCAGGTCGTAGATGCGCACGGGCTGATGCGGCCGCTCGGTTTCGGAGCCGAATACCATCACGTCGCGGATCCATTTCCCGATCTCCAGCACCGCGCCCTTCTCCGCGCCGCGGTCGGCCCAGAGCACCTCGCATTGCTGCACGACGTCGCGCAGGATGGGGTAATCGACGCCGGTGGTGTCGGGCACGGGATCGGTCGCGGTGAACAGGAAGTCGCGCCAGAATTTTCCCTGCGGCGGCGGCTTGATCGCGCTCGTCGACTCCTTCGCCTCGGGATCCACGTATGTGGAGATCTCGTCGGTGATCTTCGGATGCACGATGTACCAGTAATAGATGTCGCGCGGCACTTCGATCTGTACGCGGTTCGAGTCCTTGTCCACCCGCCAGTAGCGGACCGTCGAATAGTAATCGTCGTCCCCCGGCGCTCCGCGGTCGACGATCTCGACATAGGGCAGCAGCGGATCGTGCGCGTAGATCGATTCCGCATTGTCGCGGAACATCTGCGGATAGCAGTACGGCGAGAGGAGGAAGGCGGGACTCGAATGCGCGATCGCGAAGGCGACTTCATCGATCATCTTTTCCGGCGCGGCGTCGATCACCGCGGCGAGATTGTTCTGCAACATGCCCGGAAGAAAACGCAGCGTGTGCTCGAGATCGACGCGCAGCCAGCGCGGACTCCGCGCCACGGCCGCACGCGCCGCCGTGGTGAGCGATGAGGCGCTGCTGACCATTTCAAGGCGGCGGCCGGCACGGTCGAACCGTACGCCCGTGTATCCCAGCGCGGGCACATACGCATCGAAGGTGACGCTGTCCGTGGCGCGCCAGTCCTCCCGGTAGGATGTCTCGTCACGAGAAGGAGCCAGGAAAAGACGGTGTCCGTCCGCAGGCTCGACGCGCTCGGCCCGGCCGACGCTGATGAATGTCGCCGGGGCGGGCAGCGCTTCGGTGCCACCCCGCGGCGTCTTCTGTGCGAACCCTGCAGTGGTGCTGAGGCACAATGCCATGAAGGAAATGATCGGCCATGTTCTCATAGTGAAAATTCCCGGATGTTGGCGGCAAATACGATAATACGCATAGGTTTACCCGATATGCGGGCGTGACATGCGCATCTCTTTCAACCTATCAAATACTTCCCGGCCATCCAACTCCAGCCGGTTTCGCGATTTCCGCGCCGCGTCAACCGAAGCTTGCCGCGTCGTTCCGGCCGGCATCGCCCGCGCACCCCGTCGACACGCCCGCGCGGACGGGAAAAATTATTCCGGAGGGGCGTGCGATTTCCCTAGGATCACAGGTTTATTGTTGACATATTGATTAGTCAATCATTCCCGGACTGCGAAGCTGACGAGAACTTTGTCGCGCCGCTGGGTTTGCGGACTGATTTTTCCATCGATTCTTGAGACCGTGCCACTCCCGGGAATATGATGAAATAACCGAATGGCACTGTATCAGGAAGGAGTTCGTAATGAACATCTATGTTGGAAACATGTCCTACAACGTCACCGAATCCATGCTCCGCGAAACGTTCGAGGAATTTGGCGCGGTGGACACGGTCAACGTGATCACTGACCGCGACAGCGGGCGCCCCAAGGGCTTCGCGTTCGTCGAAATGAAGGATGACGCGCAGGCGCGCGCCGCGATCGAAGGCCTGAACGGCACCGATCTCGCAGGCCGCAACCTCAGCGTCAACGAAGCCAAGCCGCGCGCCCCGCGTCCGGCTGGCGGCTCCCGCTGGTAATCCCCGCGGAACGCGATCCACATCGCTAGAGTCTTTGTCTCAGAGGATGGCGCCCGCGCGCCGTCCTCTGAGCCGTTTATTCCCGTTCCCGCAGGCCCGAGGGCGGGCGGGGAGGGACGAATGCATTGCAGTAACCATCGTACAGGACGGAACAATCATGGCCAAACCGAATTATTCGTTTCAGAAGCGCCAGCGTGAGATCGCGAAGAGCAAGAAAAAAGAAGAGAAACGCCTGCAGAAACTCGCGAAGAAAAATGCGGAGGCAGGCGAGAGCGGTGATTCGCCAGGCGTGGACACCGACGATGTCGAAAACGTTGATGTCGACACCGATACCGCCGCCGGGACGGACAGGGAAGAGGGAACAGGGATCTGAACAGACGGCGGCAGGCTGCATGGGTGAAAGGAACTCCGCACGCGGTGTCGCGACGATAGCATAATTCCTCGACTATCGGCATTTTGGCAGGAACTGACGATCCGAATCACGATCGAGGTTCCGCGACATGACCTCCGCCCGAAGTATATACGGCCGCGTTCTCATCGCGGCCGCTTCATTTCTATTTCTCGCATCATTACTCACCGCCCAGGAACGGGACTTCACACGGTACGTGAATCCCTTCATCGGCACCGACCGCATGGGGCACACCTTTCCCGGCGCCGTCGCTCCGTTCGGGCTGGTGCAGCTGAGTCCCGACACGGACACGATCCCCTACGATGCGAATGGCGCATACAATCGCAGGGTGTACGAGTACTGCGCGGGCTACCAGTACCGCGATCCGACGATCGTGGGATTCAGCCACACGCATTTCAGCGGCACAGGACATTCCGATCTCGGCGATTTCCTCGTCATGCCCACCGCGGGTGCGCTGCGGCTCAATCCCGGCACGGAAGCGGATCCGGATGCAGGCTACCGCTCGCGCTTCCGGCACGAGAGCGAACAGGCGCGGCCCGGGTACTACCGCGTGCGGCTCGACGATCATGCGGTCACCGCGGAACTGACGGCGACCGGATCCACCGGCTTTCACCGCTACACCTTTGAACGGAGCGGCGAGGCGCATGTCATCCTTGACCTGACGCACGGCATTTACAATTATCCTGACAAGAACGTGTGGACCTTCGTCCGCGTGGAGAACGACCGTCTCGTCACCGGCTGGCGGCAGACCAGCGGCTGGGCGCGAACGCGCATGCTGTACTTCGCGATGGAATTCGACCGCCCGTTCACTTCCTATGGACACGCGAAGTCCGACAGCGCGGTGTACCGCGGCTTCTGGCGGAAGTTCGACGAGACGACGAATTTCCCCGAGATGGCGGGGCGGAGCATCCGCGCGCATTTCGATTTCGACCTCGACGCCGGCGACATCGTGCAGGTGAAATTCGCGCTGTCGGCCGTGAGCGCCGGGGGAGCGCTGGCGAATCTCCGCACGGAGATACCGCATTGGGATTTCAGAAGAACGAGATCCGAAACGGCGAAAAAATGGAACGACCAGCTGTCGACGATCGACGCGGAATTTCTCACCGAGAGTGAGCGTACGGTTTTCTACACCGCGCTGTACCATGCGTGCATCAGTCCCTCCGTGTACCAGGACGCCGACGGCCGCTATCGCGGGCTCGACCAGGAGGTCCACCGCGCGGAGAACTTCACCAACTACACGGTTTTCTCATTGTGGGACACGTTCCGCGCGCTCCATCCGCTGTTCACTCTGCTCCAACCGCGGCGGACACGCGACATGATCGCCTCCATGCTCGCGCATCAGGAGCAGAGTGCGCACGGCATGCTGCCCGTGTGGTCTCATCATGCGAACGAGAACTGGTGTATGATCGGCTATCACGCGGTATCGGTCATCGCCGATGCCGCGGTCAAGGGCGTGTACCGCGGCGACTTGCGCCGCGCGCTCGATGCCTGCATCGCGACGTCGACCTACGCGCCATACGACGGATTGGGCGCTTACATGCGTCTCGGGTACGTGCCGCAGGAGGCGCTGCCGTACTCGGTCAGCGCCACGCTCGAATACGCGTACGACGACTGGGCGATTGCGCAGCTGGCATGGCGCGCGGGAGACGAGGTCACGGCGAAGCAGTACCTGCGCCGCGCGGGTTCGTGGCGCAACAACTGGGATGCCTCGATCGGTTTCATGCGTCCCCGCCGCGGCGACGGCAGCTGGGTCGCGCCCTTCGATCCCATGGACACGCACGGACAGGGATTCATCGAGGGCAACGCCTGGAACTACGGGCTGTTCGTGCCGCACGATCCGGAGGGGCTGATCGCGACCATCGGCGGGGCGGCACGCTTCAGCCGCGTGCTCGATTCCCTCTTCGAGATGGAACTGGACGACCGGCATTTCGCGAACACCGAGGACATCACACGCGACGGTATCATCGGCAATTACGTGCATGGCAACGAGCCCGGGCATCATATTCCGTATCTCTACAACTGGACAGCGCAGCCGTGGAAGGCGGGTGCGCGCGTGCGCATGATCATGGACCGCATATACGCCGATCGTCCCGACGGTCTCTGCGGCAATGACGACTGCGGACAGATGTCTGCCTGGTACATCTTCAGCGCGCTCGGATTCTATCCCGTCGCGCCGGGGTCGGACCGCTACTGGTTCGGGAGTCCCGCAGTGCGCTCCGCCGTGCTGCACCTCGAAGACGGCAGCACCTTCACCATCACGGCGCCGGCGCAGGGGAGGGAGAATGTGTACCTGCATTCGATACTGCTGAACGGCAGGAAGCTCGACCGGCGTTACATCACGCATGAGGAAATCACGGCAGGGGGGACGCTGGAATTCATTCTGTCGAACACGCCGCCCGAGTGATTCCCGTCAAGTGATTTTAGCCCGAGTGATTCCCGCTCAAGAGATTTCAGCCTGAGTGATTCCCGCTCAAGAGATTTCAGCCCGAGTGATTTCCGCTCAAGAGATTTCAGCCTGAGTGATTCCCGCTCAAGTGATTTCAACCCGAGTGATTTCGGTTCGAGTGAGCACCGCCCGGGTAATCTCAACGCGAACGATTTCCACTGGATTGATTTCCGCCGAATGATCTCCGTACCAGTGATGTTTGTCGAAGACCGTCCGCGGCAGTCCATCCTGCTGAGAGCGTCGCGCGGTGCATGAGGCATCCATAAACGCACAGGCCGGGATTCGCATCCCGGCCTGTGCCGTTGTGATTCGATCGCAGGCGGCAGGTTACCGCAGGAGCATCATCAGCCGTTCGCGCGTGAACTCCGCACCTGTCGCTTTCGACTTCGCATGGATGCGGTAGATGTAACTACCGGACTGCGCGGGGATCCCGGCATCAGTAGTCGCATCCCATTGTACCTGATGCATGCCGCTGCGCATCTCGGCATCGACGAGTACGTCGATCGTCCTGCCGAGCATGTCGTGGATGCTCAGGCGCACTTGGCTCGCCTCGGGTAGGTAATAGGTGATCGTGGTGGACGGATTGAACGGGTTGGGATAGTTTTCGAACAAGGCGTAGTCATCCGACGGTGACACAGCGGCGGGATCACCGGCGGCCTTGACCAGGACGGTGATCGTGCACGTGGCTTCGCAGGAGGAATTGTTCGGGTCGTTCGGATTCCAGTTCGCGTCGCGCACGCGCACCGTCACCGTGCCCGACCATGAGCAGGGGACATCGAGCGTCGGAGACGTATACGATCCGGGAAGCCAGAGGTACGTGTACGGGGGCGTTCCGCCCTGGGGATTCGCGTAGATGGTGCGGACACCATTCTTGCACTCGGTGAAACCGCAGTTGAGGAAGAATGGCGGCGGCTGCGTGACCACGATGGTCACCGTGTCCGTGCATCCGCGGCCATCCGTGACGACATAGGTATACGTGCCCGCGCCCTGGGTGAAGGTCCCGGTGCCGGTATACGGCGGTGTGCCTCCGGTGGCGGTGACATTTATCGTGGAGACGCCGCCGTTGCAGAGGATGGGTGTCGCAGTCACGTCGGCCTCCAGCTCGGGGGGACCGATGACATTGACCGTCACGCTGGCGGCGCAGCCGTTGGCGTCGGAAACGAAGAACGTGTAGCTGCCGGGCTTGCGGTAGAAGACGCCGACTCCGGAATACGGCGGTGTGCCGCCGGAGGCGGTCACCGTGACCGCGGCGCTGTCACTGCCGCAATTCACCGGCGGGGCGGATGCGTAAGCGGTGAGCGCGGGCGGTTCGGTGAGCGTGATGGTCGTCGTCGCGAAGCAGCCCCGCGCATCCGTCACCGTGAAGGTGTACGTGCCCGCGCCGCGACTGAAGTTCCCGATCCCGAAGTAGGGCGCCGTGCCGCCGGTCGCGGTGACCGTCACGATTGTTTCCTCGCCATAGCAGAGAATGGGCGTCGCGGTGGATGCAGCGGTGAGCGGTGGCGGATCGATGAGCGTGATGGTCGTCGTGTCGGCGCAGCCGTTCGCATCCGTGACAATGAAGGTGTAGGTCCCGGCCCCGTGACTGAAAGTGCCGACGCCGTTGTACGGCGGGGTTCCGCCGGAAGCCGAAACGGTGATGGTCGTGGTTCCACCGGTACAGGGAATCGGGGGCGCGTCGGCGGCTGCGACCAGCGTCGGCGGTTCGACCACGATGATGGTCGTGGACGTCGTGCAGCCGTGATAGTCGGTGACCGTGTAGGTGTAGGTCCCGCTCACGACGGTGTAATTGCCGATGCCGGAGTAAGGTGGCGTACCGCCTGCAGCGGTGACCGTCACGATCGCGGAATCGCCGTTGCACATGATCGGTGTCGCGGTCGCCCCTGCGGTCAGCGCGGGCGGTTCGGTGACCGTCAGCGTGATGGACGCGGCGCAGCCGTTGGCATCGGAGACAATGAAAGTGTAGGTCCCGGCCGGACGCGGGAAGGTCCCGGTACCGGAATACCCCGGTGTACCACCGGTCGCCGTCACTGTGATGGTCGACTGATCTCCCGCGCAGAGGATCGGCGTCGCACCTGCATGGGCGAAGAGCTGCGGCGGCTCGGTCAGCGTCACGGTGACGGTGTCCCAGCATCCGTTCGCATCGGTCACGGTGAAGGTGTAGGTTCCCGCGGGACGCGTGAAGATTCCCGTGCCGGTGTATGGCGGTGTCCCGCCTGAGCCGCCGACGTCTATCGACGACATGCCGCCGAAGCAGAGGATCGGTGTCGGGATCGCGGAGGCGTTCATGACTGGCGGTTCGGTGACCGTGTAGATGACAGTCGTCGAACATCCGTTCGCATCGGTGACGAGGAAGCTGTACGTCCCTGCGGCACGGACGAAGGTCCCCGTTCCCACGTACGGCGGAGTTCCGCCCGCGGCTGTGACAGTGACGACGGAGGTGTCGCCGTTGCACATGATGGGCGTATGCGTCGCACCCGCGGTGAGTGCAGGCGGCTCGGTGATGGCGAGAGAGATCGACGCGGCGCAGCCGTTGGCATCTGTCACGACGAAAGTGTACGTGCCCACGGTGCGGGTAAAGGTTCCGGTTCCGGAGTAGCCCGGTGTTCCTCCCGTCGCCGTGACGGTAACGGTGGAATTTCCGCCTGCACAGAGAATCGGCGTGGCTCCCGCGTGCGCGGCCAGCACGGGCGGTTCGGTCAGCGTCACGCTGACGGTGTCCCAGCAGCCGTTCGCGTCGGTGACGGTGAAGCTGTAGGTTCCCGCGGGCAGGGTGAATGTCCCCGCGCCGTTGTATGGCGGTGTTCCGCCGGCACCGCCGACGGTGACCGTCGACGTGCCGCCGTAGCAGAGGATCGGCGTCGGGATTGCCGAAGCGTTCATCGGCTGCGGTTCACTGACCGTGTGAATGACGGTCGTCTGACATCCGTTCGCATCGGTGACGAGGAAGGAGTAAGTACCCGCGGCGCGCACGAAGCTGCCGATTCCGATATATGGCGGAGTGCCGCCTGCCGCGGTCACGGTCACGACGGCCGAATCGCCGTTGCAGGCGACAGGTGTCGACGTAGCCCCGGCGGTGAGTGCCGGTGGTTCGGTGATGACGACCGTTACCGAAGCGGCGCAGCCGTTGGCATCGGACACGGTGAAAGTGTAGGTGCCGGCGGTGCGGGTGAAGGTCCCGGTGCCTGAATATCCGGGTGTGCCACCGGTCGCGGTGACGGTCACGGTAGAATTGCCCCCGGCACAGAGAATCGGGGTCGCACCTGCATGCGCGGCCAGTGCCGGCGGATCAGAAAGTGTCACGCTGACAGTGTCCCAGCAGCCGTTCGCGTCGGTGACGGTGAACAGGTAGGTCCCGGCAGTATAGGTGAAGGTTCCCGTGCCTGTGTACGGCGGTGTACCGCCGGCGCCGCCGACGGTGACAGCAGAGGTGCCGCCGTGGCAGAGAATCGGCGTCGGAATTGCCGAGGCGTTGAGCGTCGGCGGTTCGGTGACGGTGATCGGTGCGGAGGTCTTCGAGCAGCCGTTGGCGTCGGTGACGGTGTAGGTGTAGGTGCCGGCCGGAACGGTGAATGTCCCCGTGCCGTTGTAGGGCGGCGTGCCGCCCGAAGCGGTGACGGTGACGGTCGAGGTGCCGCCGTTGCAGAGTATCGGAGTCGCGGAGACGTCTACCGTAAGCGCCGCCTGCGGCTGGGTGATGGTGATCGTGGCCGTGCCGGAGCAGTTGCTGGCGTCGGTCACCGTGAAGGTGTAGGTGCCGGCGGTATGCGTGAAGGTGCCGGTGCCCACGTACGGCGGCGTACCGCCTGTGGCGGTGACGGTGACGGTGGAAGTTCCGCCGTGGCAGAGGATCGGTGTCGCACTCGCGTCAACGATGATCTGTGACTGGCTTTGGATGGTGATCGTGGTCGAAGCCGAGCATCCGTTGATATCGGTGACGGTGTAGGTGTAGGTGCCGGCTGGCACGCTGTACGTGCCGGTTCCGCTGTACGGCGGCGTGCCGCCAGCAGCGGTGACGGTGACGGTCGAATTGCCGCCGTTGCAGGGGATCGGCGTGGCGGATGCTGATGCGGTGAGCAGTGGCGGTTCCGTCACGGTGAGCGGTGCGGAGGTCGTCGAGCAGCCGTTGGCGTCGGTCACGGTATAGGTGTAGGTGCCGGCCGGGACGGTGAATGTCCCCGTGCCGTTGTAGGGCGGCGTACCTCCCGAAGCGGTGACGGTGACGGTCGAGGTGCCGCCGTTGCAGAGTATCGGAGTCGCGGAGGTGTTTACCGTAAGCGCCGCCTGCGGCTGGGTGATGGTGATCGGAGCGGATGCGGCTGAACACCCATTGGCATCGGTCACGGTATAGGTATACGTCCCGGCAGGAGCGCTGAACGTCCCCGTACCGGTGTACGGCGGTGTGCCGCCCGATGCCGTCACGGTGATGGTGGAATTCCCACCGAAGCAGAGTATCGGTGTTGCACTCGCGCTCACCGTGAGGGCCGATGCGGGCTGTGTGATAGTGATCGGAGCGGATGCCGCGGAGCAGCCGTTGGCGTCCGTCACGGTGTAGGTATACGTGCCGGCGGGAACGCTGAATATTCCTGTCCCTGAGTACGGGGGCGTTCCGCCGCTCGCAGTCACGGTGACCGTGGAGTTTCCACCGAAACAGAGAATCGGCGTGGCGTTCACGCTGACCGTCAGCGCCGCTGCAGGCTGGTTGATGGTGATCGGTGCGGAGGTCTTCGAGCAGCCGTTGGAGTCGGTGACGGTGTAGGTGTAGGTGCCGGCCGGGACGTAGAATGTCCCCGTGCCGTTGTAGGGCGGCGTGCCGCCCGAAGCGGTGACGGTGACGGTCGAGGTGCCGCCGTTGCAGAGTATCGGAGTCGCGGAGACGTCTACCGTAAGCGCCGCCTGCGGCTGGGTGATGGTGATCGTCGTCGTGGCCGCACAGTTGTTACTGTCCGTCACCGTGAAGGTGTAGGTTCCGGCGATCCGGGCATAGTGGCGGACGCCGGTGTAGGGTGGCGTCCCACCGCTGGCGGTGACCGTCACGGTCGAGGCGCCACCGTGGCAGAGAATGGGAGTCGCCGAGGAGCTGGCGACCAGCGGCGCTGCCGGCTCCGTGATGGTGATGGTCGCCGTGCCCGAACAATTGCCGGAGTCGGTGACGGTGAAGGACCAGGTGCCCGCAGTGCGGGTGAATGTTCCGGTTCCGGTGTATGGAGGAGTTCCGCCCGTGGCGGTGACGGTGACGGTCGAGGTCCCGCCATAGCATGGTATCGGCGTCGCGCTCGCACTGACGTTCAACACCGACCCCGTACCCTGGATGGTGATGGTCACCGTCGCGGAGCAGCCGTTGGCGTCGGTCACAGTATATGTATGCGTCCCCGCCGGCGCGCTGAATGTGCCGGTGCCGCTATACGGCGGTGTGCCACCGGAAGCGGTCACGGTGACCGTGGAGTAGAGGACGCCGCAAGCGAGCGGTGTGGCGGTCGCCGACGCGGTGAGCTGCGGCGGTTCGGAGACGGTGACGGTCGTCGAAGCCGAGCACCCGTTATCGTCGGTGACTGAGTAGGTATATGTTCCCGCGGAAACGGTGAACGTTCCGGTGCCGATATAAGGGGGAGCGCCGCCCGAGGCGCTGACGACAACCGTAGTGCTGCCGCCATGGCAGAGGATGGGATTTGCGATCGCGCTGATGGTGAGCGGCTGTACCTGTGACGATGTGACCGTCGCATTGGTCGTGCAGCCGTTGGCGTCGGTGACGACGAAGGTCTGCTGACCGGTGGGCGTGTAGAAAGTACCAGTTCCTGTATACGGCGGCGTGCCGCCGGATGCGGTGACGATGACGACATTCGTGGGGGATCCCGTCGTGCAGATCACATCATCGATGATGGCATTGGCGACCAGAAGCGGAGGTTCGGTGATGGTGAGCGTCGTGGTCGCGGAGCAGCCGTTCGCATCCGTGATGGTAAAGGAATGCGTGCCCGCGAGGACACTGAAGCTGCCGGCGCCGTCGTACGGCGGTGTGCCGCCGTTGGGAGTGACGGTCACGGTCGAGGCGTCGCCGTTGCAGAGTATCGGCGTCGCGCTGGCCGTGACACCGACTGCGTGCACGGTCACCGGTGTGACGCAGTGCAGAATCTGTCCGCCCGCGTTCACATCGACGATGAGGTCATAGCTGCCTGCGGTCGTCCCCGCATTCACCTGCACCGACTGTCCGTTGGTGGAGCCGGCGATCGACGCACCGCTGGTATTGTTGGCGAGCGACCAGGCAAAGGTGAAGCCTCTTCCCGACACCTTGAAGGTGTAGGTGTTGACGTCGCCCGCGCAGGCGGGATCAGGACCGTAGATGTCACAGGAGACCGGGATGCGGATGGCGTTGCCCAGGATCTGATTGTCGCGGCTGCCGAGCGATTTGCCGTCCATGCGTTCGAGTTTGAAGTGGAACGGCGCGCCGCTGATGCTTCCGGCACCGAGACCCTGACCGTACGCGATCCCTGTTCC
>CAZWNO010000014.1:0-24338 GCA_964635845.1 uncultured Chromatiales bacterium
GAATACATCGCCCGGAAGCTGGAAACGCTCGACGAGAAGGCCATCCAGGTGCTGCGGGTATTCTACGAACGGATCGTCGCGCGCATGCGGGAACTCGATGCCTCCGACATCGACGTCGGGAGTTTCGGGACGCGGGGGGAGATCTGGTTTCGCGTTCATGGAAACAAGTTTCCCCAGAAGGATCTGCCGGAACTGAAGCCGCCCTACTGCGACGTGCTCATCCAGTCACTGGTCATGCCCCGGCAGCGGCAGACGCTGCTTGACCGACGCAGCCTGGATTTTTCCTATCATGTCGAGGAGGATGGCGAGCGCTTCCGATACCGCGGGACGGCGTACTTCGACCTCGACGCGGTCGGCATGAACATGCGCGCCATCACGGCGAAGATCCGGCCCTACAGCAGCTACAATTTCCACCCGAACATCACGAACATCGTCAACCTCAAGAACACGAAGGAGGGGCTGATCCTCGTGACGGGAATCACGGGCTCGGGCAAGAGCACGACGCTCGATGCGATCATCGACGCGAACAACAACTCGGTGGACGCGCACATCATCATCATCGGCGCGCCGATAGAGTATGTGCACACGCCCGTGCGTTCGGTGATCCGACATCGCGAGATCGGTCGAGACGTCATGTCGTTCAAGGATGGCACGGTGCAGGCCTTGCGGCAGGATCCGGATATCGTCGTGATCGGCGAGATGCGCGATCCGGAAACCATCATGGCGTCGCTTGAAATCACGGATTCCGGACACAAGGTCTTTTCCACGCTCCACACCTCTTCCGCGGTGGAGAGCATCGATCGCATCATCGGCGAGGTTCCGCCGATGGAGCAGGATCGCGTGCGCAACCGTCTGGCGGACGTGCTCAAGCTCGTGATCTCGCAGAAACTGGTACCCACCGTGGATCGCAAACGCGTCCTGGCCAAGGAAGTCCTGATCGTGACACCGTCCGTGCGCTCCGCGATCAAGAACGGCAACACCGGCGAGATCTACCAGATGATCACCGAGGGCGGCGCGCTGGGCATGCAGACGATGGAGCAGGATCTCTACCGGCTGTTCAAAAGCAATGTCATCAGTATTGATGAAGCCATCAATTTCGCCAACAATAAGAAGCGGCTGCGACAGCTGATCAACAAGCAGATCAGCTGACTTCGGCAGACCGAACCTGCGTATGAGTCAAGCGGTACGACCACAGGAAATTTGCATCGGAATCTCCATCGAGGGCGCAATGCTGAGGTTGGCGACCCTCGGCCGTACAGGCACGAAGCTGAACGTACTCGATCTCGCCTCCATGCCCCTGCCCGTCAAGCAGTTCTCGGCAAGCGTCGAGGACGAGGTTCCGCAGAAGGGCGACAATCCCTTTGACGATACGGGCGGCGGCGGCGGGGAGAGCGGAGACGAAGGCGGCATCGACCTCAGCTCGATCCGCGAGTTCATCGCCACGCATTACCTTCCGAACGCCTCGTTCTCCCTCGGTCTCGAAGTGCCGTACGTCCGCACGCTGCTGCTGCCGGTCGACAAGAAGGATACACCCGCGAAGCTGCGCATGCGCGTCGTCGAGGAGGTCGGCAAACTGCTGAACCTCGAACTCTCGAAACGCGCGGTCGCGCTGGAGAAGGCCGGGGAGAAACAGGTCCTCGCGGTTGCGCGCGTGGAGGATTCACCGATGGTGGATATCTGCACGTCACCGCAGGGAGGACAGAAACGGCGTCCGCGGCTCAATTTCATCACGAGCAACGAAGTCGCTCTCATCAACATGGTGCGCGTGCATTTCCGCGCGGAAAACGATGAGATCATGCACGTGATCCATGTGGACGACGACGTCACGCACTTCTTCGTGATGCGCGGGCACGACATCGAATACATCGCACCCCCGATCCAGCAGGGCGCGCACGATGCGCACCTCGTGTCGACGTTGTACAACCGCATCGAACTCACCGCCGAGGGTGCCGGATACCTCAATCCCGACAGGGTCGTGCTGAGCGGCAAGGCGGAGGAGATCGGACTCAAGGAAGAAATCCTCGAAAACAATCCCGAGGTCGTGTTCCATTCCCTCAAGCGCCTGCGCATCGGGAATTCCGACGACAAGGACATCCTGCGGGAGATGAACAACTACCTGGTGCCGATCTCGCTCGCGTGGCAGGTCCTGCAGCCGAAGAACGAGCACTTCTACCGCCTCGACGTTCTTCCGACGCGAATCCGCGAGGAACAGAAACGGTTCAAGCTCGCATGGCATGGCTTCCTGCTTCTGCTGATCCTCTTCATCGCGGTCACGGCACTGACAGTGATCGGCCTGCAGAAGCAATCCGACATCAATACGCTCTCCTCCGCGCTCGATTTCGACCGGAAACAGATGGAAGAACAGAAAGTCATCGTCAACCGGATCAACGAACTCGATGCGCGTTCCCAGGATATCCGCAAGGCAACCACGACGCTCGATACGCTGCTGATGAATTCGGAAGTGTGGACGGAAACCCTCGACACGCTGGCAAAGGGGACGGCCTCGCTTCGGGATACCTGGGTGAGTGAGATGACGATGGACAAAACAGGGGGGCTCGCGGTGATCGGGTATTCGTTCAAGCGCTCCAGCATTCCCACGTTCTCAACCTTCATCGGTCAGACCCGGCTGCGCGAAATCACGGTGCAGGAAATCGGAGAGACGAAGGTCTTCCGCTACGATCTGCACCTCAGGCAGGACAGCACCTACCCGTACAGCAATTCCCGCGCGAGACTCTGGCACGATTCGATCAAGACGGTTATCGGTGAGGTCGCACCAGCGGAGACGCCCGCCAAGCCGGTTCCTGCTGCGAGGAAGAAAAAGACGGCCGCTGCGGCTGAGAAGGGCTAAGGGTCGCATATGCCATACGCAGTACGAAACAGCATCATCCTCGCAATCCTTGTCCTTCTCGTCGGAGGAGGCGGGGCGGCGTACATTTATTTCTACCAGGAACCGCGCATCGAGGAGCTTCTCGGTGAACGGGACCTGATCCAGCAGCAGCTCGGCGATGCGGACGATCTGTTCGACAGGCTGGTCGAAGTTCAGGAACGAGTGGAACTCCTGAACGCGGCGTGGCGGCGCAGGCCGAAGACGCTCGCGACCGAGGAGTCAGCGAGCAACACGAATGCCTATCTCAACGAAATCCTCTCCCAGAGCGCCGAACTGGATCTGAACGTGTTCACCGAGGAACAGGTCCAGCAGAACGGCTGCGGATTCACCCGCTACCATCTGGCGGGGCAGGGATCTTTCGAGAGTTTCGCACGCCTCGTGCAGTTTCTCGAGTTTGGTCCCCGGCTCATGAAGCTGAGAAACTTCGACGTGCGCGAAGTGCATGCGGTGGACGACGAAAGGGGACGCATCACGCACACCGTGCAGTTCGATATCGACATGCTCGCATATTATTCGCAGCAGGAACCATTCGCGGATCCGCTCGAGGCTCCCGCCGTTTCGGCCAGCGTGTTCCCGCCGATCACGTACGATCCGTTCCGCTCCCTGGTCATTCCGGAAATTCCGCCGAACACCTTCGATCTGCCGAATGTCGAACAGTCCACACTGCTCGCGATCATGAAAGGCCGCGCATTCATCAGTGACCAGAAAAACCAGCTCGTCATGCTGAGCGAAGGCGATGAGGTATATCTCGGTTACGTCTCCAAAATCATGCCCGAACGCAGGCAGGTCCTCTTCCTGCTCAACAAGGGCGGCATCATCGAGCGTTATATCCTGACGCTGCGGCTCGAGAATCAGAATCTCGGCACGAAACGGAAATGAGGTGATTCCCATGAAACGCATATTCACTCTTGCCATCCTGCTGCTGCTTCCCGCGATCACCGCCATGGCCCAGGAGCGCCTTCCGGTGCGCGAGTACACCGCGCCCGAGGAACTGATCTCCATGGATGCCGTGACCACGTTCGATCAGGCAGTCGAGATCTTCAACAACGCGAGCAAGCGCTTCCGCAACAAGCCCGTCATCTATGAGGGCAGCAGCAGGGACAAGGTGGGTGTCAACATCGTCCACATGCACTGGCAGGATGCGTTCGAGCTGGTGCTGCGCGCCCGCGGACACTGGTTCGAGGAGACCGAGGATTATTACCGCGTGTTCGAGCTGCAGAAATCCGCGGCGAAAGCCGACACGGGCAAACTCGCGGCGACCCAGGCAGTGGCCTCGCGCGAGGTGCAGATCGCCGCGGTCTTCTTCGAGGCGAACCGCAGCGAGCTCGAGCGGCTCGGACTCGACTGGTTCCTGACAAATACAACACCTTCGTCGTCGATCGGTTTCGAGGTCAACACCACGGGAACGACACAGTTTCATTCGAGCGGCGACGACAGCGAGGGTGAAACCGATATCGAACTGGGGAATATCACCACGCTGGCCGTCGGCAACGGCACGGCGGAACTGCTTGCCGCGCTGAAGGCGCTGCAGTCCGAGAACCTCGGAGAACTGATTTCCAGTCCGAACATCACCGTGCGTTCGGGCGAGAAGGGACGCATACAGGTCGGACAGGATTTCTCCATCAAGCAGAAGGACTTCTCGGGCAACACGGTCGAACGCTTCTTCAGCACCGGTACCATCATCGAAGTGACTCCGACGGTGCTGGATAAGGATTCACTGGAATTCGTCAAACTCGACATCACGGCGGAGCGCAGCAGCTTCCAACCGGACGCCGTCTCGACCATCATCAACAAGACGGTCGCGTCCACCTCGGTGATTCTCATCGACGGTGAGGAGACCGTCGTCGGCGGGCTCGTGACGAATGAAGTGAAGGGAATCCGCCGCGGTATCCCGTTTCTCAAGGATCTCCCCTGGTGGGTGTTCGGCCTGCGATATATCTTCGGGTACGAGGAAACGAACATCGACAAGAAGGAATTGATCATCATCCTCCGGGCTGATATCATTCCATCGATCGAAAAACGCGTGGCGAGGAAGCTGGCGGAGATCAAAACCGGTCAGAACGCCCTGCAACTCGAGACGGAACGGCTTGACGCCCTGCGTTCGAACCTGCTTCAGCAGATCGAGGCGGCGAAGCAGAGTCGAAGCGACTGATGACCTCTGATATGAATCCGCGATTGGTGGGAGGAAGGGTCGGAAGCCCTGTGACTGTGAGGAAGGCCTATTTATGAGACTCTTTGCGAATCTTTCCATTCGCGCGAAACTGACGGCAGTCATTTCGCTGCTGTTCTGGACTGTTTCCATATTCATTTTCATATTCTTCCCCGCGCGGTTGAAGGAGCAGGACAATCAGAGCCTGCTGCGGCGCACGGAAACGCTTGCGGCGACAACCGCCGCACTGCTCGGTCAGCAGGGTTCGCTCGAGTCCATCGAGGAGAGGCAGCTCGCGCTCAACACCGCGAGCCGTGATTCGCTGTTGCTCTATGCCGTTGTCGTCGATACGAAAGGGAACATGATCGAAGCGATCAACAAGCCCACGGCAGATGAAACCCTCTACGCCGACACGCGGAATCCGTTCGGTCCGGTCTCGGGTGTGTGCAAGGCCAGCGCGGATATCCGTTGGGCCGGCCAGCGGCTTGGAAAGGTGTACCTGGGATTGTCCACCCGCGACGTCAACGCACGGATAGACGAAAGCAAGACCACGATTGCGCTGATCAGCCTCATCATTTTCCTCATCGGCGTTGCGACGGTGATCGGTGTCTCGACAGTCATCACGAATCCGCTGCGCAGCATGGTGCAGACTGTGGAGCAGATGGCCAGCGGGAATCTGGTGAAAACCGCGCAAGTGTCATCCCAGGACGAAGTGGGACATCTGGCCTTCTCCTTCAACCAGATGGTCGTCAATCTCCGCAAGGCGTATGACGAACTCGAGACGGTGAACCTCACGCTCGAACAGCGCGTCAACGAACGCACCGCGGAACTGAACGAGGAGGTGGAGGAGCGGCGCCGCGTGGAAGACGCCCTGCGAGAATCGGAATCACGGCAGCGCGCGGTGCTGAGCGCGCTTCCGGATCTGATGCTGCTCCGCGACGGGAGCGGAATATATTCGCCTGATCCGGTGCTGCTCATCCCGCCCGGAGAATTGAAATCCGATATGACGCGCGAACAATTCGCCTGGTCTCTCATGGCCCAGTTCGAGCCGTATTTCGATGCGGCGCTGAAATCCGGCGAAGTGCAGGTACAGGAGTACTCCATCCCTTTCATCGACAAGATGCGCTATTTCGAAGCGCGCATCGCACCGAGCGGAATGGATCAAACGGTGACGATCGTGCGCGAGATCACCGACCGCATGGACGCGGAATCGCGTCTCATACTGCAGGGCGCCGCTCTCGAGGCCGCCGCGAATTCGATCGTCATCACGGATTTCGAGGGAAACATCATCTTGGTCAATCCCTCATTCACGGAGATGACCGGCTTCACGTTTCAGGATGCCGTCGGGCGGAATCTGCGCACGCTCAACCCGGGAGACGCGCGGAACGAGGTATTCAACGAGATGTGGGAGACCATCCATGCGGGGCAGGTCTGGCGGGGTGAATTCGTCAATCAGCGCAAGGATGGCGGGCGGTACCACGAGGAACAGACCATCACTCCGGTGAAAGACCAGCTCGGCAACATCAGCCATTTCATCGCGATCAAGAGCGATATCACGGAGCGAAAGAAAATCGAGCAGTCCCTCATCGCGGCGAAGGACAGCGTCGAGGCCGCCGACAAACTGAAGGACGCATTCATCGCGAATATCTCTCACGGGATACGGACGCCGCTGTACATCATGATCGGCTACCTGAACCACATCTCGTCGGAGTTGAAGAGCAGCATGTCCACCGATCAGGACAAGTATTTCGGCTTCGTCTTCGAGTCCGCCGATCGTCTCACCAAATCCATCGATCTCATCCTCGATATCTCGCGCCTGCAGACCGGCAACATCGAGTTCCAGGAGAGCGAGGTTTCCTTGCGCAAGATCATCGAGGACGGCATCCTCGGCATCAAGGTGCTCGCCGAGAAGAAGACACTGGCGCTTTCCTTCGACAATCAGCTCGGCGATGTGAAAGTGCGGGCCGATGAGACTTTCCTCTCGCGCAGCCTGGAGAGCCTGCTCGAAAACGCGGTGAAGTTCACTCGGAAGGGGTATATCGAAGTCCGCCTGTATCAGCGCGATACGGACGAACTCGCGATCGATGTCGAGGACACGGGCGTCGGTATCTCCGATGAATACCAGGCGAAGATGTTCCAGATTTCGACGCCTTCAAACGATGCTCCGGGACACGCGTTCGAAGGCGTGGGACTCGGGCTCGCTCTCGTCCGCCGCTATCTCGAACAGATCGGAGGACGTATCACGGTCAAGAGCGCGCGCGGTGTCGGATCCATCTTCACGATCACTCTCCCCGAGCAGCTGATCATTTCGCGTGAAAACCTGCCCAAGATTTCGAAATTCGTGAAGAAGGAAAAAGCCGGCCCGTCCGCCGTCCAGCAGTCCGAGGAACGGAAGCTGCCGAACCTGCTGGTCATCGAGGACGATTCGGACACCCGCCAGTTCATGAAAATCACGCTGCGCAAGCATTACAACGTGTTCACCGCGGAGAGCGTCGGCGAGGCGCACGACGTGATCATGCATCGGGACATTCAGATCGTCATAGCCGATGTGTCGCTTGGCGGGGAGGAATCCGGCCTGGATTTCGTGAGCGATATACGCAAGATTCCGCGCTACGGCAAGGTTCCCGTCATCGCCGTCACCGCGCACGCATTCTCCTCCGACCGCGAGCGCTGTCTCGCCGCCGGCTGCAACCGCTACTTCTCCAAACCCGTCGACCACGCCGTGCTGATCAAAACCATGGAAGAACTGTTGGCCGGTGTGATATAAATTTCCCACATTGTGATTGGAGATCTCCCGCGCGCGGAAAATGGCGCGCGGGATGCATCGCGATATACACGCAATAGTTTTGTTCACCACATCATTTCGAAGAGGGTCAGCAATGGAATTCCTCGGCAAACTGGGAATCAAGGAACTCAATTTCGGAGCATCTTCCGGCCAACACTGGTTCGAATCCGCCGCCGGAGCGGAACTTACGATCATGTCGCCGGCGGACGGCAGGCCGATCGCGAAGGTCCGGCAGGCGACGGAGGACGAGTATGAAGCAGTGATCGCGCGCGCGCAGGAGGCTTTCACCTACTGGCGCACCGTACCCGCACCGAAGCGCGGCGAGATCATTCGGCAGGTGGGCAACAGGCTGCGCGAGTACAAGGCGCCGCTCGGCGCGCTCGTGTCATATGAGATGGGCAAATCGCTGCAGGAGGGACTCGGTGAAGTGCAGGAGATGATCGACATCTGCGACTTCGCCGTGGGCCTGTCACGGCAGATGTACGGATTCACCATGTACTCCGAGCGTCCTGAACACCGCATGTATGATCAGTACCACCCGTTGGGTATCGTTCTCACCATTTCCGCATTCAATTTCCCCGTCGCCGTCTGGTCGTGGAACGCCATGATCGCCGCGGTCTGCGGAAACGTCAGCGTCTGGAAGCCTTCGTCGAAGGTGCCGCTGACGGCAATTGCCTGCCAGAATATCATCGCGGAAGTGCTGCGCGAGAACGATCTCCCCGAAGGACTGTTCTCCCTGGTCATCGGCAAGGGTTCGACGGTCGGGGAACGCATGCTTGCGGACAAGCGCATCCCGCTCGTGTCGGTCACCGGTTCGACGAGCGTCGGCCGCCACGCGAACGAAGTGATCGCGCGCCGTTTCGGCCGGTCTATCCTGGAACTCGGTGGCAACAACGCCATCATCCTCACTCCGCACGCGAACCTGAAGATGGCCATCCCCGCGGTGGTTTTCGGTGCCGTCGGCACCGCGGGACAGCGCTGCACGACCACACGCAGACTCATCATCCACGAGGACATCTACGACCAGGTGAAGGAGTCGCTCGTGAAGGCTTACGGCTCGCTCAGAATCGGCACATCGCTCGACGAGAAGAATCACGTCGGTCCGTTGATCGACAAGGCCGCCGTGAGCATGTTCGTCAAGGCCATCGAGATGGCGCGGAAGGAAGGCGGAAAACTGATCTATGGTGGTGAAGTGCTCGAAGGCGCGGAGTATGCATCGGGTTGCTACGTGCGGCCGGCCATCGTGGAGGCCGAGAACCATTATGCGATCGTCCAGGAAGAGACCTTCGCTCCCATCCTCTATCTCATCAAGTACAGCGGGGATGTCCACAAGGCGATTGCCATCCAGAACGATGTCGTGCAAGGTCTGTCATCGTCCATCTTCACGGACAAACTGCAGGAGGCGGAAGCCTTTCTTTCGCACTGGGGATCCGATTGCGGTATCGCCAACGTCAACATCGGTACCTCCGGCGCCGAGATCGGCGGTGCGTTCGGCGGTGAGAAGGAGACAGGCGGCGGACGCGAATCCGGCTCCGACGCGTGGAAAGCCTATATGCGGCGACAGACGAATACGATCAATTACGGAGCCACGCTGCCGCTCGCGCAGGGGATCAAGTTTGATCTGTGATTTCTCAGGACTGCTTTGGAGTCAACCCCGGTGGAATACCCGGGGTTTTTTTTCGTCGGGGAGGGAGGGCAGGATGCGCGAAAGAGATTCTCGGACGTGGCACTAATCCACTGGTTTCCTGTGTTTTACAGCAGAATGATTCAAGGAATTTCAATGACAGAACAAAGCATGCTGTTTCGCAACGTCCTGGGTGCCTTCGCGACAGGCGTGGCGGTGGTCACGACGAAAAGGCAGAACTGTTATTTCGGACTGACCGTGAATTCGTTTTCGTCCGTCTCTCTCGAACCCATGCTCATACAGATCAACATCGCGAAGAACACCACCTCGCACGAGTACATTTGCGAGAAAGGATATTTCGTCGTCAACATCCTCGCGGAAGACCAGCGTCTGATTTCGACAATATTCTCCGGAGCGCCGCCCGCGGAACGTTTTCAGCATGTCCGAACGTGGGAAACGGATAGCGGATGTCCCGTCATCGAGGACTCACTGGCCTTCATCGAAGTGAAGGTCGTGGGGACATTCGAGGGCGGCGATCACACGATATTTCTCGGTGAAGTGCTCAGAATGCAGATGCTGCGTGAAGATGCCTCGCCCCTGTTGTATTTTCGCGGGCGATACGAAAGGCTCGCTGTCGCGGAGAATCAGACCGCCGGCTCTGCATGAATGAACACCTTCACGATTCTCTGATCCAGGCTCTTGACGTCGGTTTCGATGTCGTCGACGATGGTGTGCATGTCCCGGAGTGAGAGCAGGCCTGGAAGCGCGAACGTTGCCGTGACACGCAGTCCCTCATCGGTGGACAGACAGGCCAGGGATGTGACTGCGCTCACACTGTCGTGCGACTCTATGCAGTCGAGCACGCGCGCGAGCAGCGGACGCTCCGACTCCGTCACATCCTGTGCACTCCGCTCGCCGACCGAGTCTTCCTCGAGATGGATATGGACGTCCGCAATGTTCGACAGATTGTCGTGCATGCGTGCCTCGACCTCGCTGGCCAGATCGTGCGCCTGAACGAAGGTGGTTCCCTCGGGATACTCGATGTCGAAATCCACGACATAACGGTCGTCGACCCGGAGGATGGCGATGTTATGTGCCGTCAGTCCTGATAGTCGAACCATCCATTCAATTCTATCCGACAGTTTCTCCCGCACCCCTACGACCGGTTCCGAATGTACGAGCACATCGGAACGCGGCACTGCCATGCGCACGCTCTCCTCGACGTCGTCGACGATGCTGTGCACGCGATCGAAGAACTCCGTCCGTTGTATCCCGATCACCAGATTGATGAAGATCTCCGCGCCTGATGCGCGTATGCGGAGAGCGCGGATGCTTTCCACACCGGGCACGTCGAGAACGACCTTCTCCACCGTCGCGCGGAGTCCTTCGGGGGCCCGGTCGACCAGGCCGTCGATCGTGCGCCGCGCGAGCTGAATACTGATCCAGATCACGATGCCCGCGACGATGGCGGCGGCAATTGCGTCGGCGCCCGGGAAACCAAGCAGCACGCTCACGAGACCGATCAGCACGACGATGGAGCTGTAGACATCCGTGCTGAAATGCAGGGCATCGGCTTCGAGTGCCTGGCTGTTGTATTTCTTCGCGATCCTCATGAGTGCACGTGAACGCGTGATGTCGACCGCGATGCTGATGAGGATCACGACGAAGGCCCAGACGTTGATCTCGATGTGCACGCCTCCGGTCGTAAGGCGCTCATAGGCCTCGTAGAGGATCCAGCCGCAGGTGGCGAGCAGCAGCAGCGTTTCCACGAGAGCGCTCAGATTTTCAACCTTCCCATGTCCGAATTGATGATCCGCATCGGGAGGTTTGTCCGCAACCCGTACCGCGACGAATGTGATGAGTGCGGCGATGAGATCGAGTCCGGAATGCAGTGCTTCGGAGAGAATTCCCAGCGACCCGGTCCAGAGACCTACGACGAGCTTCATCGACGTGAGCAGCACCGCGGCGATAACGGAGGTCATCGCGACCCTCCGTTTCTCCCTTAGCATTGTCGTATGATCGTGATGGAATACCGGGGCTGTCATGGGGATCAATGTAGTATTTTCCGGACACGCGTGAAACTGGACGCGTCCGTCCGACTGGGTGCGATTTTCCGTCCCTGCTTGCCGCGCGCAGGTTGATGACGTATGTTTTACAGATGATCGATTTCATGCGCAGGATGCGAGGGGACAAACGCCTATCGGAAGACCGGGGAATCCCTGCGGCATTGTTCATAACTCTGGCGCTGCATGCCGTCCTGCTGTTCGCGTCCGCATTCATCCACCTGCGCGAGGAACGCAATCCGGATCCCACGGTTCAGATTTCCTTTTCGCGGCAGACGTCTCCCGCGCGCGAGTCGCGTGAGGAAGCGGCGCGCGGGGAGCGGGCGATGAGCGGGCGATCGCGAGGAATCATATCGCAAACAAAAGCTGGAGCGGCAGCCGTGCCCGGTAAGACACCGCCGCGCCCAGAACCTGAAAAGGATCGCGGCGCGATACAAACGGCATTGCCGCTGGTCGTCGACGACAGGAGAGACAGGGACAGCTCTCTGCAGGCGAAGAATATGGCGCTGCGCAGCGTGCTCGACCGCGGCGTGACTCCGGAGCAGGCCTGGGAGATGCTCGCGGGATTGATCGAGCAGTATCCGCAATTCCGGGAGATGGCGCTGCGCGAGATGGTTGCGGGGCAGGGACTCCCTCCGGATTCGCTGCCGAAAATCAACCTGCACCTCGATCAAATATTGAAAAACGGGATCCAGCCCAGTTGGGATACCCAGAGGCAGGCCATCGAGGAGGCCAGCCGGAGCTTCGATCCTGTCCATGGGTGGACGAACAAGGGCAGTTACGGACCACAGGTCAATGTAATCGGAATCATCCTCTTCTTGATAGATCTCATCGAAGGCGAATAGACAAATAGAAAAGGCGGCCGGAGCCGCCTTTTCTATTCCCGATGGATGTCGGAATCAGCGTGCCAGTGTCATCCGGATGCTGGCGACGTTTCTTCCCGAGCGCAGGACAGCGAGATAGCTGCCGCTTACCAGTCCGGAAGCATTGAAACCGACATGATGCGTACCGGCGCCGCGGTATCCCTCGACGACGGTCGCCACGTGGCGGCCGAGTGCGTCGAACACCGTAAGGTTCACGTCTCCCGCTGTCGGAAGGGTGAACGTCAGCGTCGTGTTGGGATTGAACGGATTGGGGTAGTTCTGCTTGAGCTCGAATGCAGCAGGAGTGGGTACGCGTTCCGCCGAAGTCAGGATACTGAATGCGACCTCGACCGGGTCGGATGTATTCACCCCGTCATTGGCCACGACTCGCAGCATGTATCCGGACCTGTCCTTCGTGCCGAAAATCGAATCGGACATCGCGGTGTTTTCGTACTGAATCGTCTTCCAGGTCACACCGCTGTTCGTGCTGAACCAGACAGTGTACCAGAACTGCGTTTCGCCGTCGACGTCCGTCGCGCTCCAGTTCGCGAGGAACCTTTCCTGCTTGACATCCTCACCGTCCGACGGGAAATTAATGCTGACGACAGGCTTGTTCGCGGAGAGGACGCGTTCGGCGACGATGTTCCCGCCTTCCTCGACCACGACTTTGTGTGCATTGTCGGGGCAGGGGACGACGAACGCGAAGTACTCCGCTTCCATGCGCGGATCGGGTCCTGTCAGGGCATCCACTTCGTCGAGACCGAGAGCGCGGAAGGTCGGACGGTATAGATACGAAGCGAGCTCCTGGTCTCCCGCGTCCAGCACCTTGAAGGTGTGAGTCGCGTAGGCTGCCGGAACCATCGACGACGGAGTGGCGTCGGCGACGCGCGCCCAGGGACCGAAGCTGATCGCACGGCTCGTGCTGTCGATCGAGCCTTCGACGATGAGGGCTTTGGCGACCGTACCCGTCTTGCTCAGTCCGGATTTCCTGCCAGCGAATTGCGCGACGGCACCCAGCAGTGCGTTATACTCGTAATCGCTGATCCACAGGTAGTAGTCGAAGGAGGTGACATCCGGGAGCTGACTGCCGCCCATGAAACACTTGGCCTTCATGCGACGGGACACCTTGTTGTCGAGGAAATTGCTTACGATCCGGTTGTAGCGGATATCGAAACCGTCGATCACATCCACGCCGATGAAGTTGTCGTGGTACTGCTCTCTCATGTCGACGTTGTCCGGGTCAATGTCACCGCGTCGGAGGCCGAACGAATGCCCGAGCGTGTGGGCTGCGTGCTTCCAGTGTTCGGTGCTGGCGACCATGAAGTCCCAGATGCCGGACCAGGAAAGCGTCTGTGAAGCGCCGTGATTGAATTCCTGCCTGTCGAGACGCGTCTCGAACCAGTTCGGCATGACGCCCATGATGAATCGATCCGAAGCGGGGGCTGCGAGCACCATCTGCTTGTACACCTTGGTCAGGTAGGGCTGCCAGGTTTCCTGCAGAAGCGTATCGGCCGCACAGATGAAACCGTAATCGGCTACCTGGTCAGCGGTGGTGAACTGTGTCTGTCCGGAGGTCATAGGCCATGCGGCTTCGAGGAACCAGGAGGCCGAATCCGCCCAGCTCCTGATGCGATTATTGTTGGTGTGGCCATCGGCACCCTGCACGAACACTTTCAGCGCGGCATCGCCTTCGTTGCCGTAGAGCGTATTCTTGGCGACGGCGAATACCACCTGCGTATTGTTGAGTTCGTTGGCCTCCACGATGCGGCCTTTATCGTTGCCGGGTTCGGTCGGATCGACCGTCACCGAGACCTCGACGTCTCCAGCGTCGAATCCTGTTTCGTCGACGAAAAAGATCAGGGAAACGGGTTTCGTCGTGGTCATCGTCATCTGCGTGAGCGGATTCTCCATGCTGTAGGTGACACCGATGTTGGTGCGGTCGTTGATGTAGAACGTTTCGTATCTGTGTCCGTTCGCATCGACGACCACCTTGAACGGCGAAGTGACCGGCTCGGAGGCCAGGATCGTCGCCTTCACGGCAAAACCTTTGTGCGAGACGAGATTGTTTTCAGCATTCAACACCTGCACGATCTCCGGCTCGTAGACTTCCAGATCCGGTCCGGTCTGCTTTTCAATCGTGAGGAAGAAGGACTTTTCGATACACTGCAGGTCCGTGGTGAAGTACGCGGCCATGCCGGTCACCTGCGAGTACTCCATCGGTACCTTGATCACGAAGCGCGCCTTTCCCTCTGCGTCCGTGACGAGTGTACCGGAATAAAGCGTGTCGCCCATCACTTCGATGCGGTACTGGATACTGACACCCGCACTGTCGACACCGGTGATGACATTGAAGAAATGTGCGGTGAATACGATCGAATCCTCGCCGTTGGCGATGATCTTTTTCTTGTCGACTTCCATGGTACCCCAGTAGCTCGACTGCGGATATTCGACGCGGAGGAAGGGTTCGAGAAGCACCCTGCCCATCGAAACGCGCTCGCTGGGCTTGGGACCTTCACAGTTTCCCCAGTAATTGTAACGCCCGTCTATCGAATCGGCCTGGAAGTTCGAAACGTTGCCGATGACGTCATTCGTACGGATGAAGTGGTTGTAGTTGACGTGCACGCCTGCAATGTCTTTCGGATCGAAGCCGCCAGCGAAGGGCGACAGGTTGAGCGAGGCCATGTATCCGATTGTATTATAGCGCGCCGTGGTCTGGTTGCTCAGCGTGACGTTCCCATTGGGGATCGTACAATGCTCGAGACGGGTCGGGGTTCCCGCCGGTTTCAGCGTGATCGTTCCTTGATTCACCTCGGTGTTTGTCACTGAACTGGCGATCATCGTCGAGTAATCTTCTATCACGCAATCATCCGCACTGATTACACCGTCCAGAAAAGCCTCATCGGTCAGCAGGCACTTCACTGCCCGAATCTTGTTGCCATCATGATGGATTTCCGACGGGAATAGCTGTTGGCTTATCACTATTCCGTTCATGATCACGTTGTCGAGATTCGTTTCAGTCTCGGTATTCTCCACGTCGACGATGCAAGCCGAGAGAGTGAAATCCTTCAACGGACCGATCTGTCCCCAACATTGCACATCGAGGTGCTTGAGCCTCCCGCCTGAGGCGCTCAGCATCCCGTGCCAGACCTGCTGCGGGTCGTCACTGCCATAGACCTTGATGCCCGGGACTCCGGCACTGGCCAGGATCCAGGAGATATCCGAACCCTTCCCGAAATGCAGATTCCCACCCGGCCAGACGTGGATCGAGTCTACGAGATCCGTCTGGATGTTGAGCGTATCGGGACGCAGCAGGATTCCGTGCATATCCGCGCCGGGGAACGTACCCCCGATCAGGTTGTCGTCGAGAAAACCACCCGCAGTGCGGTAGGCGCGGTACTGATAAACGTACGAGTTCCCTTTCACCAGGTTGTAATCGGTGACGACCCTGCCGTCTCCGGCGTTGAGATAAACCGTGCCGAGCAGTTTTGCGTTGCGGTAGAATTCGACTTTGCTGAAATTGGAGTTCGTCAGGTCATACATGAAAACATCGGCGGAGTTGTCTCCAACATAAATCACCGCGCCGAACGGCTGTGCCTGCAGTATCCCGCTTGTGGTAAGGAGAAACAGCAAAGGCAGAAATACGGTAACAGCTCTTCGCATGGAGTACCTCGAGGTTGATAGAAAAACAGCTGTATTCGTCTTGATCGAAAACTTGTGCGCGTCAGAAGTTACATTCGGAATAGTGGAAATCTGCCGCCCCGGGGCATCTGGAGATCAGGCAATTGTTCCATTATGGAAACTACTTCAAATAATGCCAGAAAATCAAGGCGGAAAGCGATGGAAACACGTTTTGTTGAGGCTTGTACGACACTTGCTCCATGGCTAGATTCATAGAGAAACAGACGGAGAACCGGTGATGATCGGCGAACGGATCATACAACTCGAGATAGTGGATTCGACGAACAGCTATGCCCGCGACCTCGTCCGGAGGGAAGCGGCGGAAGGGACCATCGTGACGGCCGACCGACAGACCGCCGGACGGGGGCGCCTGGAACGCTCGTGGCTGTCCGCGCCGTCGCAGAATGTGCTCGCGTCGATCATTCTCTATCCGGAACGCGAATTGGATGAATGGGGAGGCATTCCGTTGATGGCCGGACTTGCGGTCGCCCGGGCTGTCCTTGCTCTCTCCGGTGTCGATGCACATCTCAGCTGGCCGAACGATGTTCTTGTCGAGAACCGCAAGCTCTCCGGCATTCTCGTCGAATCCGGTCAACTCGGCAATCGCTCCTGGGCTGTCGTCGGAATCGGGATAAACGTGAACCAGATACGGTTTGAAGGCGATTACCGGCGGGTTCCCACATCACTCATGCTGGAAGCGGGGAGGCCGTTCGACACGGGTGAAGTTCTCGCGATAGTCTGCAGCGAATTCGATCGTCTCTACGCTTCATGGAGCGCCTCTGGAAATGTGCCCATACTCGCCGCATGGCGGCTGTCGACGCGCATGTTCGGCGGAATCATCACAATCGAGGAATCGGGCCGGAGGCGCGAGGGGCGTGCAGTGGATCTCGGGCAGGATGGTTCCCTCATGATCGAACTCGCGGATGGAAGCGTGGAGCGCCTGCTCGCCGGCGACGTGTCGCTCAAGGAGGAACGGCAATGACACCGCACGATCGGCCGACGATCTACCTCGATCACGCCGCAACGACGCCGGTCGATCCGCGGGTGTTAGAGGAAATGCTGCCCTTTCTCCGCGAGCACCACGGGAATCCATCCAGCATCCACGGCCCCGGTCGTATGGCCAAGGCCGCCGTCGAGCGCGCGCGTGAAGATGTCGCCTCGCTGATTCACGCCTCGCCGGGTGAGATCATTTTCACAAGTGGAGGGACCGAAAGCGACAACGCGGCGGTGCGGCTCGCGATGGAATCGGCTCCGCAAGAGAGAAACGAGATCATCACCTCACCCGCGGAGCATCATGCGGTGCTCGCGGCGTGCGCACGCGCGGAGAGGCACGGCGCTGTCGTCCGGCACCTTTCGGTCGACGAGGCTGCGGTGCCCGTGATCGCGGAACTTGAGCACCGCATCAATCCACGAACGGCCTTCTGCTCGCTGATGCACGTCAACAACGAGACGGGGGGGATGCTCCCCCTTAACGAAACTTCCGCGGTCCTCCGGAATCATGGCGTCCTCTTTCACACCGATGCGGTGCAGAGCGCCGGCAAGCTTCCGATCGATGTCCGGGCGACGCCGGTCGATTTCCTCTCGATGTCGGCACACAAGATACACGGGCCGAAAGGAGTGGGAGCGCTCTATGTGCGCAGCGGCCTGCGCATCGAACCGCTGCAGTATGGGGGCGGACAGGAACGAGGCCGCCGGGGCGGAACCGAAAACGTGGCGTCGATCATCGGATTCGGAGCCGCGGCGCGCTTCGCCCGCGAGGAGATGGACGGCAGGCACCGGCATTGGACGTCGCTGCGGAGAGCCGCACGCGCGACGCTGGACGCCTCTCTGCCTGAACTCCGCTACAACAGTGTCGACGAAACCCTGTCACTGCCGAACATCATGAGCGTCACGCTGCCTGCGGCGTTCTATCAGATCGACGGCGCTCTTCTGCTGATGAACTGTGATCTGGCCGGACTTGCCATCTCGAGCGGTTCGGCCTGTACCGCGGGCAGCATCGAACCGTCGCATGTCATTCTCGCCATCGGACGCGAGGACGCGGAGACTTCCGCGACTTTGCGGATTTCTTTCGGGGCGTTCACTACGGAGGAGGAAGTCCGCGATGGAATGGAGATACTGATACGGGTGATTCAGGAGATGTCCGCGCGTTCCAATCCGCGCTCCCACTCCCGCATCGCGATACCGTAACGGAGCCCGCGTTCCGAAACGACGACCTGAGCAATGCCGCGCATTTCGGTGATGCGCTTGAGGATCGCGACGCCGACGAGAATGATGTCTGCGCGGCCGGGATCGATGTGCATCGTGCGCTGCAGCTCGTCTCTCGTCATCGTCCGGAATTCATCGAATCGCTCCTGTATTCTCTCGCGCGTCAGCGGAAAATTCGCGACGCGATTCCCGTCATATTTCTCCAGCCCCAATTCCACCGCTGCCAGGGTTGTGACCGTTCCCGCAACGCCGACGAATGTCGTCGCTTCAGGATCGAACGTCGGGTATCGGCGAATGGCGGCGTCGATCATTTCGAGCATGGCGTCGATTTCCGCATCGAGGGGCGGCGTGTGATGGAGATATTTCTCCGTCAGACGCACGCAGCCGATGTCCTGACTGAGACGATGCTGAACATGGAATCCCCTGCCGATCGTCAGTTCGGTACTGCCGCCGCCGATATCCAGGACTCCGTAATCCGCGTCCCGTTTGCTGAAACCCGAGATCGCGCCCCCGTAGGTCCACAGAGCTTCCTCGGTGCCGCTGAGAATCTCGATGTCCAATCCCAGCTTCTGGTACATATAGTCGAGGAAGTCCTTGCCGTTGCGGGCATCGCGAAGCGCGCTGGTTCCCGTGCAACGCACCAGATCGACTTTGTACTCTCTTGCGCGTGCGAGGTACGTCGAGACATGGTGTTCGCCGCGCGTGAATGCGTCCCATTCGATCACGCCGCTGCTGTCCACTCCCTTGCCGATGCGCGCGATGACCTGCTCATCGGAGATGACGCGCAGGCCGCCGTCCGCGGAGATGTCCGCGATCAGCATGAGGATGGTGTTGGTCCCGATGTCAATGGAGGCGATTCTCATCCCTGATCCTTCACAGCGCTCATGGCGCACCACTCATCCTCCGAGGCGACATCCTGTGTGCGAAAACCCAGGTTTTCAAGCGCCATGCGAAGATCCGTCGAATCCTTGCCATAGAATCCGGAGAGCACAAGCCGTCCCCGCGGAGCGAGTCTCTGATGGTAGGCGGGGAGGAGCTGGAGGTTGTCGAACTTCGTGATGTTCGAGAGAATCAGGTCGTAGTATCCCGTCGCATGCTCGACCGACCCGAGCCGGAAATGGCAGCGGTCGGCGACACCGTTGCGCTGCGCGTTTTCAAGCGCGTTATCGTAAGACCATTCGTCCGTATCCACGCCGTCGGCCTCACGGGCCCCGCAGAGCACGGCGGCGATGGCGAGCACGCCCGTGCCCGTGCCGACGTCGAGCACGCGGTCACCCTCGCGCAGGTTGTCTTGAATGAGCCGCAGCATCAGGCGGGTTGTCGCATGATAGCCCGTGCCGAACGACATTTTCGGATCGATGATCAGCGTCGTCACTCCTTCGATCGGCTCGACGGGATGCCACGATGGTGTGATCAGGAAGCGATCGGAAACCCTGATCGGCTGGATGCTGTCTTCCCACTCCTGGTTCCAGTTCTGCTGGTCGAAGGTTTCAAGTTCGTAGGCGGCGCTGAGCCCTTCCGCCTCGAGCCGGTGCAGGAAGGACTGCTCCACTGCCGGCCAGTGCTCGGCCTCGAAATACACCTCCCACCACTGGTCTTCCTCGAGGAATCCGAGTGGATCGTGCGTGATGAGCATCCCCTGCACGGTGGCGTCGTCGGGCGTCGATTGAAAGCGGGCGCGAAGAAAACGTTTCATGGTCCTCACTTGTTCATGCTGGATGGGATCCGTAAATGATGCTCAGCAGCAGCCTGCCGACATCGCCAAGCGTTTCGGGTTCGCACTGTTCCGGCGTATCCCCGAGCGTGTGCCAGTACTGCCTGCGCGGTGAGGACTTATCGTGTCCCACGAGTGCGGCGTCGATGATGTCGACGGTCTTTATTCCTGCGACGGTATTGAGCGGAACGTGATCGTCAAGGATGGCGCCGTGCACGGCAGGGGAGAAGCGGGTGAGTCCCATGCGCGCTGCTTCGGTCCAGAGCAGATCCTGAATGTCGGCCGCGTACCGGCGCGAGAAACCTTCCTTCGGGAAGACGGCGTCGCGGTCACCGACCAGATCGAGCAGGATGCCGAAACGGATACCGGTGCGCGCGTCGCGGGTCGCGGAGTAGTATTTCGCGCCAAGGCAGAACATGGATTCGTCGTTTTCGCGTCCGTAGTCCTCGCCGTCGAAGAGCACGATGTCGACGCCGATGTCCGGCGGACGCATGCGCAGTATCTCGGCGAGATGCAGCAGCACCGCAACCCCGCTCGCGCCGTCATTCGCGCCGGGGATGGGGCGCAGCGCCCTGTCGGGATCCTTCTCCATGTCGGCGAACGGCCGCGAATCCCAGTGGGCCGCGAGAAGGATGCGTTCCCTGGATGAAGGCCTGAGCCGCGCGATGACATTCGTGAGCTTCATCCGCTCGCCCCGGTAGCCGGTGATTTCGAACTGCTGTTTTTCCGGCGCCAGGCCGAGTGAATCGAAGAAGCGGACGAAGAACTCCAGGCAGTTCTCGTGCGAGGCAGAATTCGGCACGCGCGGACCGAATGCGACCTGGACCTCGAGCAGATCATGGCATCTCCGCGCGTCGAATGCGGGCAGCGCGGCGGGCGGGGTGAACGCGCTCTTCATATGTTCCTCGTCGTTTTTCTTTCCGCCGCAGGATACGAACAGAAGCAGAAGAAACAGCGGCAGGGCAATCGGCGGCGGTATGGCGCGCGGTTGGATCATCCAGACAAGCTATGAAACTCTGACGAGCTGTGAAACTTGCGGTTGGAGACAAAAAAGAGGAGGCTGCCCCGGACATGCGCCGGAACAGCCTCCGAGATTCGGGTGGTACAGGTTCACTCGACGAGCATCATCTTGCGCGTCAGGCGTGCGTCGCCGGCGCGGAGTTCGTACATGTACAGGCCGGAGGGAAGTCCGCTTGCGTCAAACGAAACCACATGCCGTCCTTCGCGCAGCTGCGCGTCGACCGGCGTGGCCACTTCCTGTCCCAGACCGTTGTAAACCGACAGTCTGACCGCCGAGGCATTCGGGATCGAGAACGCGATACTGGTCGAAGGATTGAACGGATTGGGATAGTTCTGCTCGAGTGTGAACGTGTACGCTTTCGGCTGGCTCTCCACGTCCACGAGAGACAGATCGATATCGAGTACTTCGAAATCATCGACAGCCGCCTCCACGAGCGAACCGGGTTCATCATCGGCGGCGACAAAACGGACATTCATGTTCGTGGTCAGATCGATGATGTCGCGCAGTACGTACACACGGGGCTTCCATGAAGCGTCGCTTTGCTTGGTTCGCTCGAGGAACTCCCAGTTCGCACCGCCGTCGGACGAGATGCTCACGACCCAGTAATCCGTTCCCGGTGTCGCGCCGGCATTGTTCGAGTACCAGCGGTAGTAGCGAAGGACGGGTTGGATCATCCCGGTCAGGTCGATGTCAGGCGTACGCAGCGTCGTCGCACCATCGTCCACATCGTTCGCGCCCAGGCCTTCGATGGCGGCGGCGTTCCCTGTGACCCAGCAGAGCAGTTTATCCACGCCTGGAGTGTGATCGACGTTCGGCTGCACGTAGGGGACATCTCCCTCGTCGCCGAGCTCCCTGTTCCATGTTCCGATCGGGACTGCGCGTGTCCATTCGCCTGAAGTGGCGTCGGTGACGACACGCCAGCCATCCTCGGATTCACCGTCGTGGAAGTAGCGGCGCTGGTACCCGACAAGGAACAGGTAGCTTCCAGTGGGCGCGTTCAACGGTTCGCGAAGGCTGCTGCCGAAATTGTCGAATACCTCGAAGTAGTACCGCACTATCGTGCCGGCTTTCTGCGGAGGAACGTATCCGATGATGGACTGCGTGGCCTCGCGGTATTCCGCGTTGAGCCGCTGGCTGCTCTTCCAGTTATCGACCGAGTACACGATGTCGACGTGATCGATGCGCAGCAGATCGGTGTCGATGTTGCCGGCAATGCGGGCAACGCCCGTTATTTCATAGGAATCGACGACGCTGTTCTGGTCGGGCATTCCCTGATGCAGCACGATGATGGCCGATCCGGGTATCCCGTGAGCGTTGAATGCGGTGATGATCGCCGCGGAATTCGGCGTGCCGTTTGACAGGTCGCCGTCGTCGTCGTCTGCGAGGAGAAACTCGATGAAATAATCCGCGAGCGCCTCGCCGAGCGAGGTCCCGTCCGGAGTGCCGTACATGGCGTCCATGTACAGGCGCGAGGTACGCTCGAGTCCGATCGCTTCGCGGACGTCCCATACGGCGCCGGTCAGGATCATCCCGTCCTCGTGGATCTCATTGACGACGTTTTCAGGATAGCGGAGTGTATTGTCCGAATTGCGGATGATGCCGTTGCCGGGGCCCTGCTTGATGAATCCGACGCCGATGCGCGGATCGTCCCGCAGCAGGTTCGTCGTCATGTCGGCGATCGCTTCCTTGATCGAACCGTCCACCGGCGAACGGCCCGTCAGCTTGTTCGTCAGCCATATGTGAATGCCGTGTCCGAGTTCGTGGTGGATCACGGAGGAGATTTCCCCGGTGTTGCCGCAGGAAAGGCTGGCCTTGAAAAAATTGACGCCGCGGCCGTCGAAAAAGGCGTTGCACTCGCTGTCGATTTCGACGAGACCGGGAATCTGGGCGTCGAGATTCGACAGATTGGGTGAGGGATCGAGGCCGCGCGCGAACTCCCGCGCGAGATTGATATGGTAGAAGGTGTTGCGCTCGGATGCGATCGAATTCGTGTTATCCCAGAGGATTTCGACATCCTGGCCGGCGGCGACGGTCATGCTCTGCTGGGCGTTCTTGGGTGTCCCGCCGGTGACACGCGTCGTATCGTCGCGTCGCGCGTGGGCGTACGGACCCGAGAGCCGTGCGATGAGCTGTCCCGTGGTATTGCTGCCGAGATCGGCGGAGAATCGGCCTTCCGCATCGGTCGTGTACATCTTGCCTGCGATCCAGACATAGGCATTCTTCATGGGTACCGTGACAGGCGTATCGGTGTAGGTCTCGGGAAAAACGGTGATCATGACGCGCCCGTTGACCACGTTCGCCGCAGCATTGGGGCCATCGCCGCCGTGGAAATGATCGATCAGGTTGCGTCTCCAGACGATCGACCCGGAATGGGCATCCACATAGGTATCCCACAGTTCTTCCGGCGAGGCGGCGACCTGGAAATTGAAGACGAGACGGTATTCTATTCGATCGCTGTAGCGCATCGGAAGGATGAAAAGTTTGCCGCCGGTGATATGGTCATTGGACGGCGTATACGGCAGTCCGGCTTTCGCGAATTCACGCGCGGCTTCCAGCGCGACTGCCGGCGTGGTGCTGACGTCGATGCCCTTGTGGTAATCCGATCCGAACATGAACACGCGGCCGCGGTCGCTGATGCGGAGATCGACGTACGAGAACAACACGTCGATGCCTTCGTGCACCTGTATGTACTTCTGGTAGGCCTTGCCCGAGACGATCTCCGAGTACAGAAGCCGCAGCTTCCGTGGATCGACGTTCAGCATGCCGGCATTGCTCGCGATGAATTGCTTCCCGGCCTGCGGCGCGTTGAGAAGGTTGATCGTCGGATATCCGTCGATGGGAATTCCGCGTCCCCAGGCGCGATGCGGCGTGCCGCGGAGCGCGTCGTATCGGAAATTCCAGTCCGTGTTCCGAAGCGCGAACTGCCGGAATGCGCTGTGCGCCTTTGCGAGCGACATCGATTCCTGGAATCTTGACGCGGTGAGAATCGTCTGGGCATCGGGGAGCGGGATGGCGATCCCTTCATCGTCGCGGAGCTGTGCGGAGGAGGTGCTGCAGGCAGCTACGAACAGCAAGGCCGCGAGAAAGGCTTTGATCATACATGTCCTCGTGTGGAATTTGAATTGGGTGGCTCGCCCGTAGGCTCGGCCGGGACCGTGGAATGACAATCGCATGGGGAAATCGTTACTGCGAGAACTGATGGAGCATGCCGTCATACATGCATCGTTGCATAATACTTCGAAAGCAAACCGGAATCAATACAAAAAGCGTTCCATGAAGGCTGGCGCTGTTACGGAAGGCTGGCGCTGTTACGGAAGGCTGGCGCTGTTACGGAAGGCTGGCGCTGTTA
>CAZWNO010000014.1:24438-45555 GCA_964635845.1 uncultured Chromatiales bacterium
CGGAAGGCTGGCGCTGAGAGCTGGAGTTTCGATGCCGATCAGTAACGGAATCGTGCGATGTTGTCGGGAAGCGTGACCTGTGCACTGTTCCAGCAGGAGACGGCATGCGCATCCCCGGTGCGCTCGAGCTGCGGCTGATGGTTTACGCATCTCTCCGTGGCGTAACCGCAGCGGGACTGAAAATTGCATCCGGCCGGATAATGCGTGGGACGGGGAACCTGGCCCGGAATGATCGTCAGCCGTTCCTTGGGCTTGTGGTAGGCGGGAATGGATGAGAGCAGGCCGAGCGTGTACGGATGGCGCGGCGCGTAGAATATGTCCCTCACCGGGGCGCACTCCACGATATGCGAGGCATACATTATCGCCACGCGGTCGCAGGTTTCGGCAACGACACCGAGATTGTGGGTGATCAGCAGGACCGACATTCCGAATTCCGTCTTGAGATCCTTGAGCAGCTTGAGCACCTGCGCCTGGACTGTCACGTCGATGGCCGTGGTTGGCTCGTCTGCGATGAGGACGGAGGGGCCGCAGACCAGCGCCATGGCGATCAGGGCGCGCTGTCGCATGCCGCCGGAAAGCTGATGCGGGAAGGACACCATGACCTGGTGAGGATCCTGGATGCCGACGCGCGTGAGCATGTCCACCGCCGTATCGTAGGATTCGGTCCAGGAACGGTTCCGGTGGTAGAGCAGTCCCTCCGTCAACTGGTCGCCGATGGTGAACACCGGGTTGAGCGACGTCATGGGTTCCTGGAAGACTATCGCGATATTGCTGCCGCGCACCATGCGCATCTTGCGCTCGCTCAGCGAGAGGAGATCATTGCCTTCGAACAGCACCTGCCCCGAGACGATGCGGCCGGGCCGTTGGATCAACCGCATGATCGATAGGGCGGTCACGGACTTCCCGCAACCGGATTCCCCGACGATGCCCAGTGTTTCTCCCCGCTGCAGCGTGAAGGACACGTCATCGACCGCGACAGCGCGACCTTCCGCCGTGTCGAAAACGGTCGTGAGATTCCTGACCTCAAGGATGGGATGTTCGGGCTGCGGCATTGCGCTCCGCTGTGAATCGGGCATGACTCATAAAATACGCATGCGCTGTCCGACAGGCAACCATGTGTTGTGTCGCCGCTCCTGCTGATGTATTTTCCTCCTTTCGTACCACAATCCCGACGGTCCGATGAGTGCAATGAAAGCCGGTGCGCAGGAACAGGCGCACGACGTCAATTTCGACGCGATGGTGAATCTCGTTCGTGTGCTGCATGCCCGCGAGGAACAGGTCAAACTCGGCGGTGGCAGGAAGGCGATCGAGAAGCATCACGCACGAGGCAAGCTCACCGCGCGGGAGCGCATCGAGGCGCTGCTCGACGAGGGAAGTCCCTTTCTCGAAATCGGCCTGTTCACCGCCTGGGAAATGTACGAGGAGTACGGCGGCGCTCCGTCGTCGGGCACCGTCTTCGGCATCGGGCGCATTCACGGACGCGACTGCGTGATCGTCGCGAACGATGCGACGGTGAAAGCCGGCGCCTGGTTCCCGATCACCGCGAAGAAGAATCTGCGCGCACAGGAAATCGCGATGGAGAATCGTCTGCCCATCGTCTACCTTGTCGATTCCGCCGGGGTGTTCCTGCCACTCCAGGATGAGATCTTTCCGGACAAGGAACATTTCGGCCGCATCTTCCGCAACAACGCCGTGCTCTCCTCGATGGGCATTCCCCAGATCGCCGCGATCATGGGATTCTGCGTGGCCGGCGGCGCGTATCTGCCCATCATGAGCGACGAGGCGCTGATCGTCGAAAACACCGGAACGGTATTCCTCGCCGGTTCGCATCTCGTCAAGGCCGCCATCGGCGAGGAGATCGACAACGAGAAGCTGGGCGGTGCGCGCGTGCACAGCGAGGTCAGCGGCGTCACCGATTACCGCATGCCCGACGATGCGTCGGCGCTGCAGACCATCCGTGATCTGATCGCGAAACAGGGAAAGCGCGGCAAAGCCGGCTTCGATCGCATCGCGCCGGTGCCTCCGCGGCGTCCCGCCGGGGATGTGTACCGCATCATGGCGAAGGACCGCTCGAAACCCTTCGACACGCACGAATTGATCGCGTGCATCGTCGACGATCATGAGTACGTCGAATACAAGGCCGAGTACGGACAGTCCCTGATCTGCGCCTACGCCCGCATCGACGGCTGGGCGGTGGGCATCGTGGCGAATCAGCGCAGCATCGTGCGCAGCGGGACCGGCGAGATGCAGATCGGCGGTGTGATCTACAGCGACAGCGCGGACAAGGCGACACGGTTCATCATGAACTGCAATCAGAAACGCATCCCGCTGGTATTTCTCCAGGACGTGACGGGATTCATGATCGGGAGCCGCGCTGAACACGGCGGGATCATCAAGGACGGCGCCAAGATGGTGAACGCCGTGGCGAACTCCGTCGTCCCGAAAATCACCATCATCACGGGGAACAGCTACGGCGCCGGCAACTATGCGATGTGCGGCAAGGCCTACGATCCGCGGTTTATTTTCGCGTGGCCGACAGCGCAGATCGCCGTGATGGGAGGGGCGCAGGCGAGCCGGACGCTGCTGGAGATTCGGCTTTCACAGATGGAGCGGGACGGACGGCACATCAGCGACGCGGAGCAGCAGGAATTGCTGCGCAGCATCCAGGCGCAGTACGAAAAGCAGATGAGTCCCTACTATGCCGCGGCGCGGCTGTGGGTCGACGGCATCATCGATCCCGCGGATACGCGCGAGGTGATCAGCTATTGCATCGAGCTTTCGGACTGCAATCCGGACCTGCCGCGCTTCAATCCCGGAGTCATGCAGACCTGAGCGACATGCGCTGCCGGCGCTGCATATCGCTGCTGTTCATCCTGCTGATCGCTGCGCCAGCCGCGGGGCAGCACCGCGCATCCGACGCTCCGCCGCGGAACTGTGAACGGCTCCGTGAAGCTCCCGACGGGGTGTGGCCTGTCATCCGCAGGCTGCTGCTGCCGAAGGAACTCAGCGTCGCCTACGATCTGCGGGCGCTCATCGCCGCGCAGCGGCCTCTCGCACCGCGCAGCCGCGAGGGCGATCTCAGGCGGCTGGATGCGATTTATCTGCGCGCGGTGTATCTTGCCGAAGGAGATCCATTCGTTGCCCTGCTCGCGCTCAGCCTCGCCACGCTGCCGTATCACACTTTCCCGGCGCGTGTCCCGCTGCTGGGCATCACCGTCACCGTGCCGGTGTCGACCGAGTCCCACGAGGCGTTCGAGCGGCGCATGACGAATCTCCCGGGAATGCTGCTGCGCGATTCACCGCATTCGCTCGACCGCGACAAGCTGCCGCATTTTTTCGGCTCCGCATGGATGCAATGCGTGCTGTCGAACGCCGCGGTGGTCGAGTCAGCGGGCGAGATTCTCGAGTTCGGCGAGGAGCTGTTCAAACTCGAAGGTTCGCGCGACGAGCGCGACATCGTCGTCAACCGGCTCGGCATCGCCTTCGCAGTGGCTCTGCAGCAGCATCGTCGCGTACTTCCTTCCGACATCTTCAAAAGCATGGATCGATCGGCGCATGGACCCTGACCGCATACTGATTGTCGACGACGAGCGAAGCATCCGTGAGATGCTCAGAATGACGCTCGAATACGAGGGATTCTCGGTCGATGAGGCCGACAGCGGATTGAACGGTCTGAAACACATGGCGGCGGCGCATCCGTCCGCCGTCATTCTCGACGTGAAGATGTCGGGCCTCGACGGAATCGAAACGCTCGAGCGCATGCGCGCGGAATTTCCCGAGGTACCGGTGATCCTGCTGACGGGACACGGAACCATCGAGACCGCAGTCGAGGCGACGAAAAAGGGCGCATTCGATTTTCTCTCCAAGCCGCCGGACCGGGAAAAGATCCTGATCACCCTGCGAAACGCCATCAGGCAGTCCGCGCTGCTGCGTGAGAACCTGCGGATGCGCGAGGAGCTGCTCGGTCCTGATGAGATGATCGGCAACTCGGCATCGCTGCGCGCGCTGCGCGACACCATTATGCGCGTCGCCCCGACCGAGGCGTTCGTGCTTATCACGGGCGAGAACGGGACGGGAAAGGAACTCGTCGCCCGCGCCTTGCACCGGAACAGCAGCCGCGCGGGGAAGACGATGGTCGAAGTCAACTGCGCCGCCATTCCGCATGAACTCATCGAGAGTGAACTCTTCGGCCACGAGAAGGGATCGTTCACGGGCGCCGCGGCGCAGCGGATCGGAAAATTCGAACAGGCCGACGGCGGGACGCTGCTGCTCGACGAGATCGGAGACATGAGCCTGTCCGCGCAGGCGAAGGTCCTGCGCGTGCTGGAGGAGGGAACCTTCGAACGGGTCGGAGGAAGCGGACGCATCGCCGTCGACGTACGTGTCATCGCGGCGACGAACAAGGACCTCTCGCTCGAGATCCGTGAAGGCCGCTTCCGCGAGGATCTGTTCCATCGCCTCAACGTCATCCCCATCCATGTCCCGCCGCTGCGGGAGCGCCGCGAGGACATTCCCGCGCTCATACACTTTTTTCTCGCCGAGACCTGCAGGAAGAACAAACTCCCTCCGCGATCCGTCGACGACGCGGCGGTGATCCGGCTGCAGGAGATGCGATGGACGGGAAACGTGCGCGAACTCCGCAATGCGGTCGAACGACTGGCGATCATGGCGGGAGACCGCATCACCGCTGCCGACGTCAGCCGCTACGTGTACGGCGCCGCGGACTCGAATTCGGGTGACCTGCCGACGGACCTCTCGTTCCAGGAGTACAAGGACATGACGGAAGAGACCTTCCTCCGGCGCCAGCTCGAACGCTTCGATTGGAATGTGAGCCGCACCGCCGATGAACTCGGCATACAGCGCAGCCACCTGTACAAGAAAATCAACAAATACGGATTGGAACGGAAAGGGTAGGGGAGTCCGTGACGCGCATGCTATTCCAGCGTCGGCGCCCTGCGGGACGAAGGCGCCGCGGAATCGGCAGGGGCGGATTTTTTTTCGAAGCGTTCGATGACGATGCGATGCAGCTCTGCGCTCCGGTCCTTGTCGAGTGCGATCTCGCGCGCGGTGGAAAAGAGCTGCGCGGTGTCCGTGCCGTGCGCGGCGAGCAGCGAGTCCAGGGCGAGGCGCAGCGAGAGTGAATCGCCGCGGTGCAGTTCGCCCAGCAACAGGATGTCGCCGTATATTTGGTGGAATTTCTCATCCGGTATGGTCCTGGTCTGCGTACCGCGATCACATCCCGGGACGGTGCACAGGAGCATGATGACGCAGAAGGAACATATGGTTTTTCCGAGGGCCGACAGGTACCTGCTCGCGATTACACTCATCTGGGGTTCCACGTTTACGGTAACGAAATTCGTGCTGACGGACGTCCCGCCGCTCATGCTGCAGGGCACGCGTTTTCTGGCGGCAGCGATGATGGTGGGAATCTATACCTGGCGTGACATCAAAGCAACAACATGGAGGTCACTGCGCGCCGGCCTGATCCTGGGCGCGCTGCTGGGCATCGGATTCGCGCTGCAGACGATCGGGCTGGAGGTGACGACGGCTTCGAAGGCGGGATTCCTGACCGGTACGATGGTCGTGTTCACACCGCTGCTGCAGCTCGGGATCGAACGCCGTCCTCCTTCGTTGGGAAACGCGATTTCCGTGATCATCGTCGGTTTCGGTCTGTACCTCTTCACATCGCCGGCCGGAGGCAATTTCAATTCGGGCGATCTGCTCGTTCTGCTGTGCGCCGTGGTCTTCGCCTTCTACATCGTCTATCTCGATGTGTTCACGAAAGAGCGTTTCGACCGTGAGATCGTGTTCTACCAGTTCATCGTCACATCGGTCATCGGCCTCGTCGCAGCGCCTTTTCTCGACGGGCGTGCGGCTGAATTCACCGGCTCCGCCATCGCGCTCGTGCTTTACCTGAGTTTTTTCGCTTCGACGATCGCAATTTTCATCCAGTCGAAATATCAGCGGGAGACTTCGCCTACGAAAGCCGCAATCATTTTCACGATGGAGCCCGTGATCGCTGCGTTGATCGCATACTTCGTGCTCGACGAGTCGATGTCCGGTATCGAGGTGACCGGTGCGGCAATCATGTTCGCCGGGCTGCTCTATTCCGAAATCCATGCGGCAGTCTCCGGATCCCCCCGCTGACCTGCCCCGGTTTGATGACCGGCTCCGGTCTGCTGACCTGCCCGGTTTGATGACCGGCTCCGGTCTGCTGACCTGCCCGGTTTGATGACCGGCTCCGGTCCGCAGACCTGCCGGTTCGCAGACCTCCCCGGTTCGCAGACCAGCGTAGCCTGGAGCCCGGTCGAAGCCGCTTCGCCGTGCGGATCGTGAATCAGATCAGTCCGCTGAGCTGCGCGTACATCACGTCCTTCACCTTGATCGGAGGCAGCAGCATGGGGAAATAGCCGCCGGTCGTCGAAGTTGGTTCAGGCGTGCCCTGCGCCAGCAATTCCTTGAACAGGTAGACCGGGGTCTCGCGGATGATCAGGTTCCGAACCGGCTTCGTGATCCTGCCTTTCTCGATGAGGAAGACGCCATCGCGCGTGGAGCCCGTCAACAGGCAATTCGTCGGATCGATGATATTCAGATTCGCAAATCCCTTGACGAGCAGGCCGTACTCCGTTCCCGCGACCAGGTCCTGCACCGGTTCCGCAACGTCCATGATCAGGTTCGTTGGATGCGCCGCGCCGCTGGCATCTTTCCCCGGCGTGTCTTTTTTTGCCGCGTCGAAACGGTCCGCGATAAGCTGCGCGATTACGCCGTTTCGAACCCAGTACTCGGCACGCACCGCCTGTCCCTCCGCTGTGAAGGGCATGGAGGGAAGTCGTGGATCGCCGGGATCGGAGCGCAATGTGACGCGTGTGTCGAGCAGCGTCGTGCCGAAAAAACTGCTGCCGTCGAGACGGCGAAGGAAGCTCCGATCCTGCTCGATGGCACGGCGTGAGAATTGCGCGAGCATGGGACGAAGCATATCGGCGAGTGCACGCGGCTCGAATATGGTCGTGATGCGCTTCGGCGCGATTTCGACGGCATCCTGCCAGGACCGGCAAGTCTCGGCCGCGTCCCGCAATGTGGCTGCGGGAGAGAGCGCGCCGGGATTGCTGCGATACTGTTCATTGAAACCGGTGCTGCGTCCGTCCGCCGAGTAACAGCGGAACTGCGCATGCCCGAGGCGCGAAGACTGGTACGCGAACAGTCCGTTCGAGGACGCGAGTGCGAGCACAGAGGCAGCAACCGACACGCTGCCGTACGAGAGCGTGCCGCCGAGCGAAGCATCGGTACGCAGCGCATCGATTCCTTCGTGGAGTTCATTCCAGATGGCCACGCCGTCGTCGGCTGCATGCAGCGGCACTTCCAGGAAATCGGTCGCAGCCGGGAATGGCAGCACTTCCGGAACTTCCGGCATGACCGCGGCATGACTCGCCGCGCGCGCGACGAGTTCGCGCACATCCCGCTCCCCGACGACATTCCCGCTCGCCATCGCATAACGCCTGCCCTTGCGCACCGTAACAGCGACCGCAACGGTCTCCGACCGGTGAGGCGCCTGCAGGACCTGGCCGGCGACGCCGCGGGAGAGCTGTTCCGTGCCGCTGAGAGAGACGAACACTTCATCTGCGCCGGGGGATTGCACCGCGATCGCCAGGAGGTCTTCACAATCCTTACGGGTAATCATCGCCGTACCTCCGCACGATAGACGGACACGTTCCTGAAATGCGCGGGCGGAGTGGCGATGGAAAAAGGTGTATCCCACAGCGGGAATGCGCGGGCGGGGAAGAGATCGCCGCCGAGGAAGGTATCTTCCTTGCGGCCCACCTCGACAAGCGCGTTCCAGAACTGCTCGGTCGATGTCTCGATTTCCACGTCGCGCACCATCTCGGCGATCTTCCCTCCGCGGATGATCCATGCGGCCTGGGGGCGGACGCGGAAAAGCGTCTTCGCGGGATTGGTGACCACGGTACCGCGACCTTTGATGAACAGGCCGTTGTCCACACCCGCGATCAGGTCGTCGATGTTCTTTCCGGGTCCGCCTTCGAGCACGAGGTTCGGCATTGCGACGGTCGCGGGACTGTTCCAGGCTGCCGCGAGGCTGAAAGGGAAACCACGGAAACCTGCGCCGCTGCCGTACACCGAATCACTGGTGACGAGGTCCGGGGAAACAGGAATTCCGTTGATCACGCCATCGCCGTCGCAGAGGATATCCGAACCGGCAGGTTCGCCCGCATCATCCCATCCGCAGGTGGCCAGTCCTCCGGGGAGCGTGCTGTCCCAGCGCAGGCGAAGCGCGCGGCTGCGGAGCGAAAAGTCTTTCAGCTTCGCGAGCGTGAGCCATCGCTCGCCGGGGGAACGTCCGTCACGCTCCGCGAGCTGACGCGGATCGAAATGGGGAAGCAGGGTTTCCAGCAGGAGGTTCCAGAGCATGGACGGATGGATCACCAGGTCGTAGCTGTCGGGCGTGACCTGGTCGGCCTGCTGCATGCGCAGCACTTCCTGCATCGCGGTCTCGAGTTCCGACTGCATGTTCGCAGTCGCGCCCGCCCAGTCCGTTGATTGCGCCTCGCGTTCGCTGGTGCGCGTGTCCATCAGGCGTTTCTGCTGATGGAAGGCCGTGACCGCGAAATTCACGTACGTGGCATACTGCTGCTGCTCGATGCGGCTCCCGCGGCTGTCCACATAGATGCTGCCGCGCTTCTGCAGGAACTGGTTGGCCACCGCGTAGGGAATCTGCGTGACCTTCAGGGCCGTCGCGTTGAGTTCCTTCAGGAACGCGATGCGCTCGCCTGGATCGGCAGCGAACGGATCCTCGATTCCTTGCGGAGCCCAGCTGCCGCGCACAGGTTTCGGATCGACAGCGCCCGACAGGGATTCGCGATGTTCGGATGTGCCTTCTTTCCGCATCAACGTCCGCGCAAGTTTTCCTGCCGCTCTCGTTGTCTCCATCGCCGCGCGTGCGAATTCCTTCGGGCTGCCGCGGCGGGCGGAGGGCACCGAGGCCGAACCTGACATCCCCTCGAAGCGCACGCGCAGCGTGATACCCGCTTCCTCATTGTCGTTGAGGGAATACACCATGTCCTTCCGTACCTGCCCGCTCTGACGCCGATGCGCGAGATACAGCGCCACGGCGTCGGACGCTCCCAGGGACATGGCCTCGTTCACGGCATCCTGCATCCATTCATCCGACGGGGGATCGGCGGCAGGGAGCGCCGCGGCAGATGCACGGTTCCTCAAGGGAAGGAGGCTTGCGGCTCCGATCGCGGCGCTGGATTTCAGAAAGGTTCTTCTTCGCATTTTCAGCTATCCTGAAACGTTCAATCCTCTAAAATAGACAGCCTTGTGCAGTTGTGAAACATGGTGACGGCGTTTTGTACCGCTCCTGCCGCAGCCGTCCGTGCCGGTCTGGAAGTACATTCGCGTTTTGTCCTTTCTGCTGCGTTTTGTCCTTTCTGCGCAGGGCTGTATTTTGACTCCGTCCCATGAAGACCATGCACGTCGTCATATCAGGACTGGTTCAGGGCGTGGGGTATCGTTACTTCGCCCTGCAGAAAGCCCGGGTGCTCGGGATACGCGGCTACGTTCGCAACCTGTATACCGGCGAGGTCGAAGTCGTCGCCCAGGCCGACGACACAGTGCTTGACACCTTCATGCAGGATCTGCGGATCGGTCCGCGTTCCGCGCATGTGTCATCGGCGCGGATCGTCTGGCATGATGACGCGGAGATGTATAACAGTTTCGACATACGGGGCGTATGAACGCGCAACTCAGGATAGGACTCGGCTACGACGTTCACCGGCTGGCGCCGGGTGAGACGCTCGTACTCGGCGGCGTCACGGTCGAGGCGGACTTCGGCACCGTTGCGCATTCCGACGGAGACGTGCTCCTGCACGCCATCTGTGACGCCCTGCTGGGCGCGGCGGCGCTGGGCGACATCGGCGAGCACTTCCCCGATACCGATCCCGCCTATCGCGGCGCCTCGAGCCTTGACCTCCTCCGACGATGCGTCGCCGCCATCGCCGCGAAGAGCTATCAGGCGGTCAATATCGACGCGACGCTGATTCTGGAAAAACCGAAAATCCTACCGTACAAGCAGGAGATGCGCAGCCGGATAGCGGAAGCGGCCGGCCTCGATATCGACGCGGTGTCACTGAAGGCGACCACTGCCGAACGATTGGGATTCGTGGGTAGGGGAGACGGCGTCGAGGCGCACGCGGTGGTACTCATACGGCGGAAGGAATGAGTTTCCGGGATGCTCGAACAGGTCATCGCATATCTCTCCCAGGTGGACATACTCTGGATTTATGTCGCCATCTTCCTTATCTCCTACATCGAAAACATTTTTCCCCCATTTCCCAGTGACGTCATCGTCGTGTTCGCCGGTTCGCTGGTGGCTATCGGCACGGGCAGCGTGATCATCACCGTTGTGCTCGCGACTGCGGGCAGCACCCTCGGTTTCATGAGCATGTACTGGATCGGTGACCAGTTCGGGGACAGGGTGATCGAGACGGGGAAAATTCCGTTCATCTCACGCAGTCTCGTGCACAAGGTTGAAACCTGGTTCCGCCGCTACGGCTACTGGATTGTCATCGGCAACCGCTTTCTGGCGGGAACCCGGGCGGTGATCAGTTTCGTGACGGGACTCTCCGAATTGAATCTCCCCGTGACCACGCTGCTGTCCGCCGCCAGCGCGCTGGTATGGAACGGCATTCTCGTCTATCTCGGCTATGTGGTGGGCGATAACTGGAGGGTCATCGGTGACTATCTCGCCACCTACAGCAAGTACGTGACGATCCTCATTTCGCTGATCCTTCTTTCGTGGCTGCTCAAATCATGGTTCTCCGCGAAGAAAAAAAAGCATGAATAGTCCACTTTAATCAGAATCGGGATGCCCGCTTTGACAGAATGGCTTTACGGCATAGACGTCACACTGTTTCGATGGGGCAACGAGGCTCTGGCCAATCCCGTCGGCGACTGGTTTTTCGTCTTCATCACGGAGGTGAAAAACTGGTATGTCATCTACGCGATCGCGCTGATTTCCCTGATGTGGTTCGGGAAGAAAAAAGGCGTCGTCACCGTGCTCCTGCTGGTGCTCGTGATCCTGCTCAGCGACCAGATCAGCAGCTTCGTCGTCAAGCCCCTGTTCGACCGTCTGCGCCCCTGTCACGTCCTCGATAATGTGCGGCTGCTCGTCGGCTGCGGAGGCGGCAAGTCCTTCACCAGCTCCCACGCGACGAACAATTTCGCCATGGCGGTCCTGATCGGTCATTTCTGGCCACGCGCGAAATGGTGGCTGCTGATCTGGGCTGCCCTGGTCGCGTTTTCCCGCGTCTACGTGGGAGTGCACTATCCATCCGATCTGCTCGGCGGAGCGGTTCTCGGCAGCCTGATCGCTCTCGCCGTCGCTTTCGGATACGAGTATGTCGTGAAACTGTGGAACGGACGAAAGGCGACACCGGACAGCGGGAGTGTAGAACCATGAAAATAATCACACGTACCGGCGCACTGGAGAACGGAGGGAACGGGCGGCGAAGCACGGGCAGCCGCGTCGCGCTCGCGATGGGCTCGGGAATCCTGTTCGCCCTGGCATTCCCGCCGATCCCGACCGGGGTCACGGCTTTCGCCTCGCTCATCCCGCTGCTCTTCCTGATCGAGGATCTGCCTGACTGGCGTTCCGTCCTGCGATGGAGCTACCTCACCTTCCTCGTCGCGAACGCCGGCGCCATATGGTGGATCAGCGGTTGGTGGGGCGACGATACGTGGCTCAAGGCGGCGGGCGTCGCCGTGAACCTGGTTCATCCGCTGTTCTTCACGGTCCCTGCGCTGAGTTACGCATTTCTCCGCCGGCGTATGGGCGCGCTGTTCAGCGCCGTCATGTTCCCCGTGATCTGGACGGCATGGGAGTGGTTGTTCCATCTCCCCGAACTGTCTTTCCCCTGGCTGCTGATCGCGAATACGCAGACCTACGACATCGAGAGCATTCAGTTCATCACGGCGGCCGGTTCCTTTGCCATCACGTTCTGGGTGGTGTCGGTCAATACGCTGCTGTTCCATCTGCTGCGCCGGTGGTTCGACGGATCGTGGACCTGGAAGAGCCGGCAATCCATCTTCAACCTGATCGCGCTTGTGCTGCTGCTTGGACTCCCTCGCGTGCACGGGATGCTGGCGCTGCGCGGCAGCGCGGGGGATGGACGGACGCTTCGTGTCGCGGTCATCCAGCCGGACGTCGATCCCTACAACAAGTGGGGCGAAGGTGAAACGCCAATGGAGAAGCTCCGGCGCCTCCTGGCCATCTACGATTCGCTCGCCGTGCAGCGGCCCGATCTTGCCCTGCTGCCCGAGACCGCCATCCCGTTCCGGCTGCTGGAAGGGGCCTATGTCGAGGAGTACCGCTGGCTGCGACGCCATGTCGACAGCGTCGGTGTGCCCCTGTTGAGCGGATTCCCGCATACGGTGTTCTATCACGATCCGGCGACGGCGCCGGCGAGCGCCCGTCGCATACCGGATACGGAAATCCGATATCATGATTTCAATTCCGCCATGCTCCTGCAGCCGGGGAGCGGCGGACAGCAGATCTATCACAAGTCCCGGCTCACGCCGCTGAGCGAACGCATTCCCTATCTCGATGCGCTGCCGTTCATGCAGGACGCGCTGACCTGGGGCGTGGGAATCAGCAACTGGGGGCTGGGGAACGACACAACCGTGTTTGCACTGCGATCGCGCGAAGGACCGGTGGGCGTCTGGGCCATGATCTGTTACGAGACGCTGTATCCCTCCTTCGTCGCGGGCTTTGCCGACCGGGGAGCCGAACTCTTCGGTGTGATCACGAACGACGGATGGTTCGGGAATTCCTCGGGTCCGTACCAGCTGATGCAGTACACCGTGCTGCGTGCGATAGAGAACCGGCGCGCGGTCGCACGCTGCGCCAACAACGGGATCAGCTGCTTCATCGATCCCTACGGCCGCGTGCATGACAGGACGCCGCTGTACACGCGTACAGGCATCGTGCGCGATCTGCCGCTGCGGAGCGACCGGACCTTCTACACCCGCCATGGCGACTGGTTTCCTCTGGGTCTGAGCGTCGCGGCGGGATTCCTTTTCCTGTTCGCATTCATTTCACCGTACTACAAAAAATGAAATCACCAATGATCGATCTGCGAAGCGATACCGTGACGCTGCCCTCGGCGGCAATGAAACAGGCCATGTGCGAGGCGCCGCTCGGCGACGACGTGTACGGAGAGGATCCTTCCGTCAACCGCCTGCAGGAGGAGATGGCCGCGCTGTTCGGCAAGGAGGCAGGACTGTTCGTGCCCACCGGGGTCATGAGCAACCAGCTCGCCATAAAAGCCTGGACGCGTCCCGGCGACGAGGTCATCGTCGAAAAGGAGTCTCATATCTTCAACTACGAAACCGCGGCGCCGTCGATGATGTCGGCCGTGCAGCTGCATACCGTGGAAGGCGCGCTTGGAGTGCTGGAGCCCGGGGATGTCGAAGCCGCCATACGTCCGGGCGAGTATTACTATCCCCGCACGGCCTTGGTATGCACGGAGAACACGCATAACCGCATGGGCGGCACGGTAGGTCCGGTTTCCTCGATGCGGGAGCTGCATGCCTTCTGTCTGTCCCGCGGCATTCCGCTGCATCTCGACGGCGCGCGCATCTGGAATGCGCATGTCGCCTCCGGCACACCGCTGCTCGAGTACGGGGAAGCCGCGGATTCCATATCCATCTGCTTCTCCAAGGGACTCGGCGCACCGGTCGGCTCGATGCTGCTCGGACCGGAAGAGCTCATCACGAAAGCGCATAAATACAGGAAAATCTTCGGGGGCGGGATGCGGCAGGCAGGCATGCTCGCCGCCGCGGCGCTGCACGCCGTCGAGCACAACCTGTCGCTGCTCGCGGATGATCACCGCCGGGCCAGGGAATTCGCCGCGTCGCTCGCGTCGTGCCGCGCGTTCCACATCGATCCCGCGCGCATACACAGCAATATGGTCCTGCTCGATTTCAGCACTTCACAGGAGACGGCGACGGAGGCGCAGCTCCGGCTTCGCGAGGCAGGAGTCGCCATCGGCATGGGAATGGGGAACATGCTCCGCGCGGTGTTCCACCTCGATCTCGACGATGCCGCGGTGGAGAAGGCGATCGCGATCTTCAAGAGGCTGTTCGCATGACGGCGGCAGGTCCGCACGCGTGCGTGCCTGATCATCTGCACACAACATCAATGGAATGATCATGGAATTCCATCCCGAACTATTCAGACACCATTATCCGGTACGGGTCCGCTTTCACCACGTCGACCGCATGAACGTGGTGCACAACCTCTGGTATTTCTATTTCTTCGAGGAAGCGCGCGTCGAGTTCATCCGTGCGCTCGGACTCCCCGTGGACCAGGGCACCTTCGTCACCCACGACCGCTTCTTCATCGTACGCAACGCCTGCGATTACTTCGCGCCCGCGTTTTTCGACGAGGAGCTGAACGTCCTGACGCGTGTCGCCTTCGTGCGCAATTCCAGCATCGGCTTCGAGCATGCGGCGGTGAAGGCGGACGGCACCCTGGCCGCGCTCGCCGAGCATGTCTTCGTGCATGTCGACCTCGAGAGCAGTCGTCCCGTCCGGGTCCCCGACCGCATTCGCGACCTGATCAGAATCTATGAAGGGGAGAGTGTGGAGTTCATCGAAGGGTGAGAATCGCAGATGACAGATATCGGTCATCTGCCATCTGCAATCGGACATCTGTCATTTTCTGCGTCATTCCGGAAGCAGCACGGCACAGGACACGACGGTCGTCCACAGGCCGAGGCGCCCTTCGGCGGACTGCGTGACGTTGAATGATTTGAAGATCTTCCCGCTCATCTTGTACACCTGTTCGCGCTCATCCCAGGCGGAATCGGGATCGAAATCCACACCCAGCGTCGTTGCGAGCATCGTGGCGGCGAGGTCTTCGGCATACTCTCCGCAGACTTTCTGCGTCTCGCCGAAGGGATGATGTTCGGAGAGATAGCCGTATGTCGTCCCGTCATTCGGGATGGCGACGCCGATCGAGGAGGCGATCAGACGGTTCGCCTCGCTGGTCGCGTTGCGCGCCATGACCACGAACGTGATCTGCCCCGGCTGCAGTACCCTGGCTCCCACATTCTTGCTGATGATCTTGCAGTTCGGCGGAAAAATGCTCGACACCGTCACGAGATTCTGCTGCTCGAGATCGGCATCGCGCAGGGCAAGCTCGAATGACTGCAGGTAGTCCTTGTGTCGGCCCACGCCTTTGGTAAAGAAGATCCTCTTGGGTACGAACAATGCTGGTCCTCCGGAATTCAGATGAAGAGTGTGGTGAATATCACGTTCGAACGATCCTGATGAATCGACGTTTGCCGACCTTGACAATGCAGTCTTCAGCGGGGATCGGGGCCTGCGGATCGGTAATGCGTTCCTCGCCGATACTGACCGCGGACTGCTGCATCAGGCGGCGGCCTTCTCCTTTGGACTGCACGAGTCCTGCTTCGAAAATCAGATCGAGCAGCAATTTATCACGGCCGCGCGGAACCTCAAAGATTTCCACATCTTCCGGGGCCATTTTATTCTTGATGACCCTGTCGAAATGCGCTTCTGCCTGCGCCGCGGCATCCGCGGAATAGAAGGCTTCGACGATCACGCGCGCGAGTTCCCGCTTGAAATCCCTCGGATTCTCACCGCGCTGCATCGCCGATTCGATCTCGGCGAGGCGTGACGGTGCGACATCGGTCACGAGACGGAACCAGGGCAGGATCAGCGTGTCGGGGATGGAGAGGGTCTTCCCGTACATGTCTTCCGGCGCGTCGTTGAAAGCCACGTAGTTGTCCAGCGACTTGCTCATCTTCTCCAGGCCGTCCGTGCCCTCGAGCAGCGGCATGGTAAGTATCACCTGAGGCTGCTGACCGTATTCGCGCTGGATATCCCTGCCGACGAGCAGGTTGAATTTCTGGTCCGTCCCGCCCAGCTCGACGTCCGAGCGGATCGCGACACTGTCCATCGCCTGCGCGAGGGGATAGAGGAATTCATGTATGCTGATTGCCTCCTGGTTCCGGTAGCGCTTCTCGAACTCGTCGCGTTCGAGCATGCGCGCGACGGTATAGCGCGCCGCGAGCTTGATGACGTCCTCGAATGTCATCGGTGCCAGCCAATCCGAGTTGTATCGGATGCGGACATGTTCGATGTCTAGGATTTTCGACGCCTGCTCGAAGTAGGAACGGCCGTTCTCACGGGTGTCTTCCAGCGACAGCGAGGGACGCGTCTTGTTCTTTCCCGTCGGATCGCCGATCATGCCGGTGAAATCACCGACGATCAGGATTGCATGATGGCCCAGATCCTGGAACTGCCGCAATTTGCGCAGCACCACGGAATGGCCGAGATGCAGGTCGGGACGGCTCGGATCACAGCCGAGTTTGACGTTCAGGGGGGTGCCGCTGGCGGCGGCGCGCTCGAGTTTCCGGACCAATTCCTCTTCAGGGATAATTTCCGAAGTTCCCCGGCGGATGAGGTCCATCTGTTCATTGACGGAGGGAAAATGCATCGTGCTCACTGTTGTCGTTCCATCTCGCGTTTCATGTCGCGCTCCTTGAGCGCATGGCGTTTATCGTAGGTTTTCTTCCCCCGGCAGACCCCGAGTTCGATTTTCAGATGCCGGCCGAGAAAGTAGAGCTGCAGGGGGATCAGCGTAAGGCCCTTCTCGTCGACTTTCTGCTCGAGTTTGCGGATTTCCTTCTTCCGGGCGAGCAGTTTGCGCACCCGCAGGGGGTCGTGATTGTGGATATTGCCCTTCTCGAAGGGACTGATATGCATGTTGTACATATACAGCTCGCCGTGTTCGACGGCGGCGTAGGCATCCTGCAGGTTGATTTTCCCGGCCCGGGCGGACTTGACTTCCGTTCCGCGCAGCGCAATGCCGACCTCGAGCGACTCGAGCACGAGGTACTCGTGCCGTGCTCTTCGGTTGGTCAGAATATGCCTGACAGTGTCCTTCTCTGCGTTCATTCGAGTGATCCGCGAACCGAGCTGGGTAAAAACACGGAATCCCAAAAGAAAAAAGACCGGGGGACAATTGCAAGTGATAAGATTTTCGTCTATATTTACGAGTCTGAATGTGGGGCCAATCCCGCATTTTTTATTATAAGCAGATCAGAACGAACGCATACGCTGCAGTCCCATATCGAACCGCTGATCGAGTCCGCGGGCGCCCGCCTGGTGGAGATGATCTTTCACCCCCAGGGCAGGAGACATGTCCTCGAACTGTTCGTCGATACCGAAACCGGCGTCACCGCGGATCTCCTTGCGGAACTCAGCAGAACCATCGGTGCTCAAATTGACGAGAAGGGGTGGATCACCGACTCGTACCAGCTTGTCGTTTCGTCACCCGGGCTTGAGCGGCCATTGCGGCAGCCATGGCAATTCCGCCGTCATGCGAACCACAGCGTGCTGCTGACCGTGATCGAAGGCGGCGTGAAGAGGGAAGTCTCTGGCCGCATCCTCGAAGCAACTGACGAGCAGGTGCTGATCAGCCAGGGGGAAGGCGCGCTGGCCATACCGTTCGAACGGATCGAACACGCCATGATTCAGGCGACATTATAACGAAGCAATGCAGATACTGCACAGAATACACTCCGGTGAAGGTAGGAGAGCATCATGAGCCGCACCATGAATAACGAAATTGTCGAATCGTTCAGCCAGATGGTCCGTGAGAAAGGCATCGATCGCGATCGCCTTGTCTCGGTGATCGAGGACATCTTCGGCATGATGGTCAAGAAGAAGTATGGCCTCGAAGCCAACTACGAGATCGTCGTGAACATGGACAAGGGAGACATAGAGATTTTTCTGATTCGCGAAGTCGTCGACGTCGTCGAGGACCCGACCACACAGGTCGAGCTGACGGTAGCGCGTGAAAAATCGGGAGAGGAGCTCGAAGTCGGAGAAGAATACGTCGAGATCATCGACCTGGCGGAATTCGGCCGCCGGCTCGTCTCCACCGCGAAACAGAATCTGAACCAGCGCATCAAGGAAATCGAGAAGGATCTCATCCACGATGAGTACTCCGACAAGGTCGGAGACATCGTGGTCGGCGATGTCTACCAGGTGCGCCGCAACGACGTGTTGATCAATCACAACCGCACGGAGCTGATCCTTCCGAAATCGGAACAGATCTCGAAGGAGCGCTACCGCAAGGGCGACGTGATCCGATGCGTGATCAAGGAAGTCGTGCGCAAGGGCAGCGGCATGCCGATGGTCATCGTCTCCCGCGCCGATTCGCTTTTCCTCCAGAAACTGTTCGAGCAGGAAATCCCCGAGATCTACGACGGCGTGATTTCCATCCGGAAGATTGCCCGCGAGCCGGGTGAACGCGCGAAGGTGGCGGTGGAGTCGCATGACGACCGCATCGACGCCGTCGGGGCCTGCGTCGGCATGAAGGGCGTGCGCATCCATGCGATCGTCCGGGAGCTCAATAACGAGAACATCGACGTGATCAACTGGACGGACGATTCGCACCTGTTCATCCAGCGCGCGCTCGCACCCGCGAAACTCATCGAGGTCAAGCTCGACCGCGCCACGCGCACGGCGAAAGTCCATGTCGATACCGAACAGGCGTCGCTGGCGATCGGAAGAAACGGCCAGAACATACGCCTTGCGGCGGAGCTGACCGGTTACCGCATCGAAATCGTCAAGGAGGGCGAGGAGATCACCAAGACCATGGCGGAGTACGAGATCGAGCTGAACGAGTTCATCCCGGAATTCGGCGAGGAGCTGATCAACAGTTTTGTCAACGCGGGATATCACACGGCGAACGATGTGATCCTCGCACCCGTGTCGGACCTCCTGGCAAAGATTCCGGGCATCAGCATCGAGCGGATCAACGAAATCGTCGTGGAGATGAAGAAAGCCTTCTCCGAAGAGGAATAATTCCTCCCCTTATCCCATTTTTCTTAACGCACTACCGGCGAAATGGCAGCTACGGATAAAACGACAAGTAAAACGCGACTCTACAAGGTTGCCAAAGAGTTCAATCTCTCTCACGATACCTTGACCGAGTTCCTGACCAAGAAAGGATTCGCGGTCAAGAACCACATGTCCCTCATCGATGAGGACATGCTCGAACTCATAGAGAAGCATTACCGGAAGGAGAAGACCGACGCTGAACGCCACGCCCGCAAGCGCAAGGAATTCGACGAACTCGACCGCAAGCGTCGCGGGGATGAAATGGAGGGCGAGGAGGAACACGAAGTTCCCGCCGCAGTGGAGAAACCTGCGGCAGCGCCGGAGCCGGTCCCTGTCGCGGTGGAACCCGTCGAAGTGGAAATTCTTCCCGAGATCGTCGCCGAAGTTCCGGCTGTGACGGAAGCCGTCGCGGAACCGGTCACTGCCGGCGTCGAGCCGCAGGACGCCGTTGCGGAAGCGGAGGAACCGGCAGGGGAGACTGTCGCCGCGGTGGAGGAAATTCCCCCTGCGGCGGTTGAATCCGTCGTCCCGGAGGTCGCGGTGGAGACTCCGGCGGCAGAAGTAGGCGAGGTGAAGGAAGAGGAGAAGAAGGAGCCCCGGAAGAAGGCGAAGAAGGAGGATCTGGACGTCAGTATCGAGTCGAGCATGCCGAAGATGCGCGGACTGACGGTCAAGGGAAAGATCAATCTGCAGGAAGCCGTCACGCCGGAGAAGGCGAAAAAGGAGGACGGTACGCCGGCTGCCGGCACCGATGCCGAAACACTGCGCAGGAAGAAGAAGAAGAAAAAGAAAGTCGTCAAGCCGGGAGTGGTGGAGGAGTCAGCGGACGCCGAGGCACGGAAAAAGCGGGCCAAGAAGGGCCGCCCCCGAGAAGTCGACCAGGCAGAAGTCGCGAGTGCCATCAAGAAGACGATCGCATCCATGTCCGATCTCGGTCCCGTGTCGCAGCGTTCCGCACTGCGCAAACGCAAGCGCGCGCGGCGCGAGGAGGAACAGGTCCGGGAACACGAGCAGCAGGAGCGCGACAAGCAGATCCTGCGCATATACGAGTATGCCACGGTGAGTGAGATCGCGGGGTTCATGAACGTGAGTGTCAACGAGGTCATCGCCTCGCTGATCGGGCTCGGGGTCATGGCGTCGATCAACCAGCGCCTCGACATGGAGACGATCGAGCTGGTGGCTTCGGAGTTCGGCTTCGAAGTCCAGAAGCACCAGGAGTATGTCGACGATGAATTGACCGACTTCGAGGATGAAGAGGATACTCTCATCGCGCGCCCGCCGATCGTGACGATCATGGGTCATGTCGATCACGGCAAGACCAAGCTGCTCGATTTTATCCGCAAAACGAATGTCGTGGCGGGAGAAAGCGGCGGCATCACGCAGCATATCGGCGCGTACACCGTCACGCTCGAGAGTCAGCGGAAGATCACCTTCCTCGATACCCCGGGTCACGAGGCCTTTACGGCCATGCGTGCGCGCGGCGCGCAGGTGACGGACATCGTGGTGCTGGTCGTCGCTGCGGACGACGCCGTGATGCCCCAGACCGTCGAGGCGATCAGCCATGCCATGGCGGCGCGCGTTCCGATCATCATTGCCATCAATAAGATCGACAAACCGGAGGCCAATCCCGACAAGATCAAGCAGCAGCTCGCGGACCGCGGCCTGCTCGTCGAGGAATGGGGCGGCAGATACGGCTGCGTGCATATTTCCGCGAAAGAAGGTCTCAATATCGATGAATTGCTCGACCGCATCCTCCTCGAAGCCGACATACTCGATCTGAAGGCGAACGCGGGACGCGAAGCACGCGGCACGATCATCGAATCCGAACTCGACAAGGGCAAGGGCATCATCGCCACGGTGCTCGTGCAGAAGGGCACCCTGAAAGTCGGCGACTCCTTCGTCGCCGGAAACGAGTTCGGAAAAGTCCGGGCGCTGATGGACGAGCGTGGAAACCGCGTCGAAGACGCTCCTCCCGCTACGCCCGTCCAGGTGCTCGGCTTCAACGGATCACCGCAGGCCGGCGATGCATTCGTCGTCGTGGATGGCGAGCGGACGGCGCGCGAAGTCGCGACGAATCGCCAGCAGATCAAGCGTGAATCCGATTTCCGCCGCGTACGCCGCACGACACTCGACGACATTTCCGAGCAAATCAAGCTCGGCGGC
>CAZWNO010000014.1:45565-55910 GCA_964635845.1 uncultured Chromatiales bacterium
ACTCTCGATGAAATCGGACGCCGGATCGCAATCGGTAATTTCCAGGAACTGAACGTTATCGTCAAGGGCGATGTGGACGGTTCGGTCGAAGCACTCAGCGACTCCCTCCAGAAACTGTCGACCGAGGAAGTGCGCATCGACGTCATCCACCGGAGCGTCGGTGCGATTTCCGAGTCGGATGTGCTGCTCGCGAGTGCATCCAATGCGATCATCATCGGCTTCCGCGTCCGGCCGAACCTCAACGCGCGCAAGCTTGCCGAATCAGAGGATGTCGACATCCGTCTGTATGAAATCATCTACGATGCGATCGAGGATGTGCGCGCCGCGCTGGAGGGAATGCTTCGTCCGGACATCAAGGAGAAGGTCACCGCGACCGTCCTTGTGCGCGAGGTGTTCAAGATCTCCAAGGTCGGCACGATCGCCGGCTGTTACGTGCAGGACGGCAAGATCAACCGCAACAGCCGCGTCCGCCTGCTCCGCGACGGCATCGTCATGTTCACCGGACATATCGAGTCGCTGAAGCGATTCAAGGATGATGCGCGCGAGGTGGACAGCGGCTTCGAATGCGGCCTGAGCCTTGTCGGATACAACGACGTGAAGGTCGGAGATGTCATCGAATCGTTCGAACAGGTCGAAGTCAAACGTTCCCTGGATCAGTCAAGATAAAGCATGTCCATCCGCACCGCGCGTGTCGCGCAGCTCATCAAACAGGAAATCAGCGAGGCGCTGACCACGCGCATCGATACGACAGGCTACGGCCTTCTCACGGTAACGGACGTCATCGTAACCCCCGACCTGCGCCTCGCCAAGGTGTATGTCAGCCACTTTCACTCCGACAGGACGAACGAGCAGGTCCTGGCCTTCCTCGACGACAACCTGAAGGTGATCCGCATGGGTGTCGGCAGCGCGGTTCGGCTGAAATTCACGCCGGAACTGCGTTTCTATATCGACGAGACACTCGAAAAGGCCGAGCGCATCGAACAGCTGATCCGGCAGATTCATGAGGGCGAGCAGGAGCGTTGACGCAGCCGCAGGGATTCAATACCATCGAACAGTTTCGCTCCCACACCGGCGGCGTTCTCCTTCTGGACAAACCTCAGGGATGGACTTCATTCGACGTCGTGAAAAAAGTGCGCTCCGCCCTCCGCGTGAAAAAGGTAGGTCACGCCGGCACTCTCGACCCGATGGCGACCGGACTGCTGATCCTCTGCTCCTCTCATCTGACGAAGAGAATCGACGCGTTTCAGGCGCTGGGCAAGGTTTACGAAGGAAGTCTCCGCCTCGGCGCGGTGACCCCGAGCTATGATGCCGAGACTGTGATCATGGATGCACGACCGATCGCAGGCATAAGCGAGGATGATATCAGGAATGCGGCGGAAAGCTTCGTCGGAGCGATCGAGCAAGTGCCTCCGATGTATTCGGCTGTCAGGGTGGACGGGCAGCGCCTGTACAAGCTGGCCAGAAAAGGCGAGGAAATCGAGCGGCCGCCGCGCACGGTCACGATCGAGCGCTTCAATATCCAGTCCGTCTCCCCGCCCGATGTGAACTTCGAGGTGCACTGCTCGAAGGGAACATACGTGCGCACGCTCGCGCACGACCTCGGGCAGAGACTCGGATGCGGCGCTTACCTGACCTCGCTGCGGCGAACCTTCATCGGCAGTTTCTCCGTGACCGAGGCCTGGACAATTGAACACGTAGTGGAACATGCGGCGGCACTGGGTCTGCTGCGCGAACGAACACAGGAGCAGCCGCGTGCAGGTCTACCGCAATCTTGAGGCGTTTCCTCACGGCCGCCCCGTGTCGCTGACGCTCGGGACCTTCGACGGCGTCCACCTCGGTCATCGCCGCATCATCGAGCGCACCATCGCGACCGCCGCCGGCATCGGCGGCCGAGCCGTTCTCCTGACCTTCGATCCGCATCCGCGTGAAGTGATCGGAAGGAAGGGCGAGCAGACATATCTTCTGACTACGATCGACGAACGGCTGCAGCTGCTGCGTGACACGGGACTCGATGCCTGCCTCGTGCTCCCGTTTACCCGGGATCTCTCCGTGCTCGATGCATCGACGTTCTTCCAGGAATACATCGCGCGCCGGTTGCATGCCGCGCATGTCGTCGTGGGAGTCGACCACGCGTTCGGCAAGGGACGCTCCGGAAATGCGGAAGCGCTCCGTGAACTGGGCGCGGCGCAGGGGATCGACGTCACCATCATCAGTGAACTGCTGATGAACGGCGTGAAGGTAAGCAGCACCGCGGTGCGCAAGGCGATCATGGAAGGGAATGTCCGGCGCGCCTGGGATTTCCTCGGCAGACCGTACAGGATCGGCGGTGTCGTCGTACGCGGCGACGGTCTCGGGGCGAAACTCGGATTTCCGACTGCGAATATCGAAGTGCAGGCGGCGAACAAGCTCCTGCCCAGGAACGGCGTCTATATCGTCCGCGCGCAGGTCGACGGTCGGAGCTTCAACGGCATCATGAATATCGGAAGAAGACCGACCGTTTCGGAACAGATGCATATTTCGCTGGAAGTTCATATTTTTATTTTTTCCGGCAATTTGTACGGAATGCACATGCAGATCGATCTGCTCGAACGGCTGCGCGAGGAGATCCGCTTCGACGGAATGGAACAGCTCGCAGCGCAGATACAGTCCGACAAGGAATTCGCCCGCGTCTTTTTCGAACGCGAGCAGCACCGGAATACTGCGAATAACGAAGAATCAACGAGTAACTCATAACTGATACCAGGTTGTTTAAGGAGCAACATCATGCCTCTTTCGAAAGAACGGAAACAGGAACTGATCCAGAAACACGGCGGACATGCGAAGGACAGCGGCAAGGCGGAAGTCCAGATCGCCATCCTCACCGAAACCATCAACGGACTTTCGTCCCATTTCGATCAGAACAAGAAAGACCACCACAGCCGTCGTGGCCTCCTGAAGATGGTCGGCAAGCGCCGCCGCCTCCTTGCGTACCTGCAGAAGACCGACATGGATCGGTATCGCGCCATCGTCAAGAGTCTCGAGCTTCGCAAGTAATCGCGCCGACCCGCGTACATCATCAAGGGATTATTTCTACAAGAGAACAAGGATATGATAACGAAAACTGAATTAGACCTCGGCGGAAAAACGTTGACGATGGAAACGGGCCGCTTCGCACGACAGGCCAACGGCGCTGTCATGATTACGTTTGGCGAGACCATGGTGCTCTCGACCGTTGTGCTGGCGGATACGCCCCGGGAAGGCATCGATTTCTTCCCGCTCAGCTGTGAGTACCGCGAGAAGATTTCCGCCGCCGGCAAGATCCCTGGTGGTTTCTTCAAGCGCGAGGGCAAGCCTTCGGAAAAGGAAATCCTCTCCGCGCGGCTGATCGATCGTCCGATCAGGCCGATGTTTGCGGACAACTACCGCAACGAAGTGCAGATCGTGGCTTCCGTCTATTCTTCCGACCAGGAGAATGACGGCGACGTGCTCGCCGCCACCGCGGCTTCCGCCGCACTCATGATCGCGGGGGCTCCGTTCGACGGTCCGATCGCCGAAGTGCGGGTCGGCCGCGTGAACGGAGAGTTCATCATCAATCCCACTTTCAGTCAGTTGAAGGACTCCGACCTGGAAGTCGTTCTGGCGGGAACTGAGGATTCGATCCTCATGGTCGAGGGCGAGTCGCTGGAAATCAACGAACGCGATATGCTCGAAGCTCTCAAGTTCGGCCACGGCTACATCGCAAAAATCTGCAAATGCATCGGTGACTTCGCCGCCAAGGCGGGCAAGCCGCGCATGGAGGTGGCTCCGCTGGAGCTTCCCGAAGGTCTCGCGGAACGTGTACGCGGCCTCTGTTACGATCGGCTGCTGACACTCGCCGCGACCGTGCTCGCCAAGGAAGAGCGCGCCGACACCACGAAGGCGCTCTACACAGAGGTCACGGAGGCGCTCGCGGAAGAATACCCCGAACAGGAAAGCGCGATCAAGAATCTGATCCACGATTACGAGAAGGATGCGATGCGTCGCACGATTCTCGAGAAGGGGCAGCGTCTCGACGGACGCGGGCTGACGGACGTGCGACCGATCACCGGCGACGTCAGCGTCCTGCCGCGCGCGCACGGTTCGGCGCTGTTCACGCGTGGTGAAACGCAGGCGCTCAACAGCTGTACCCTCGGAACTAAATCCGACGAGCAGATCATCGACGGTCTGCAGGAGGAGTTCCGCAAGCGCTTCATGCTGCATTATAATTTCCCGCCGTTCTCGGTCGGCGAGGTGGGCCGCTTCGGCTTCACCAGCCGCCGCGAAATCGGACACGGGAACCTCGCCGAACGGGCGCTGAAGAACATGCTTCCCAGCGACGAGGATTTCCCCTATACCATCCGCCTGCTGTGCGATATCCTCGAGTCCAACGGCTCATCGTCGATGGCCACCGTGTGTTCGGGATCCATGGCGCTGATGGACGCGGGCGTGCCGATCAAGAAAGCCGTGGCCGGCGTGGCGATGGGCCTCATCAAGGAAGGCGATCAGGTCGCCGTTCTCACCGATATCCTCGGGAACGAGGATCATCTCGGCGACATGGATTTCAAGGTCGCCGGTACGGAGGACGGGATCACATCCTACCAGATGGACATCAAGATCAAGGGCATCAGCTTCGAGATCATGGAACGCGCGCTGCAGCAGGCGCGCGACGGCCGCATGCACATTCTCGGGAAGATGAACGAGGTCATCAGCGAGTCGCGGCCTGATCTTTCGCGCTATGCGCCACGCCTGACGACCATCTACATCCCCGTCGACCTGATCGGCGCCGTCATCGGCCCGGGCGGGAAGAACATCAAGAGCATCGTCGCGGAAAGCGGCGCCGAGATCAACATCGAAGACGACGGCCGCATCATCATCGCGGCAGTCAATTCGGAAAACAGCGAAAAGGCGATCGAGCTCATCCGCCGCATCACGCAGATGCCCGAAGCAGGCGAGATCTACACCGGTCCGGTCAAGCGCATCGCGGAATTCGGCGCCTTCGTGGAAATCCTGCCCGGCAAGGAAGGACTTCTCCACATTTCCCAGATCGATTTCCGGCGTCTCAACACCGTCGAGGAAGTCTTGAAGGTCGGCGATGTCGTCACCGTCAAGCTTCTCCGGGTCGAGGACAACGGAAAACTCGTCCTCAGCCGCAAAGCCCTGATGGAACCCCCTGAAGGCTATGTCGAGCCTGAACCCCGCGGCGACCGCGGCGGTCGTGACCGTGACCGCGGTGGCAGAGGCGGCGGCGATCGCCGCCGTCATTGACGGTGAAGTGAAGTAATGTGAAGCCGCAAGGCGCGGGAGCGCCCTGCGGCGCAACATTGTCGCCCAGGATTTTTCCCACTCAGTTCACATGGAGACGTACATGCCCAAAGTGATTTTTTCCATCTCCTACCCGATCATCGAAGAGAAACGAGAAGAATACCTGGAAACCGTCCGGGAACTGAAGAATTACCTGACCAACGAACGCGGCAAGAACTACTCCGTCTTCGAAAGCAAGACGCGGCCGAACACCTTCGTCGAAGTCTATTACTGCGACTCTCTCGAGGAGTATGACGCGCTGGAAGACGATGCCGATGAGATCACCGAGCAGCTGATCAACCGGATCGTGGATGAGTTCATCAAGGACGGCAAGACGGAGTACAAAACGCTCATCGAGGCGCTTTAATCGCAATGAACGAAGCGCTGTACTCGACACAGTGCTTCACGATGCGATCCTGAACATCCCGATAGGGTGTGTGCTTTCCGACGAAATTCTGCATCAGCATCACAACAGTCAGCAGGCGTCCTCCCGGTGCCTGCACGTATCCGGACAGTGCGCTTACTCCGCGCACTGTTCCCGTTTTTCCCCGGAACACCTGCCTGTATGGAAGCGAGGTCATGCGATTCACCAGCGTCCCGTCGCTTCCGCCGATCGCGAGCGACTCGCGGAAACGCGGGAACGCAGAATGGGCGGCGATGCCGCGCAATACTCGCCCGAGCGATGCCGCGCTGACGAGATCGTAAAACGAGATCCCCGAACCGTCGCGCAATGCGATATCACCGCTCCGGATCCCGTGTTTCGCGAGGATGGTCATCATCGCCGCGATCCCGTCAGACGCGGACACGCCGGACGTCTTTCGCCCGGTGCCGAAGCATAACGCGCGAAGCACCGCTTCGGCGCAGAGATTGTTGCTCGCCTTGTTCGTCGCCGAAAGTACATCCGCAAGAGGACGGCGCACGGTCCCCAGAGTGAAGGCGGTGGGCGGCGCGGCAGCGAAGCGCACAACCGTGCTGTCCACGGAGATTCCGCGAAACCGAAGATCGCGCAGCAGGAGGTCCGCGAAAAGATCCTGCGGCCGCCAGACGCTGAATTTTTCCGTCCAGGGCCGCGGTCCGCGGCGCAACGAGCCGTGCATGACGAATTCGTTGCTGCGCGGCAGGCGCTCGATGCGGAATGTATCGTTCGCCGTGCGGCTGTCGGCCGGACGGATCCGGAAGATGCTGCTCGGGGGAATCGACGTGACGGCCATCGAGGAGCCGGGTTTCGACGAATGCCTCGCCTGGATTGTCACGGTGTTGCCGTTGATGGAGAAGGCGCCGAGATAGGGCATGAACGGATCGCTCTCGTCGTCCCACATCCATCCGCTGCCGAAATAATCGTCGGCGTAGAGCGACGCGTCGAGAATCAGCGTATCGATGCGTTTGGCGCCCGAACGCACTGCAATATCCGCCAATTTTTGAATATCTTGTGCGCTGAAAACCGGGTCTCCTCCGCCGATGCACACGAGCGTGTGCAGTGCCGAATCTGCCGCCGCGAGCCGGGTCTCGAAGTGGAAGTCTTCTGGCAATGCGAGTACCGCCGCGGCCGAGGTGAAGAGCTTCGCGTTGGAGGCGGGACGCAGCAGGAGCGATTCATTCCTGGAGAACAGGACCTTGCCCGTGGCTGCATCCGCGATCTCCACCGCGGCGAGACATTGCCGGAAAAGCGGCCCTTCGAGTTCCGCGCTGGCGGCCCGTTCCAGCGCGGCGCGGGCATTCGTCTGCTGTGCGGAAATCCGGGGGACCAATGAAACCGGAAATACGAGAATGAGGATAAACAATAATCGGAAATTCATGCGCTTCGCTCTTGCTTCGTGCATCGTGATTGTCAGTCTGAGCAGCCTGGCCGGGACTTCAGTATCGGCGAGACCTTCGCCCGGGGCGACGGTGCGGATGACCGACAGTCTCGAGTTCGCCGGACTCGCAGCCGCCCTGGGCACGATATTCTCGCAGGAGAAAATCGAATCCATTCTATCAAAACTCCCGCCGAAGTGCAAAATATTCGGCTATGATATCGGCGAGTACTCCGGCGACGACGGCATGGATGTCGTGCTGTCGGTCAGACGCGACGATGCGCCCAACCGCATGATCGACGTGATCTTCTTCCTGAACGACGGGCCCGGGTTTCGACACCTGCGGACGCTGCAGCGCCGATACGTATCGGAGCCTATCGAGGTCGGTTTTTCCATCGAAGCAGGAGTCTGTCATGTGACGGAGAAAACCGGTGAATTCGCCTGGCACATCACGGGATACACTGCCCGCGAAGGGACCTTCCGCCGCGTGTCGGAATGGACGACAGGCAGGATGCGCAGTGGCGGAAGAACGACCGGGGTCGGTTTCGACAGGAATTATTCCTATGAGACGCTGCTTGCCGAAGAACATTTCTACGGCGCCAACAGCGGACGCAGCTTCATCACGAGGAAATTCTACGACCTCCCGGTGTATCCGGCGGGGCTCAGCCTCCCGGATGCGATGAGAACGACCGTGGGTGACTCGAGCGCGATGATCATCGCGAGCGGAGGCAGCAGCTGGTACGGCGCGGACGACTGCAGCGTTTTCTGCTCCGCGCGCTACGACAGCAGCACGGTGACATTCAGCGTCCGCCTGCATGACGACCGGCTGCTGTATCACGCCGCCGCGGATTCTTCCGATCATCTCGACCTCCATTTCGATCTGAGCAGGCGCAACAGGGTCAGGCCTGACGGCAGGATCCAGACCTACTCTCCGAATACACAGTTCGGTATCCGCATCGTCATGGGCGATGGGGCAAACCGCACGCCCGTGGTCGAACTGCTGGGGGAGGCGATCCGCAAGCGCCTGGGGAACGACATCCGCGTTTCCACGCAGCATGTGGAAGAGGAATACCAGACCTATGCATTCACGATCAAGGTGCCGACTGCCCTGTTCATCGAAGGCGGCAGACTCCTGCCGGCGGGATTCGTCTGTGCGTATCACGATGTCGATCATCCGGGTAATCTCCGCTGGGTCTCACAGGCCGCCACCGCGCGCGATTACCTGCCCGGCAGACCGGACACTTACGGGCGCCTGCATTTCGTCGCCGATCCGGTCGATGCGTACGAGTGGGAAAACGTCCGCGTGATCGCTCTGTCGGAAAAGCTGAAGTCCGCCGGCATCATTCCCTGAGGTCGCGCTGCACTGCCTTGTTTCAACCTCGCATTTCATGTAATTTTATTTTTTAAATAACTTCCTCCAATTCATGACCGGCTTCGTTTTCACATTCTCGCTCTTCTGCTCCGCAGTGCTGAATTCCGATCCCGCGGTGCTGCAGCGCGGCGAGTTCGCCGCAATGAGACAGATCATCGAGTCGGTCATTCCCGAAACGCAGCTGCATCGCGCGCTGCGGACGCGGCAATCGCACGTGTCCTATGCCGCACTGCTTTCCCACGCTCCCTCCGTCCCGGTTCTCCGGCAGCGGCTTCGCGCCAGCTGGGGCACGGTTCATACTCTGCCGGTGCGCCGCTACCTGAGCGCGCGTCCCATCCGTGCGCCTTCCGCGTGCTGATCCCGCAGCGTGATCAGACGTATCGAACCGTTTCCCTTCACAGCAACAGGAATTACGCAAATGATGAATATTATCGCCCGTCTCTTCGGCGGGGGCAAGCATGACCGTGACGTCAAGGAGGTCATGCCGATCCTGGACGAAATCACCCGGATTTACCCGACACTCGAGGCGCTGACCGATGACGAACTCCGCGAACGGACCGCAGGATTCAGGCAGAAGATCGCGGATGCGACCAGGGAGATCGAGGAGGAGATACAGACTATCCTCACCGAACTCCACGAGGACCGCGAAGGCATCGACCGGGATAAACTCAACGACCGACTGAAACAGCTCCGGACCGAGCTTCACGAGACGACCGAGGATGTGCTCGACGAGATCCTTCCCGAGGCTTTCGCGGTCATCAAGGACACCTGCCGCAGGCTCGTGGGACACGAATACATGGTGGTGGACAACAAGGTCACCTGGAACATGGTCCCCTTCGATGTGCAGCTCATCGGCGGCATCGCGATCCATCACGGAAAGATCGCGGAGATGGCCACGGGAGAGGGCAAGACGCTCGTCGCGACGCTTCCGGTTTTTCTCAATGCATTGACGGGCAAGGGCGTGCACCTGGTCAACGATTACCTCGCACGCCGTGACAGCGAGTGGATGTCTCCGGTCTACAAATTTCACGGGCTCACCGTCGGCTGCATCCAGAACGACATGGGACCGCAGCAGCGGCGTGAGATCTACAACATGGACATCACCTACGGCACCAACAACGAATTCGGCTTCGATTACCTGCGCGACAACATGGTGATCGATGCAAGCGAGATGGTGCAGCGCGAGCACAATTTCGCCATCGTGGACGAAGTCGATTCGGTGCTGATCGACGAAGCACGTACTCCGCTGATCATCAGCGGCCCCGTCGGCGATACCGACCACAAGTTCGATGAAATGAAGCCTCGTGTGGACCGGCTCGTCAACGCGCAGAACGCCTTCGTGGCGAAGATCGTCGCGGACGCCGAGCGCCTGATGAAGGAGGGCAATCGTGACGAGGCCGGAGTCCTGCTCTACAGGGCGCAACGCGGACTGCCGAAGAACAAGCGCCTGCTCAAGATTCTCAGCGAACCGGAGAACCAGACGCTCATACAGAAGACCGAGAACATGTTTCGCGCGGACAACGCCCGCCGGATGCCGGAGGTCCTCGACGAGCTGTATTTCAACATCGACGAAAAAACCTATATCGTGGATCTCTCGGAGAAGGGCAGGTTGTTCCTCGCCCCGTCGAAGGAGGAGAGTGATTTCTTCGTACTCCCGGACATCGCCGCGGAACTCAGCGCGCTGGAGGTGCGCGGCCTCTCGCCGAAGGAACTGCAGCTCGAGAAAGACAAACTGCAGCAGGTCTATGCCGAGCGCAGCGACCGCATCCATACCGTGCACCAGCTTCTCAAGGCCTACTGCCTCTACGAAAAGGATGTCGAATACGTGGTGCAGGACGGGAAGGTGATGATCGTCGACACCTTCACCGGACGCATCCTCCCC
>CAZWNO010000015.1:0-52716 GCA_964635845.1 uncultured Chromatiales bacterium
GCAATATACGAAATCACACTATCAATGTAAAGCTATTTATGTGGCAGTACACTAGTGACGTGTATAAACGCTTTTGGGAAACAGCACTTATTTCGCTCGATTCCAATGTACTTCTGCATTTGTACTGGCTTAACCGTGAACAATTAGCTCAAGTGAACGATGTTTTCGAGCAACTACGTGACCGACTCATAATCACAGATAAAGCTGCGTATGAGTACTTCATCTATCAGAGTAATAAGATCCGAAAACCAAAACTATGGTTGGAATATGTATACGCACTCCTGACAAACACTTGGGCTTCCTTCGAGAAGGAACTACAGACCCACTACTCAGCACTCCCCGAACACAGTCCTGAAAGGGTCATTCAAATGCTTGAATCCACGAAAAATAAATCACTGGAAATTATTAGAAAGAAGAAGGAAGAGATTGCTGGCGATTCAAAGCTGGGAGTTGCTGACACCGTCCTGGAAGTAGTCCTAAAGACGTTATCAGGTTGTCTTGCTACAGAGCTCACCCCAGAAAAGCAGCAGGCCATACGTGCGGAAGCTGATTCCAGATTCGCAAAGAATGATGGCCCTGGTTCTGCTGATCGTAAAGAGAAAGATGGGGAGAATCTGTATGGCGACATGATGATCTGGAGCCATTTAAAACTAATAGCGAAAGAACGTAACCAATGGATCATCTTTGTGACTGATGACACTAAGGATGACTGGTGGTGGAAGCCGAATGGAGATCGTCGTGGTATTACTCCCTCACTAGCGAAAGAGTTCTACGAAGAGACGGAGCAAGAGGTGATGCTCCAAACCTTAGAGGATTTCATCAGACACATCTCAGGATACTACCCAGACTTGAAAGTTAATCTGTTAAGTACACTTAAACCACAATCGCTGATGTCGAAAGCTGAACCTAAGCCCTCACTAGATGAGTTGCTTAAAGTGCTTGAGGACACTCTTCTTCCCACAGGTATACCAAAAGAGTCGAGGCGTAGATCATTGTCACCAATGAAACAGGTGCTCACTCGGCAGCTCGATGCCGATGGGCGTAATATTCTTCATGTAGATTACCCATCTGGTGTATATCCTTCTTTCAGAATTTATGAGTGGGACAGCGAGAATGTGTCGAATCACGTAGATGTGATACGAGCACTCAAGAACAATCGCCTGCTATTAGGAGCCAAGGACATTTATTTTTATAAGTACGAAACATTGTTTTTAGACATGGAATATCTCACCGATCGAGAAATGCGGATCCTTAGTTCTATAGTAGCCGAATTCGATCTTAAACTAGCATTGGATTCTCTACCCTTTTGATTTGACGAGGAGATGCTGAGATGGAAAACAGCAGGAGATGAAGATGGAAGCTGAAATGTCTGAATTATATAGCGAGACGACGAATCAGTCTGCTGACGGGAGGGTGATCTATCTCATTCCGAAGCTGACCGAGCTACCAAGCATAGAGATCCGCGATAACTCTAGACCGGTCGAGACCGTGTGGGGTATACTGAGAGTACTGGATAAGGCTCAGCTCATTCCCTACGTAGCAAAGTTGCATTTTGGCTCACCGACAACTGTGTTCGTCTATTTTAAGACTGGCGCAAATGAAAATATACGACAAGAGACGTTAAATATACTTGCACCTTTTGAGATTCAAGTCCTTGTCTGTTTTTCTTGAATCCGGCTTCCACTGTCTCTAGTCCTGATAAGGCTATCGTGTAAACATAGCGGAGGTTGCAGTCAGTACGATTACGACACGACTCGACAAGATAGAAAAGCGTCAATCTCCACCTGTACCAGAAATCATGAGGAGGAATTATGAGCAATCACTACTTTCGCGATGAGCAGTTCCATGCTTATCGGGAGCGCAAGATTCAGAGTGTTAGAACTGACATCATGGCGATCCCCGAGGATCGGTTCCGTAGAATGAGTGACGAGGAGGTGATGCAACAGTGTTGCTACCCGTTGATTCCGAAGGCATTATCGTTTGCGTCTGAACCGCAAGTTGATGAAGTGCGTGAGGTGGTGCTGGACGGAGTATTTAAGGCTAAGTTCAGCTTTCGCGTGATGTTTTCCGGAAGTGCCGAGCTCTTGTACATTCAGCCGAGTACATACGGCACTCATGCGCCGATGAAGACCGAAATCATCAACGCTTCCGAGCTTGTTTATTCGTATGTGGACACACCATCTCTCGCTGCGGAATTGAAGAACTCGGTGGTAGGCCTTGTCGCGCAATTCAAGCAATATGCAGAATGGCAACGAGCTGGGATTGCGACTCTTGAAGCTGAGATGAAGAGAATAGGTGGAGGAGTAATTGCCGAACGCCGGAAAAACCTCGGGGGCATCGACAATATCAACCTATAGGAGATAAAAGAGGAAACGGTCTAGCTGTAGCTGAGCGACACAGTACGCACGATTATCAATTGACGGATGGGTAAACGTTTAATCGGCAAAGAAAAGCCCCGGCATCACCGGGGCTTTTTCTTAGTCGATCATCGGAGGCATCGCCTGCCCATTCTGTGGAATTCCAAGTATTGTTCTCGTGTGCGTTCCCGTGGCGACTTCCGGTTGATGATGCCATTGCGGATCAGCACATCTTCGATCCGGCGGCGTGCATCCCGACCGACCTTTTCGCGTCGCTGGTTCAGGTAGTGTGTCACATCTTGTCGACAACAACCGGCGATCTTGGCGAGCGAGGCTCGTGTCAGCATCGGGTGGGCATCAATCCTTGCGGCCAGAGTGTTGGGGTGTGGCATAGTCCCCCTCTGTCAGGATAGTTGTCGGTGCGCCATGAAGACGGAACTGCATAAGCAGCGACGTCATGCTGTACCAGTGATGAGGGTCGGCCCCTCGGTGTCGCCGATCAGGCGGTGATACCAAACCGATCTGAGCTGCATCCGTAAAGAGCGGTTGTGGTGAGCGGCAAAAGAAAAGGCGGATCGTAATCCGTCAGGTGTGAACGATTGAGACGAACGCAAGTGAACCATCGAAGAAGTGTCGAGAACTGCAATCGCTGTCGAAACCGAGGTCGCGACAATGCCTCGGGACAAGCTGAACAGAGACCTGGGTTCTGGTTCAGTGACACGCGGCATAGAGATGGCGTGACAATCATTCTGGCGCTGGTACGGAACTTGGGAATCTGCATATCGATGTCAAGGGAGCAGTTCAAACGGCGATCCCGTGAGAACCTGAGTACCGAAGCGATATGCCGAGGCGGAGTCATGTGTAGTAGCGTTGAAGCGGCTGTAATGGCCGTGGAGCGAAGACATGGCCTTATCCGGCTTCCGTAGGAGGACAACTGCCATGCAGGATGATCCCCGGCAGGGAGCCAAACCCTTCGACATTCCCAAGCGGCTTGTCTGGAATGCGTGGTTGCACGTTGCGTCCAATGGCGGAACCCCCTGCATTTATCGTGAACGCATCGAAGCATACCAGCACCGTCTGGGAAGAAATCTCTACACCTTGTGGAATCGGATGAGTTCAGGAAGCTATCACCTGCAGCCGGTCCGACAGGTTTTGATCCCGAAAGCGGACGGTGGAAACCGTGCACTCGGCATCCCGACCGTCACCGATCGCGCTGCACAGATGGCCGTCAAGACGACCCTCGAACCGCGTCTCGATCCACTGTTTCACCCATTCTCCTTCGGTTACCGCCCGGGCAAGAGTGCGCATCAGGCACTCGATCAGGCCCGAGGAACTGCTGGAAATACGACTGGGTGGTGGACATGGATATCGAGGCGTTCTTTGATTCGATCGATCATGATCTTCAGATGCGTTCCGCGGAATATCGCATCGTTGACCTCGATTCTGTGACCGCTCTTGCCTATTATAGGCAGAATTTTTCATCGGACAACTATCCTGCCAGAGGGGGGTCCTTGCCCGCGAGAATCATCCGGCTGTTGGCGATGGCGGTGGCTGTGGGCTGCATCGAGAGGTCGGAGGGAAGCTCGTACCTTTCGTCCAGTTCGGGGCACTTGATGAGTACGTACTGCTCGGCCTGACGCACGGCAGAGGCGAAATCCTGTCCGTTGGTCCAGTATGTCAGGAATCCCAAGGGAGCGAAAATATCCAGGGAATTCTTGTTCAGGCTGCTGCACACCGCAACGGCGCGTGCCCCTCGATACGGTTGCCCTTCGAAATGACAGCCCCTCGATACGGCCGCCCTTCGTCCGCCTGCGGCGGACGTAGGTCGGCCACTCGGGGTGACGAGGGGTGACGAGGGGTGTTATGGCCAGCGTAACGGCGCCACGGACTGATAGATCTGGATCCGGGGCGCATACCGGCAGAACAGGTCCACGACCACATCGTCGTCGTCGAAGAAGACAGACACGTTCTCGGCCAGGCAGATGTGGACCTTCTGCCAGAGGAAGCGCTCGAGATAGCCGAGTTCGGAGGGCGGAACACCCAGCATGCGCTCGCCCTCGGGGAGGAGGATGAGCTTGGAATACAGGATGCCCATCTCCCGGAGCACGGCCTCGGTTTCCTTTCGCGCGGGCCGCGTGTCGGATCGCGCCGACACGACGATCACCTTCCCGCCCTCCCGGTACACCGCCGCCGTCAGCATCCGGAAAAACTCCCCGGCCACCGTGATCGTCCCGTCAAAATCCAACCCCACCACCATTCGTTTTATCTTCTCCATTGCACCGTCCTCGTGAAATTTTGGTGAATGAGATTGTCGATATTCCGGGATCATCCGGGATGCGCGATAAAAAATCTTTCGCGTCTCTTTTTCGCGTTTTAGCGATTTCGCGGTTTTTTCTTCACACGCGAAATCCCACCACCTCCTCACCACCACCACCGGCCTCATTTGCACAAGCCTCCTCCAGATCCTCCTCTCTCAGCCCGTCCCCGCGCAGCGCGGCGCGGCGCAGCGCGTTGGCCGCGGCCACGGCGATCTGTCCGCCGCTGAAGGCGTAGCGCGCGGCGATCCGCCGCAGGTCGAGGTCCCCGAGACGCGGCACGTCGGCGGGGAGATGGACCTCCCACAGGCGCCGGCGTACGGCGGCGTCGGGGAGGGGGAAGACGATCTTCTCGTCGAAGCGGCGGTCGAAGGCCTCGTCGAGCGCGTCGGGCAGGTTGGTGGTCGCCACGAGGATGCCGGGAAAGGTCTCGAGGTTTTCGAGAAAGAGGTTCTGCATCTGATGGTACATGCGGTCGACGGACGTCGCGTCGTGGGCCGAACGCCGTGAGAGGAACTGGTCGCATTCGTTGAGCAGCAGCACGGGCGCGTCGGCGCGGCGCGCGCAGATCTCGCGGTATTCCTCGAAGAGTCGCACGACGTTCTGCTGGCTGTCGCCCACCCATTTCGACAGCAGCCGGCTGATGTCGGTGACGAGCAGGCTGCGGCCGAGCGTGCCGGCCAGCGCCTCGGCGGCGAAGGTCTTGCCGGTGCCGGGTCCGCCGCTGAACAGCAGCAGCAGGGACGAAGGCAGACGGCTTGCGGTCACGCTGCGCACGCCCCAGCTCTCGAGCCGCGTGCAGACCTCGTGCGAGGCGCCGTGCACGGCTGCATCCAGGCGCGCGCGCTCGGTCTCGGGGAGCTGCAGCTGCTCGAGCGTGTGACGGGGACGCACTTCGGTGAAGATCTCTGACGACAGCAGCGTCACCTCGCCGTCCTGTTCGCTGCCGACCACGCGCGCCACGGTCGCGGGATTCATGGCGAAATCGGGAGCGCCGAATCCGAGATTCCGCACGTCGATCAGATCGTTCGCGACGATGCGCGCCTCGCGCGTGAAGTACCGCCGCAGACGAATGAAATCGCCGAAGTTCGCGGCGAGCAGGGGCAGGACGTCCGGGATGTCGATCCACTGCCCGTCCAGCGCGGCATGCAGGCCGATGAAAAGGATCAGACGCTCGTGGTTGTCGAGCCCGTACGCGGCGACGAGAGTCTCGAACGGAAAGCGCTCCGTTCCTCCCTCGACGGCCTGGCACGCCTCGCTGCGCGCGCGCAGATGCTGGAAGTCCTGCGTCGTGGCGAGCGCCTGGTAGGGAATCCGGACGCGCCGGCCGGAACCCAGACCGCGGTGTCTGAAACCCTGGATGCGCGCCGCCACGAAGGCGAGCCACTTCTCGAGATACTCCTCGTTGTCGGCGAATGGCGCGGCACATTCCGCTGCGTGGACCGGCGCCGCATCCGTCTCGGGATCCTCATCGCCGGTGATCAGCCATTCGGCGAATTCATCCGCGATCTCCACGTCGGAACGCAGGAAGACGCTGGAATCCTTCACCACGACGATGTCGTTGCGGAACAGCGCGCTGCCGTCGAGAAAGAATTTCTGCATGTCGTAGAGCACGAAGGCGCCGCCTCCGAAGAAGACCATGAGATCCCGTACTTCCGTATCCTCGCCCAGCAGCGTGCGGCGGAGGATGTGTAGCAGGATGTGCCATTCGCGGTCGTCGAGCCCGTGCCGCGTCCGCAGCGCCTCGAGCGGCAGTGCGCGCGCCGTGCCTTCCGCCTTGTGCCGGATGGCGCGGCGGTGCGCCTCGACGTCGGTGGAGAGGACGTCCTGCCCGTCATCGCTGCGCGATGCCGCGCGCCTCCGCACGTTGCGCCGCGCCCCGCCCCGCGCCGCGGGCGGGTCCTGCTGCGAGAGTTCGTCGTGCAGGCGTTCGATGTATGAGAAGCAGTCCTCCAGGTAATCGCGGTTGCTCGCATAGCCGCGCGCACGCGTCGCCGGACCCGCAGGGACTGGCCCCTCCTCCATCTCCTCATCCGTTTCGGCATCCTCACCCAGGAGTAGGGCCACCGTCAGTTCGCGGAAGCGCTGCTTTCGCCGTCCGCTGCTGTCCGGCGTCTCGCTCTCAGCTTCCTGCGCGGCGTCGCCGGAGAGATGCACGAGTCCCTTGCGCGCGAGGCGGGGGAGGACGACGTCCCATCGCGGCCGCACCGGACTGCGGCGCGAGAGCCGCGCCATCAGGTCACCGGCCAGGATCGCCAGGCGCCCGTGCTCCGTCAGCAGCGCCGCCAGCGCCAGCGCGGCGATCTCCTCCTGGTCGCAGGGCGCGGGCAGCAGCGCCGCCGCCGCCTCGAAGGTCGCCGCCGGAATGCGCTCGCCCCCGCCGATCATCTCCTCGGCGATATCCATCAGCACCGGCATGAGAGAAGTGGATTGATTCATCGTGAAGCTCCGTGATGCTCTTTCCCGCTAATCTACGGGCACAGATCGACAGAACGTGACGTACTGTCGGACTGTACACGAAGGCACACAGGCACGGAGCAGGCAGATGGCTTAATTCCGCCTCAGGCGGAAGAAGGTAGGAACCAGAAATCCGGCTCAGGCAGAGGAAGGCCGGAGACTTTGCAGCGCACGCATGAACGCGGCAATGGCGGATGGAAGATCTTTCGCGTCTCTGTTTGGCGATTTGGCGTTTTCGCGGTTTTTCTTCACCGATTGCGCCGGGCGATCTTTCTTCCGATCGCGCCGACCTGCTTGCGCAGCGAGGCGGGCGCGAGCACCTCGGCGAATTCCCCCCAGCGCAGGATCCACGCGATGAGTTCGCGCGAGGGACCGATGCGCATCGAGAGCGTGAGCGATCCGTCTTCCTCCGCCGCGAGCTTCTGGCTCGCGTGCCAGACGCGATGTTCGATCGACCCGCGCACCCTGGCGTCGAAGCGGATACGCACCTCGACCGGTGCTTCGTACCAGATGCCGAAGCTGTCCTTCAGCACCATGGCGAGCGAGTAGGCCGGATCGCGTTCGAAGCGCTCCCCGGTCAGCTCGGCCTTCGCGAAGCGCGGGAGGGCGAGGTAGATCCACTCCGTGTGCGTCGGCACGCGGCCGATCACGTACAGCCCGCCGTTGTACAGCAGCAGGGAATACGGATGCAGGATGTAGCGCTTGCGCTGGTACTGCACGCGGCAGGCCTCGCGCCGGAGGATGCCGGTGAACAGCGCGCGGAGTATGTCCGCCTTGTCCGCGAGATCCGTGCGCCCGGGCTGATGGAGGAAGAGGAAGTCCGAGGCGTCCGCGCCGCCGGCGAAAGCGCCCGGCACCGCCACCGCGTCCACGGGAAGCAGCTGCCCGAGCTTCTCGAAGGCCGCGGCGATGTCGCCGCCGATCGGCGTGCCCTCGAACAGCGTGCGGAATGGCGCGAGCAGCACGGCGGCCAGCGCCTCGTCCGCCGTCAGCAGTTCGGGGATGAAATCGAAGGCGCGGTCCAGCGAATAATACTGCCGGTTGTGCGCCCCCGCCCGCACGCGCAGGGGAATGTTCGCCTCCTGGATGCGCTGCAGCGTGCGCTGCAGCGTGCGCAGCGACTCGCGTCCGTCGAAGAGATCGTACAGCTCCTCCACCGTCACGTCGTCGTGCGTGGAGAGCCGCTGGAGGATTCGCAGCGTCCGCTGCAGGGCGTTCATTTCGGCCATGGAGGGCTCCTTGTCGTTCGCATAAACCTATAAATTTCGAACGACAATTCCTGACGATCTGCATTCGTATATTCCATGAAACAGCAGATCGGAGAATTTCTCATGGAATGGAAAGCGGAACGAAGGAAGGCTGCGCTGCTCGGCGCGAAGCCGGCAGCTACGAAGCCGCCGCGCTCGAGGCCGTCAATCTCGGCTCCGACACCGGCACCACCGCCTGCGTCGCCGGTGGACTCGCGGGCCTGATGTACGGTATCGCCGGACTGCCGCCCGCATGGCTCGCCGCGCTGCAGGATGCGGAGAGAGTCGTGGAAATCGCGGACAGGGTTGCGATTCAGAAGAAAATTGCATAATTACGGGTACTCCGGTCCGCTATCATAACGGTGAGCCACGTCAGGAGATCCAGTCCTGCCGGATGCCGAAGCTCCGCGGAGCCATTTTCCCTCCGGTCTCACCACCCGACAAGTGTGACCACAATTAGATATTGTTCCATCGATTCGAAGATGAGGAGTTTCGCTTGATGCACATCACTTTCGGGATGTATCTGGACGGCACGACCTGGAGCGGGGAAACAACATCCTCGGGGCGCGTGCAGACGGGACCACAGGGTCTTCTTTCCATTCTCGAGACGCATCTCGGCCTCACCGGCCTCCACCCGCATCCCGCCCGGCGCATCCGCCAGTACATGCAGCGGATGAAGGATAGCGATGTCAACGATCCGTATTATGGACGATCGTTTGCGGACGATCCCTGGTCCACCGCGAAACACATGCTCGCCCTGCGCGACCAGCTCATCGCGGGGGGATGGAACGGCGCGGAACATCCGTCCTTCACTCCGAGATTGCAGGCCCTGGCAAAGCTGGAACAAGAGGCCTCGCCGCTCGCCCCGGGTATGGAAGACCGATTGCTGAATGTCCTCCGCTTGCTTTCGGGTACGGGGAGCGTTCCGGTATCAAGCATCGAATCGCAGGAGCCGACGACGCTCCTCCCGCCGCTGTGGCGACGGCTGCTCGAGAGTCTCGCGGAAATCGGTGTGCGGATCACGGATCCACCCGAACCACTGATTCCTGCGCCCGCGACGAACCTCCAAAAGATACAATTGTCTTTTATGGGCGGACCGGATATCCTGCCGCTCGCCGGTGAAGACGACACGCTGCTGTTGCTGAACGCCGGCGACGAATGGGAAGCGGCCGAGATCATGGCGTCGTGGCTCCGTGCGCGGAGTGATGGCAACAAATCCGTGGCCATCATCGCGTCGGGCGACACCGGCGTGATCGACGCGGCGCTGCACCGCCACGGACTGCCGCGACTGGGAAACAGCACGCCCTCCCGCTGGAGGGGCGTGCTGCAGGTGCTGCCGCTCGTGCTGGCGAATGCGTGGCTGCCGTTGGACATCCGACATCTGGCCGAGCTGCTTTCCCTCCCGCAGTCGCCCATCCACCCCAAGGACGCGCGGCGCTTGCTGCGTGCGCTCCGCGAGGATCCCGGGGTTGGCGGGAAGGAATGGCGCGAGGCGCTCGCCGATATCGCCGAACAAGCCGCGAAGCGCGCCGAGGAAAATGACCGGAAGAATCCGGCAAACGCAGGAAAGGACGCCGCCGCGCTGCTCGATGCCATGCTCGTCACCGACCGTCACTCGCCGGATGCGGGCATCCCCGAATCCGCCCTGATCGCGCGCTGCGGATGGGTGCTCCGGTGGCTGAACAGGAAGATCGAATCCGGCGCTCTCGATGAGGATGACGAACGGATCCATCAGGAAGCCCGCGCGCAGGCGCAGGAGTTCGCGGCGCTGGTGACCGGTAGCGGTACACTCACGCGCGTCGCTGTCGGGAGGATCATGGAGAGTGTCATCGGCACGGGCACGCCGGCCGTCGACAGCCATGAGGAGGCCGCGCCGTGGAGCGTGCTGCGGCATCCCGGCCAGCTCACGCGTCGCGTGGACACGCTGCTGTGGTGGGACTTCTCGGAAAATAAGACCTCGTATTCTACATATTGGACTGGGGGCGAACGAACTGTCCTTAAAGACCTTCACGTCGAACTCCCCGACGAGGGCCAGTCCCGGCTGCTGGAAGCCTTTGCGCGTCGGCGGGGCATCGGCCGCGTCACGGGGAGAATGATGCTGTTCCATCCGGAGAAGAAACACGGGGAGGAGTGTTTTCTGCATCCTTTCTGGGACGAAGTGATCGCCGGGGCATCCCGTCTTGCGGGTGAGAACGACTTCGACGCCGATGCGACGCTCGTTCGCCATGGCAGCGACATCCTGACCGGATCGACGTTTGTGCTCGCAGGCCGCCAGGCCCCCTTGGAAGCAGTCCGACCGGAGGTCCCCGCCGTTCCGCGCGAGGTGATAGAAGTGGACGCCGCATCGATCGAGTTGCGCGAGCATCTTTCCTACAGCCAGATGAAGAACATGATATCTTGTCCAGCTCGCTGGGTGATGGACAAGCATCTGGGCTTGCGCTCCGCCGACGTTCGTTCGCTCTCCACCGGCAACAAGATGATCGGCTCGCTCTGCCACCGCATCGTCGAGGAACTGTACCGGGAAGCCGGTGCGCGTTGCGACGAGAATGTCGCCGAACGGAAGGCCGCCGAACTCTATGAACGACTTGTCCCGGAACTTGCCGCCGAACTGCTCGCCGAGGATCGAAGGATCGAGTATGTCCGCTACCGGCGCGACGTCTCCTTCGCGGTGCGCAATCTCGTTTCCCGTATCAATCAGCTCGGCCTCATCGTGGAAAGCACCGAGGAGGTGCTTGACGCACCGATGGGCGAGGTTTCGTTCACGGGCCGCGTCGACATGCTGCTAAGAACTCGGACCGGAGAGGCATTCGTGCTTGACTTCAAATGGACGGGACAATCGAAATACCTTCGGGCGGACATCGAACAGGGTGCCGCGCTGCAGCTCGCGACGTATGCGTGGCTGCTGCACTCCCGTGGGGAAAACGGAGACATCCACACCGGGTATTTCATGCTTGTCCAAGGTGAACTGCTGAGCACGTCCGGACTGCTCGGCGAGGCTGCGCTGCATTCACCATCGGATCTCGAGGAAGTGTGGAACAGCGGTCGGCACAGCTGGGAAGAGGATTACAGGATGCTCAAATCGGGTACGCTGAGTGTCCGCGGCGTGACGGAAGCGCGCATCGCCGAGCGCGATGGGCTGAAGCCGGAGAAAGTCAGGGAGGATCTGCAGCAAAACGCCTCCGCTGTTGGCCGTCTTTATCTCAAGCCGTGCGCGTTCTGCGATTTCGGAATACTGTGCGGAATGAAGGAGGGTGCGGTATGAAGACCATTGAATTGATCAACGCCAGCGCGGGATCCGGGAAGACCTATACGCTCGCCGAAATTGTACTGAGGAATGTCAAGGACGGACTCGATCCGCAGCGCTTGATGGCGACAACCTTCACGAACAAGGCCGCGGCCGAGCTGCGGGAACGTCTGCGGCGGAAACTGCTGCAGGGTGAACGTACAGACGAGGCGCAATTGCTGCTCGGCGGTCTGATCGGCACTGTGAACAGCGTATGTGCCCACCTGCTGCGGGAGTATTCCCTGGAAGCCGGACTCTCGCCCGCCATCGAGATTCTTCCAGAAGAAGAAGGGGTACGGCAGTTCAAGATGGCGGTCGCCCGGGTGGTCGACCGTCATGAACCCATGCTGGAACCTGTCGCATCAAGACTCGGCCATGATGGCGGTATGGAGGGACAGATTTCCCGGCCGGATTGGCAGACGGATGTCCAGTCCGTTGTGGACCTCGCGCGTGCGAACGCAATGACCGCCGCCGATCTGCGCGCCTTTGCCTCGGTCTCATGGTCATCCTTCAAGCAGCTTCTTCCTGAACCCATCGATCTCGATTTGGACAACCTACTGCTGGCTGCCGTGAATAACGCTCTCGATGATTTCTCATCCGTTGCGGACCCGGGCGGTGAATCCGAAAAGACAATCAAACATTTGAAAGAATATCAAGCCGGGCGGGAGCTCGGAAGATCCATCAGATGGGCCCAACGGATCCCGTTGGCGAAGGCCAAGGTCACAAAGCATGACGGGGTCGACATCGAGGACGTGCGCACGATCGCCGGGCAAGTGATGCAGCATCCCGGCTTTCACGCGGACATGCAGGCGTTCATCGAGGGCGTGTTCGGCTGTGCCGGCGAAGCGCTGGAGGAATACGAGCGATACAAGCGCGAACACGGACTCATGGATTATGTGGACCAGGAGGAAAAGGTGCTGCAGATCGCGAGTGAACATCCTGACTTTCGCGCGGCGATGCAGGAGCGGTTGGAACTCGTGATGATCGATGAATTCCAGGATACCAGTCCCATCCAGCTCGCCCTGTTTCTCCGGCTGCACGAATTGTCGGGGAGGTCGACCTGGGTCGGTGATCCCAAGCAATCCATCTTCAATTTCCGTGGCGCCGATCCCCAGCTGATGGAAGAGGCGGCGAAGCGTGTGACACCGGGCGGGATATTGCCTTACTCCTGGCGCTCCCGCGAACCGCTGGTAACATTCGCCAACGAAGTCTTCACGCGTGCGTTTCACTGGATGCCTGCGGAACACGTGCGCCTGACAATCCCAACTATACGGAAAGGAAAGGCAGAAGGCGGGTGGCTCGAGCAATGGCAGCTTCGATCCGGCAATAACGACACGGATTCCGTGTGCATTGCGGCCGGCATCAGGGATATTCTCGAACGCAGGAGCCTTCGTCCAGCCGATATCTCGGTGTTGTGCAGGACGAACGACCAATGCGCGCTCATCGCGGCAGCTCTCGAGGTGATCGGCATTCGGGCATCCGTTCCCCACGGCGAGCTGCTCGCCACGCGTGAAGTGCAGCTCACACTTGCGGGAATGCGATATCTGCAGGATCGCCACGATTCCCTTGCCCTCGCCGAGATTGTGCATCTTTCTCCGCTGCACCATGCACATGAGGATTGGCTCGCATCATCGACACGGGCGCCGGAGCTGATCGAAACAGATTGGCGGTCAAACCCGTTGGTCGAAGCTCTCGATGGTCTCCGTACACGGCTGCATCGGCATACGCCGATGGAATTGCTCGAAGCGACGATCGATGCGCTAAGGATTCCGGAAATCATTGCCGCGTGGTCGCGCGCCGGGCTCCGAAGCTCCAACCTCGATGCGCTCCGGGGCGCGTGCTCGAGATACTGCGATCGCTGCAGGTCGCGGGGGACCGCAGCCACGATCGGTGGGTACATCGCCTATCTCTCCGAAGCAAAGGAGAAGCAGGCGAGCGGCAGCGGCGACGACACCGTGCAGGTGCTTACCTATCACAAGGCAAAGGGACTCGAATGGCCGGTGGTCGTGCTCACAAGTTTGGGTGATGATCTGACGGCCAGGGCAACCGCTCTCGGTGTCAATATCGTTGCGGCAAAGGAATTCGATCCTGAACAGCCATTGGCCGGGCGAAGCATTCGTTTCTGGCCCAAATGGTATTTCGGCAATCGGAAATTCGAGCCATTTATCGAGCGCATTTCCGGCAGTGTGGAAGAGCAGTCTGCGAAGGAGGTTGGATTGCGCGAGGCGCAGCGGCTCATGTACGTCGGGATAACAAGAGCGCGTGACGGACTCGTGTTCGCCATGCGAAAATCGGTGAAGAATGACGGTGCAGGCCTTGAAACGAAATGGCTCGATCAGCTCATCGACGCCGCCGGCGTGCCGGCAATTTCCTGGCCGACGGATCCGGGTCCTCAGACACTGCATTTCGGTGATATCCCGATTCCCGTCCATGGCTACGAGTACGACGCCGAGAATACGGATACGACAACCGAGGCTGTGCCCGATAGTCAATACCGCATGCCACGCGTCGATGATGTGGTCGAGTATCCGCGTGCCCGGATTTCACCGAGCAGCCTCGCCAGCGAGCCCTCGGAACACGTCGTTGTCGAGGAGATCGCCGCTCTCGGCGATCGCATTACACTCGGGTCAAATCCCGACATGCAGCGCGTCGGCAGCGCCATCCACGCCTTTCTCGCCGCCGACGATGCGACGCGCGATCACACGTGGAGGATGTCCCTTGCCGCCAGTATTCTCGCGAACTGGGAAGTCGAATCCGTCCTCACCCCGGAGTCCCTCCTCGAAATCAACGACCGCCTCATGGAATTCATCAACGATCGCTGGCCGGACGCGACCATCCGCAAGGAGTGGCCTGTCAGCCTGCGCACCGAAAACGGCGTCGTCATGCAGGGGTGGGTGGATATGCTCGTGGAGAGCCGTGAAGGGATTGTGATCATAGATCACAAGAGCTTTCCGGGAACCAACGAAAAACAGGAAATGCAGAAGTATTTCGCCCAGCTTTCATTATACAGCCGTAGTTTGGGATTTGCTGATGAAGCGAAAGCTACCAGTACTCTGCTTCATCTTCCGTTACGTGGAAGACTGTATGTGCTTCACACCGATTCATGATACAAATATTTCAACCAGCCGGAGGCGACATGAGTGAGTATTCTGATAACGCGAAGAAATTCCCAGGGCTTTTTGAATCGATGAAAGCCGATGTGGATGAATTCATCAAGAAGGGGACGATGTCACGAGCCTCCAAACTTGCCAAGCTGGCAAAATGCCATTTCAATGCAAGTGAGGCGCCGCTTTATTTTACGGGTGATTTAAATGCGAAATTGGTGCTCGTTCACCTGAACCCCAAGCATGACAACAATTCGGAGGAGTACCGGAAGAAAGAACCGCCGTTTATGGATATTGAATCCTATTATGATCGCTATCGTAATTTTGGTTCGGTGATGCACTTGAAGACCAGAACGCACAAGTCGCCATTCGACAAGAAGCAGTTGCGATTTCTCAAGCAGTTCGGTGGAATCAAGTTTGTGCCCGAAATAAATGAAGACGCTCGACGCAAAAACCTTGCGCGATCAATCGATAGGAAGCTCCAGCTCGAGCTTGTCCCGTACAGCTCGAACAACTTCGAGACTAGTAAGTTTGATCAGCAAATGCTTGCTGATCATAAGAAAAGACTGCTCGATGTCATCACCGCAGAGAAGCGAAAGTTTGTGCTGTTTTGCGGCGCAGTGTTTGACGAGATATTTGGTAGCGATATCATAGAGACATTCCAAGAGCATCTTCCGCTGAAAAAGGGTGGATTTTCGAAGAGCCGGGCCAAGTTTTCAAGACTCAGGATTGAACACAATGGCCAAATAATTTCTGCCGGCCTTGCTCATACATATCCGCGAAAAGGTCTGAACATGGAGGAATATGCCAAAATGTGCGAAAAATACTACTGACATACGCCATAGATCTCATCTCAGTATTCTCGAGCGTCTCACTCACGACGGTGCAATCTTTCGTGCGGCCATATTAAAGAATCCGCTGCTGCTATATGCCGCAGCGGACAATGCCGGTGCCGCGTTGCGAGAGGCTGGCCGCATCCTGCACTCAGTGTATAAGAGGCCTCCTGATGTGTTTTTCGAAGATCCGCCTGTGGTTCGCGGCAATTTAGGACAGACCGTGGATCTGGCGATCGACTCCCCCGAGTTTGATGTGCTACTGGATCTTGTCGATCACGCGATCGAAAGTGGCTAGAACTTTATCGACAAGGAGTTCTTTCTCAGGCCTCTCCCTGGTCGGTATTTCTCTGGCGGATGTAGTGAAACAGAAATTCAAGGCAGAGTTCTGGACGAAAGTGGAGCTGTAACGAAAGCCGCGGGCATTTTTTTCACGCAGTGTGAAGAATGGCTCGCATGTATTTCCCCTTGAGTGCGCATTTCCGCGGGGATTGGGGAATATCCAACTGGCACGATATCTGCAACAGGGGAGAGCAGAGTCTTTTCCATTTCCTCCAACAATTCTGTCTTTCTGATGAATACTTGCCACCTCCGTTGCCGGGCCGATTATCGTCGGACTGCGTACTGCGAACCGCGTACACCGTCACACACGAAATCATTCGGAGATATCCAACAAGGAGGAAGCCATGCGCGCCGTATCACTCTCGGTACTGATCTGTCTCGCGTTCCCTTTCGTGGGACGCGTCGACGCTTCGATCGACCATCGTTCCATCGTCAAGATCTTTGTAACTTCGAGCGATCCGAATTCCAACCGGCCGTGGACGCCAGAGGCGCCGTCGATGTCGAGCGCCACGGGATTCGTCATCGAGGGAAACAGGATTATCACGAACGCACATGTGGTGGCGTTCAATACCTTCATCGCGGTGCGCAAGGGCGGGGATTCCAAACGCTACGAGGCCGAGGCCGTGTTTGTCTCCCATCAGGCGGATCTCGCCATACTGCGAGTAAAGGATGAGGGGTTTTTCGAAGGACTCTCCCCGCTGCGTATCGGAGAAACACCGTCCGTGCAGGATGCGCTGATTGTGGTGGGATACCCGCGGGGAGGCGACGAGCTGTCCTACACTTCCGGCATCGTGTCGCGGATCGAGGTGAATGCCTATGCGTATTCCTACGAGTACCTCCTCACCCTGCAGGTCGATGCGGTCATCAATTCGGGCAACAGCGGCGGGCCAGCGCTCGTCGACGACCGCGTCGTCGGCATCGCGATGATGAGCCGTACAGACGCCGACGGTGTCGGCTATCTCATTCCTCCGGAAATCATCATGTATTTCCTGCGGGATATCGAAGACGGGACGGTAGACGGTTTTCCGAATCTTGCCATGACATACATTCCTCTCGAGAATCCCGCGCTGCGCGACGGATACGGTCTGGATCCCGCCGCCGATCTCGGGATCCTTGTCACGCGCGTCGCACAGGTTCCGGGCGGGGAGACGCTGCTGCGTCCGGGAGATATTATTCTCGGTATCGACGGTATTCCCGTACGAGGCAACGGAAAGCTGCTCGTGCAGGACAGGCTGCTCGATCTGTCGTATCTCGTGAGCGGCAGACAGGTGGGCGAAGCACTGCCGATGCTGCTGCTTCGCGACGGGAAGGAGATCCCTATCACCTTGACCTGTGCGGTTCAAACCGATCTCGTCGAGTATCGATATTACGAAAGGGATTTTCCGTATTACCTGTTCGGCGGCATGCTGTTCTGTCCACTATACGGAGACAAGCTTTTCGCGAGCGGCAGTGATTGGCCGGATCCAGAAATGTATTACCTCGCGACGCTGCTACCCTCCGCCGAACGCCGGCAGGTGGTGTACCTGCATACGGTATTCCAGCACGAGCTGACGCGGAACATGCCCGGCGTCGATCACATCGTCCGCTCCGTCAACGGAGTTCCTGTCGGGACTTTCGAGGATTTCGTGCGCATGTTCGACCGGGCGACGGGCATCGTGGAAATCGAATTCGATTCGGCGATCCGTCTGCGTCTCGACACCGGCGCCATGCGCGCGATCGAGGATGAAATGATGGACATGTACTCCATCCCGAAAAGAAAAGTGATGCCCATCGCCCGGCTTTGAACGCCGGGGCGAGTCGCCACCCCCGCCGCCGCGTCGCCCCGCGAGGCTGGGCGAGAAGGCAGTAGCGGAGTGTCAGGGGTGGTATTATACAACGAAATCCTCAGCGATCCATGGCTGGGCGGTATTCAGCGACGGATGATCCCGTTCCTCCATGAACTCGGGCGGCATCGTGCGGTAGAAAAGCTGTCCCGCAGGCGGCAGACGCCCATTGGCCCGCGCTCCCTAGAGGCAGTTGCACAGGGTTGGTACCGAAATTCCATTTGTCTCTCGCGATCTCAGGGATAGTTTTGTTGTGCGGAGGAAGCATCTTCTTCAGTACAGCTTCCTTGCGTTCCGCGGTATAGCGCATCGTTGATCTCGATTCTGTGCCCACGCTCGCCCATTATTGGCAGAATTTCTCATCGGTCATCTGTCTTGAAAGATGAGGGGACGCCACGCGGTTGGAAGGAACGGAATTCGTCATCCCGCTTCCTGTCGAGGCTCACCTCATCGCGATCGGCCTGCGCTTCTGCGTCGAATTGTAAGTGGCGAGCGTGTCCTTGCCCGCGAGAATCATCCGGCTGTTGGCGATGGCTGTGGCTGTGGGTTGCATCGAGAGGCCGGAGGGAAGCTCGTACCTGTCGTCCAGTTCGCGGCACTTGATGAGTTCGTACTGCTCGGCCTGACGCACGGCAGAGGCGAAATCCTGTCCGTTGGTCCAGAATGTCAGGAATCCCAGGGGAGCGAAGATCACCAGGGAATTCGTGTTCAGGCTGCCGCACACGGCGGTGATGCCCGTGCTTTCCCACGCGGAAAGGTGATTGCTCGCGTAGCAGCAGGTCTGGTACAGCGCGCGGATTTGGATTCCGCGCTGTCTGACGGACCCGGTGAACTCCGTGATGGGAACGGACCTGTCGCTGAACAGGATGGTCGATGTACTCGCGTGCATGTTCAGGAGAAGGTCGACCGTCAGTCCCTCCGCACTGAGATCCGCGAGCGTGTCCAGCAGTCGATCTGTCGTGGCGGTTTCGTCGGTCAGCACCACGACGCAACGGTACGCGTTCCCGGCCGCGGTGAGCGCTTCGTCGATGAACCACGGCTCGCCGAAGTCGTCGATCACCTCGTCAAAACTGCGCCAGCGGAGCGAATCCCCGGGTACTCCGAAAAAATCACTCAGCAGCGGAATCGTCTGCTCCCTGGAATTCTGCCATGCCCAGCCCGCATACGCGGGAAGAATCTCGCGGTTTTCCACCACGAGCACGAGAGCGGCGTTCGGGTTCGTCGTAACAGGCGGAGTTACCGGATCGGTGGACGTGTCGTCGCTGCAGCCGGTCATCAGCATTGTGCAAAGAACTACGGAAGTGATACGTGATGTCATGGAGGCCCCATCGTTGCGCTGCGGAAGATGCAGACAAAAGTAATCCTCGCAACACGCGCTGTCAAGGTAGTACCGGTGTACCTGCGCCGGTCGTGCTGTGTTACAACCGCGTAACCACGATTGCGGAGAAGGCGGAGGCGATGATTACGCTTGGTGAACTGAACAGCAGAATGAAGGACTTCCATGATGTCTGGTTGCTGTCGCGGCAGACTACATCAGAAATGCATGCCCAGCGTGATGCCCCAGCTCCAGCTGCTGAAATCGAGTGTGGTCACGCCGCTGCTGATGCCCTCGAACGGCACGACGTCGAGGGATTGCACGACGGTGTATTCGCCGGTGAGGCCGAGGCTGAGCAGGGAGGTGAGACGCGCGCGCAATTCCGCGAAGCCGGTGACGCAGGGCAGGGTGGCGTCCAGCGAGGCATGCTGCTCGAGGAGGTAACTGCTGGGGATGGTCGTGCCGGTGGTGGTGGCGTCGACGGCACCGCGGCTGAAGGCGGCACCGGCGCCGGCGCCGAGATGCAGGGACCAGCGATCGTTGGGGAGTCCGCGCAGCGGTTCGACCGACACCACGGCAAGCGCGGCGTCAAGTGTGTGCCGTATGGTGACCCTATGGCTGAAGTCCCTCTCCGACGCGATGTTGCGCTGCTCCGGCACGGATTCCGAGAGATTCATGTACGCCGCACCCACGCCGAGCATCGGCAGGACGTCGTATGTGATCTGACCCTTGCGCAGCAGGTTGAATGGCTGGTCCTCATGCTTGTAGCTCTCGACGTAGACCTGCATGGAAGTCCCGACGCCGGCGCCGGAATAAAATCGCGCGGCGCGGCTGGTCTGCAGGGGGCGCACCACCGAGGCCAGCACCGAGAGGTGCAGCCGCGATGTGTGACGATGCTCCCGCACGAAGGCGAGGAAACGCCGCTCCTCCGCCCGCCGCTGCCCGGTGTCTCCTGTGAACAGGAAATGCTGCTCCGCGATCTCCCGCGGCATGGTGACGAGATAGGCGATGCCGCTGGAGAGGAAGGCGAAGGTCAGATTCGAAATCACGAACAGCACCGAGAGATCCTTCGTGTAGGCATAGAAACCCGGACGGTCCCGCGCCGGCCAGATCAGAATGTCCGAAACATACGCGCCGAGGAACATCGCGTCCAGCGCCGCCTTGTGCGCATTACTGCGCTGCGGCAGCTGCACCTTCCGCATCGCGGAAAAGGGGATGGCGATGCGTTCACCGCGCGAAAGCAGCAGCACGCTGTCGCCGCGCACATCCTCGAGGAATCCCGCCGAGGCGCTGCCTTCCTCGCGGAACACCACCGCCGGAGTCATGAAGCTCCGCGGACCGAGGCTGCTTTCCTGTGCGGCCGCGGGCGGCACGTGCAGCATGCCGGCGAAGAGGCAGAGCAGCACGGCGGCGAGGATGCGTGCGTGTGATATAAACGGATGAAAGAATCCGGAAATATGCCGTGTCATGGACGACCCCCTGTGTGCGTATTCACATTCGAATTCCCCCGCTCCGCACGATGGCGATGAACAACAGGAGATAACTGAAACCAAGGAGTGCGGGACCTGAAAGAATGAATGATCCGGCCGAATCCAGAACCTCGGCGTGGAGATAGAGCACGTCCCGCGTGTCGAGGGAGATCGCCGCGCCGCTGCTGTCACGTCCGTTGATGCGACCGGTCTGGAGGTCGTGGACCGCACCCGCCTTTTCGTCGAAACGCACGACCTCGCCTGACTGCAGTACCGCCTCGCGCACAGAAAGCGGATCAAGTTCCGGCATCTGTTCCACCAGGCGGATTTCATACCGGTGCACCGCGCAGCCCGCGGTGACATTCAGCAGCAGCAGCACGCAGAACGCGCAGGTCAGGCGACGCAGGCACGACGCGGCAGGCAATCGGTGATCACTCATAAATGCGCTCCCAGCGCGATGCCCCAGCTCCAGCTGCTGAAGTCGAATCGACTCCCGCGCCGTGCAGCTGCAGCGACGACTCCAGCATGAAGCTCTCCTGAGGCAGCGAGTTGCGATACCCGCCGGACATGACCGCGGCGCTGTCGTCCCGCGCCTGCAGCGGAACGGCGCAGCAGATCGCGAGCAATGTAGCACAGCGGATAAGAATGGCCGGATATATTCGCATACCGTATAGTACGAAGCGCGGCGGAGCAATCAAAACTGCGAAAGGGACGAGAGGGGCGGATATTGGCGCGATGGATCTGAACGCCGAATGTCCCTCGAGGTTCACTTCAGGTAGAAAATGTAGTCGGCGGCGAAGGCCATGCTGACGCTGGGGACACCGGGGCCGACGGCGAACACCAGCCCGCGTGAACGATCGAACGTGAATCGCCATTTGTCCTTCCAGGCGTACTCCCTGCCGTCGGCACTCTGGTCCAGGCGCGTGAACAGCCCCACGAAGGACCATGGGAGGAACGATGCGCTTGCCGCACCCAGGCCACCTTTCGCGATGGTCACCACGGTGCGGAGTGTGTCGACGTTTCTGCCGCCCCAGACGGTGACGTCGATTTCCGTGCGATCGCTGAACTCGCGCATTCCGATCGGGATGATATGGAGATCGGGGTGGTCGTAACCGCCGACCGAGATACTGCCGGCGAATATGATGAAATCCCGTTCCGCAACGCTGTACTGGTAATGCCGGCCGACCACCAACGGGTCGTAATCGACCAGGTTATCGGTGATGGAGAAAGCAGCGGAAGTGTCCTCGAACGGCAGGTCGGACCGTCTTGCCCGCAGCCGGCAGTTCGACGAGGGACCTCCGTCGAGCAGTTCCCCGCGCTTTCTCGTGATCGGCCACGTACGGCCACCGTCGGTGCTCAACAGGAGTTCCGTGCCCGTGTAATCGTTCCAGGGCAGATCGATCTTGAGGGGAATGTCCAACGGTGCGCCCAGCGGGAATGCGGTGCCGGCGGGGAAGTCGAAGCGCAGGTCGGCAGTGGACAAGCTGTAGACGGCGGAGCGGACTCCTCCGCGGAGCAGCGTCACACCCAGATCGAACGTCGTCGCCTGGGGAAATGGTGGTTTCCAGTTTATCCGCCGCCTGTTGTATGGAAAGGTGCCAATGGCGTACCAGGAGCCCTGCAGGTAGTATTCAAGCTCCACCTCGTCGCTTTCCATCAAGGGCGTGACGCAGTTCCATTCGATTTCAATGTCAGATCCCATGCGATGCTTGCTGCCCGTGATCGGGGAGGTGAGGTTCACCACCGGGGTGCTGATGTGGAGGGGTGTGACGTTGATCCATGTCTCGGATGTGGCGGGACGCACGCGCAAGGCGAAATCGGAGGTGATCGATGTGGGAAGGCGCCAGTTGTACCCTCCCGTCGAGATCTTTCCACTTCCCACCCTGACCCATGGATAAGTGACTTTCTGGATTCGATACTCTATCAGCACCTCCGTATCATCCCGCGGCGCGAGACTGTCCGGCACTCCCGGTGCGTCGGATGACCAGCGTATCTCCAGCACGCCCCCGACTTCCACGGTGTCATCGTTCCGCGGAGAGAGCAAGGTGAAAACAGGCTTCAGGATGTAGAGTGGCGAGACGAGATGCCAGCCATCTTCCCGAGACGCCTTGACACGGATTTCGAAACTCCTGACAGCGTCGTCCGTGATGGCAAAGGATCCAGAGCGCACCTGGATCGGCAGACGCCGCACTGTCGTCCAATCCCGTTGTCCATCCAGGCGTCGATATTCGATATATACCGAATCGGCGGCGGTGACGGCCGCGACGGTATCCCAGGTCACCACGATCGTGGATCCCGGTTCGAACAGGTCATTCGCACGCGGTGTGATCACCCTGATGTACGGAACCGTCGGCTCCGTCGGCTCTACGGGCGGCGCAACAGGAGGATCCTCCTTGCATCCGGCGAACACAACGATGAGGAGCGCAAACAGGAGCAGTGTACAGCGAAGGTACATGGATGGGGCTTGACGGTTCATGGGAATTTCCTGAGCTGCTACCGTGATGTCGAAAGTTGATTTCCGGACGGATGGCAGATCGTCCAATGCCGCTATGACACATGAGACGGAACGGAATTCCCAGACAACCTACATGGAATCATGCAATAACAAAATACCCCGCCTTTTGACGGGGCGTTTGACAGTCGGCTCTTCGGCCTCTCAAGCAACGACTCGGCATCACCCTCGAATGGCCTCGGGGCGAAAGGCGCCGTGGGCGGAATCGGGATCTCAATGGACCCTGCTGTTCGAGGCGTTCGCGGTGTTGGTCATGGAATAGGTTGACTCGCTGTGCAAAGCCGCGACACTGCTCGGTGTGAGCTGGAAGGAAGCTCAGACGTTGCGGAAACAGGCGGTCAGGCGCGGTCTCGTGCGCAGAAGTATCGACCCGATCGAATACATCCGTCAAGGAGAAGCAATCCCGCCGCGCAGGACGGTTGCACCGGAGACGCGGTTGCAGTATCATTGCACGAGGCGATTCTCCGCCTTTGGACGGCGATCGCGTATTTGCCAATCAGCACGGAACTCCGATGAAAACAGCATATTTTTCCCTCGCGGTCAACCTGTCGATCATGTATCGCCGCACGAATGGAGAACACGCATATGCTGTCGTTTCACAATATCACATACACCCATCCGGACAGGGAGCTGCTGTTTGAGCATGTCGGATTCGCGGTCGGACGCGGTGAACACGCCGCGCTGATCGGGGACAACGGATCGGGAAAATCCACGCTGCTGCGCATCGCCGCGGGACTGCTCGCACCCTCCGAAGGAAGCGTCGCGGCTTCCACACCGCCGTATTATGTGCCCCAGCATTTCGGACAGTACGACGCGCGCACGGTGGCCGAGGCGCTGCGGGTGGATGCCAGGCTGCGGGCCCTGCATGCGATTCTCGCCGGGGATGCCTCGCCCGGGAATATCGCCGCGCTCGACGAGGACTGGACGGTGGAGGAACGCTGCGCGCAGGCGCTGCAGGTATGGGACCTGCCGGACCTCCCGCTCACGGTCCGCATGCACCGCCTCAGCGGCGGCGAGAAAACGAAGGTGTTTCTCGCGGGCATCGCCATCCACCGTCCCGAAATCGTGCTGCTCGACGAACCCACCAATCACCTCGACCGGCAAAGCCGGACACGTCTGTACGATATTATACAATCCTCCGATGCCGCCGTGCTCGTCGTCAGCCACGACCGCGAACTGCTGCGGCTCTGCGCGCCGACCTTCGAACTGCACCGCGACGGCGTCACGGCCTATGGCGGGAATTACGACTTCTATCGCGAGCAGCGGCGCGTGCAGGACGAGGCGCTCGCCGATGCGCTGCGCGGCGCGGAAAGCGCCTTCCGCAAGGCCCGGCGCGTCGAGCGTGAATCCCTCGAACGAAAGCAGCGCAGCGAGGTCCGCGGAAAGAAACGGCTCCTGAAATCCGGCGTGCCGCGCATCGCGATGAAGAAATTCAAGGATACCGCCGAGGCGAGCCGGACGCGCCTGCGCGATGCGCATGCGGAAAAAATCGAAGGTCTGGCCGACGCGGCGAGGGAACTGCGCGAACGCATTCCACCCGACCGGAAGATGAAACTCGATTTCTATGAATCCACGCTGCACACGGGCAAGGTCCTGGTAGAGGCCCGGGGCGTGAATCACCGTTTCGCGGAAAAGTGGCTGTGGTCCGACGGACTGGATATCCTTCTTCGCAGCGGTGAACGCATTGCGATAGCGGGCGCGAACGGTTCGGGCAAGAGCACGCTGCTGCGCATCCTGCTCGGAGAAATGGAACCGGCGGTGGGCGAAATCCGCCGCGCGGATTTCCGCGCAGTGTGCATCGACCAGGATTATTCGGCCGTGCGCGATGAGCGCAGCGTCTACGAACAGGTGCTGGCATATAATACTTCCGGACTCGAGGAGCATGAGATCAAGATCCGCCTCAGCCGGTTTCTCTTCGGCCGCGACACCTGGCACAAGTCCTGCGCGGCGCTCAGCGGCGGTGAGAAGCTGCGGCTCCTCCTCTGCTGCATGATGGTGGCGAGCCAGGCGCCGGACATCTTCGTGCTCGACGAGCCTACGAACAATCTCGACCTGCGCAACATCGGCATTCTCACCCGCGCCGTCGACGAGTACGACGGCACGGTGCTTGTCGTCTCGCACGACACGCAGTTCCTCGAGGACATCCGCATCGACCGCGTCATCGAACTGGAGAGCGCGCAAGTCGCCGGCAGCGGGGCGCCGGTATGAGAGGGGAATTCACGAGCGAGTTGTGTACTACTTCCTTCGCGAGCGCTGCTGAGTTCCGCGCTCACCCCTTTCTCTGCTGCTGGAACTGACTCACCGCCTGCGGGGACACTCCGAGCAGCCGCGCGGCCGCGCTTGCGCTGCCGCCGCCCATCTCGAGCGCTTTCGTGAAGACGCGATCCCGAAGTTCGTCAAGGAAGGACTGCCAGTCGAAATCGCTGCCGAGTTCCGGCAGGGGAAAGTCGTCTCCGCTGTTGCCTTTGTTCTTCAGCATCTTGAAATGATGGTCCTCGATGCTTTCACCTTCGGCCATGGTCCAGGCGCGCTCGATGGCGGTGCGCAGTTCGCGGATGTTCCAACGGTCCCATGAACTCGTCGTCAGCAATTGCACTGCTTCCGGTGTGAATTTCTTCGTCTGTCCCTCGTTGAGATTCGCGAGGCCGAGCAGATGCTGTGCGATCAAGGGGATGTCCCCGCGTCGCTCTCGCAGCGGCGGGACGTGGACGGTCCCGACGCTGAGTCGCGACAGGAGGTCGTCGCGGAAGCCGCGCTCCGAGACCAGTCGATGGAGGTCCCTGTTCGTGGCGGCGATGACACGCACATCGACCTGCTGGGTTCTCGAATCGCCCACCCTCTGTATCTCCTTGTTCTCGAGCGCCCGCAGCAGCTTCGCCTGAATGTCCAACGGGAGATCTCCGACTTCATCGAGGAACAGCGTTCCCGTGTCCGCCGCTCCGAATTTCCCGACGCGATCGCTCACCGCTCCGGTGTAGGCGCCTTTCCTCACGCCGAAGAGTTCGCTTTCCGCGAGCGAGGCGGTGATGGCCGCGCAGTTCATGGTTATGTACGGGAACTCGCTGCGCGGACTCAGCCGCTGGATATACCTCGCGAGCAGGTCTTTCCCGGTTCCCGTCTCACCGGTGATCAGCACGGGGATGCTGCGCTGCGCGTATCGGTACGCGGTGTAGAGCATTTCCCGAACACAGGGTTCGTTCCCGATGATGCCTATTTCATTTGCGACGGCGAGATAATCCGGTGCACCGGAAGATGCCGCTGCCTCGAAATCGTCGAGCGCGGAACCTGCCGGAGGGTGCGCGTACGCAGCAGGCGGCAGCTTGGCGTCAAGCAGGAAATCTCCCTCATCCCGTTCCTCCATGAGCCGCCGGGTGGATGGTTCAGCGTCAAACGAGCGCAGGACGCCAGAGGATCGCGACGGATGAGCGCGGGGAGGGAGGACTTTTCGATCCACTATCCGGAAATTGATCTCCCGTATCTCCGGTGCTTCGGCGGAGACGTGTCCGGTTGCGCGAAGGTCCAGCAAACGGATTTCCTTCCACTGCCGCTCCGCGAGCGAAAGCCAGCTCGCCTGCATCTGCTGGGTCCCGGGCGCGATGAAGCCGAAGATCTCATCGCCGCGATGCCTGCGTCGAATGTCCTCGATCCTCCTGCCAAGCACCGGCAGTATCGCTTCGAAATCCGATGGATCTTCAATCCCCGTTGAAACGAGTTCAACCCGGCTTTCATCGGTCCGCTTCGCGATGGCCTCCGCTGTGGCACGCGCTTCCGCGTTGGTGGCGGGCGTGGAGAGCAGGTATATGAAGTCGAACTGTCGGCGGGAGAGCAGCGCGAGGATTGGCCCGGGTTTTGTACCGGATGAACCGGCGTACGGATCATCCTTCCAGGCGAATGAAATCAGAACGGACATGACACCTCCGTTGTCGGACTTGGCGAATGATCCAAACTACTGCCCGAGAGCAAACAAACACAAATGCACGGAGGAAATGCCATGAACACCAACCACAGACGGATGAACGGTGCAGACAACGCAGGAGATGGAAATCCGCATGCGGGGGGCGCTTCCCTTCCGATCGGCTGCACGCATATCGTGTGCATCGTCGATCGATCGGGTTCGATGCAGCCCATCGCCCGCGACGCGATCGGCGGCTACAACGCCTTTCTCGAGAGCCAGAAGAAACAGCCGGGCGAGGCCGTGGTGACTCTCGTCCTTTTCGATCACGAATATTTCCGGCTCTATACCGCTGTGCCGATCGCGCAGGCGCCGCGGCTAGATCCGGGCAACTACGTGCCGCGGGGAACGACCGCGCTCCTCGATGCGATGGGGAGAACGATCGAGGATGTGCATGCGGCGATGACAGCCGCGGAGGGTTCCGGGCACAAGGTGATCGTCGCCATTCTCACGGACGGAATGGAGAACGCTTCGACGGACTTCACGCTTCAGGGCGTCGCGCAGCGGATTCATGACATGCAGCTGGAGCACGGGTGGGAATTCGTGTACCTGGGCGCCAACCAGGACGCGATCTCCGTTGCGGGCAGGATGAACATCCCCTCCGCCTCCAGCGCCCGTTTCGATGCGACCGGTACCGGGGTGCGTGACGCCTACGAGGTGATGGGCGAGCGGGTTGCCTTCATGCGCAGATCGTCCGACCCCGGAAGCAGCGGGAAGGGCAAGGGAAAAGGAAAATCGTGAACGCTGTGCGCGTGGAAATTTTCTCCACCCGAAGCAATCCATATGATTCGGATCGGATGAACGGAATATCGAGGGCGCAGGACGGAATGGTCCTGCGCCTGTTTTTCCCGCGCAGCGGACAGCGGACCGCCCGCCGTCTCGCAACCACTCAGAGGGATTCTTCCTTTTTCCTCAGTACCTCGGCTGGATTATTGATGAACATGCGGCGCATATCGGCTGTCGTGATGGGGAACAGTCCTTCCAGCAGTCCGAGCGGGAACACGAACGGTTCGGGAAAGATGCGGCGCAGCAGGATCTCCTGATGCACCTCCGGGAAGGTCGTCTGCACGATCTGCGGCGTGAAGAATCGCGCGAACGTTTCGCGCCAATCGTACAGGGCGCGCTGGAAGAACATCATGGCGGCGCCGACCCGGTCGAATACCTTTGCCGAACATGTCCATGTCGGAAGAACAGGGAGCGGACAGTCTCGCGAATGCAGGCCTTGCGAAGGCGGTATGACGCACAGCCAGTGATGATTCGGACCGAGCACGATCGAGAGATCCAGCGCGGTGTCCGGAAGCTTGCTCAGTCCGCAAGGCTGCTGCCAGACGATGCGAGCGAACAATTCCGGTTCGAGGATGGACTCGTCGCGGTACTCGCAGAGCGCGTTCACGACGTCCTTCCCGAGGAATTTCACATCGAACATCGGATTGCCTTCCTCGAGCCGGTAGGTCCGCTGCAGCATCTGCGCGGCAAGGCGCGCCTCGGGATCGCCCATGCGCTCGAGCTGATTGAGCGTACGGACGGCGGCATCGTATTCGTGGAGGCGGAACTGTGTGAGACCGAGGTAGTATCGCGCCCGGATGTTGCCTGGATCATTCACGAGACAGTGGTCGAGGAAGACCTGAGCGCCGGGATAGGCGCCGATCTGGCAGAAGGAAATGCCATTGAAGAGGGCATCGTCCGGATTGTCGGGGAGAGGGAAGAGGGAGTTCATCGGAAGGCTCCTTTTTAGCTGGTTGTTTACCGTGGCCGCAATAGGGATTAAATCGCCACTGTTCGCAAGACTCTATTATGGTGAATTGCTGCACGGGTATCAATGCAAATATCCTGCCACTGGGGAATGGCTCGTCCGGCCCGGATTGAGGGGATGGATGTGCGCGTCCTGCACGGTGGTGGGAGGGAGAGTCACTCTCCCCAGTCCGGCGACGCCTTCGTCCCACCGCCGCCGGGATCGGGAAACAACGCGGGGAGCAATACATACCCTCTTCACAAATGCATAAGTGTAGAGGAAATGCATGCGCTCGGTGCATGTGAAAATTCTCTCATAACATTAGATCGCCGACGAGCTCGAGCTTGACAAATATCTCTATTGCAGCGCGTGATCAGAAACAATCCGATTGACTTCCGTAATGTCTTTCTTCGCGTACAATGACTGTTTGTCGTACCCGAAAGCTGTTGCACGAGAATCCTGGATTCACCCTGCGACGTTCAGCTTAAGTCAGCACCTATGGAGGTGGTGGAGAGGGGAAAGGGTGGGATTTTACTCTGAAGGGATAATCGTATCCGGAACATTGATTTTGTCAGGGAAGATGTGTATCATCAGCCTTTAAAACGCAGAGTCTTTGCATCTCGGGTGGTATCCATTATTCCAGGAGGTACGAATGAAGGTGTTCGGATCGATCCTTGCCGTTGCAGTTCTCGCGCTCGTCGTCGGAGGCTGCGCGACGATTCTCACCGGTACGCAGCAGGACATTCTTTTCACCAGCAGTCCCACGAGCGCTAAGGTCGTGGTCAAATCATCGAACGGCATGGAGGTGTTCAACGGCACCACGCCGGCTACGGTTAAGCTTCCGAAGAAGGAGGAGTATGCCGTCACTATTTCGATGGACGGCTACCAGTCGGTGACGCTGCCGATCAGCCAGTCCTTCCAGTCGTTGTATCTCGGCAACATCATCTGTGGCGGACTGATCGGGCTGGTCATCGACGCAGTGAACGGCGCGATGTGGACGCTCGAGCCGGAGACGGTGGCGGTGAGCCTGTCGACGGCGATGAGCGAGACAGGCGAAAGACGCCTCTTCGCGGAGTTCCGCGCCATGGATCGCAACAACAACCTTCGTCAGTTCAGGGTCCCCCTCGTGCGCGATGCCGCGCGCTGACATCCGTCCCTGGCTATTCGCCTTCTGGGCCTTCGTCCTCGTTTCAGGAGCGACAGCCCAGCAAACGCTGCTCTCCGATGAGCCCTGGGAGACGGAACTTCCACGCGCGACATCATCGTCGACGTTCGCGACGCCCCCAGCCCCGCGCGATCCGGCTTGCGCGCCGCGGGAGGAATATTCGGCCGACACATCCTTCTCGCCACTGCGCCTGCTCGTACGCGCGGCGATCGGATTGTACCGCGACCATATGAGCGGACATTCCATCAGCCGATGTCCTTTCGCCGTCAGCTGTTCCCGTTTCGCCGCCGAGGCCGTCGAACGGCATGGTGCGGTCGGATTGCTGCTGTTCATCGACCGGTATTTCTACAGGGAGCACGCCTTCGCGTTCAACCACTATCCATTCAGGATTCTGCATGGTGGCTTTCTCAAGCTCGACGACACGCCATATCTCGGCGATTGACACCCGGCTTCGGGTGGTGATTTTCCTCGTGCTGCTGTGTGGAATGGCAGGCGCGGCGGTCGCGCAGTCCGATGCCCCATGGGAAGCATCCGGGCGCACACGCTCCGGATTCGCCGACTGGCTCATGCGCGAGCACGACTACTACCGCGCCATCAGCGTGTACAAGGAACTGGAATACTTCGCGACCGATCCCGATTCCGCCTCGTGGTATGCGTACCGCATCACCGCCGCGTACCGGTACAGCCGGCGCTTCGACCATGCGCTCGCCGCGGGAGCCGAACTTCTCGGGCGTCCGTCGCTGTCGCCCGACATTGCACATAGGGCGCGGCTGCATCTCGGACTTTCGCATCTCCAGCTCGGTTCGCCGCAGATCGCGATTCCCTGGCTGACCGAAGCGGCGCGAAACGACAGCAGCGGTCTGGCGGATCTTTTTCTCACGCTAGCCTTCACCGATCTCGAGGATTATCCCACCGCGCGGCGGCAGCTTCGCACATTACTCGACCGGGAATCCGCGGGCGTCACGGGCGATCTGTCATCCGGTCTGCGCGACCCTCGCTTCGCCTCGGGTTTCCCGCCCGGCTTGATGCGGAGCTTCGACGGCGCACTCGCAACGGCGGGGGATCTCCCCACGCGCAGTCCCGTGCTGATGGCCATCTCCTCCGCGGTGCTTCCCGGTCTCGGCCAGGCCCTCTGCCGGCACACCGTCGACGCCCTCCAGGCATTCTCCTACGTGGCCGCCTTCGCTTTCACCGCCTACATCGCCAACCAGTACGAAATCCAGCGCGGCGCGGGGCGACCCCTCACCGCCATCTCTCTCTCCGTTGCGGGCATCTTCCACATCGCCAACATCCTCGGCGCCTACCGCACCGCTGCTTACTTCAACCAGCGTCAGCGAGACCTGCATTTCGAGTCCGTCCGCGAGGAGGTGCTGGAGGTAGGGTTTTAAACCGCACTCGGTATCTGACCAGCAGCGCGGGAACGCTGGCGAACCCATTGCATATCAGGGCGGATCTGTGCGTCCCGGTCGCGACATCGCTTGACATTCCGGAGAATCCGCGATATTTTTCTCCAATTGATCGAAGATTGCTCTGTGGCGATACGCCGTTTGTCGTCGATTCCCGAGTAGACAATGGAGGGTATGATGTTCTGGAATCCGTCACTGGCCGGGGTCATGCTTTTTGCCGCGATCATCGCTCCGCTCGCCGGAGTGCGGGCGCAGCAGTCGGAATTCGCGCCGCTTCCCGTCATTCAATCGAAAAACATCACGCCGGGCTGCCCGGGATATGCCGCGGATCAGCTGAATCCCGCCATCGCATCCGATGGAAAGGGCAATGTCGCGATCGTCTGGGAGGATGCGCGCAACGGCAATCCGGATGTGTACCTCCAATGTTATGCGGCGGGCGTGAGGGTGGGACCGAACCTGAAAGTGAACACAGCGCCGGTGTGGATCACGGGTTCCGCGAATGCGCATGCGGGCGCGGTGGTGGACGTCAACGCGAATGGAAGCGGCGTCATCGTGTGGATCAGGAACGAGGTCGAACTTCGCGCCCGTTTGTTCGACCTCGCGACGGCGACGCTCGGAGATGAAATTCCCCTCGATGTCGGCCCCGATACATCGGGATTCGGGACGATTTCCGTCCAGGTGTTTTCGGACGCATCCTTCATCGTGGCGAGGTCGCCGGGAGCAATGAAACTTAGTACACCGCGGTTCGTGCACTATCGTCTGTTCTCCTCCACCGGCACTGCGATTTCAGAGCTGCATTCCCTGCAGGGATATGGGCCGACGTTGGATCGGGCCAGGATTCTACTCGCCCTCCCGGATGACCGCGCCGTGGCGGTGCTCTCGAGAGGCCGCTCCGATTCCACGGCGGTTGTTCTCGCGTTCATCGAAAAGGACGGAGAACCCTGTCCGGAAACGCTTGAAATCTTTCCACCGCTTCCTTCGATCGGCGACCATTCCTTTGACGCGCCCACGGCAATGGTCAACAATTTCGGCCAGCTGCTGATCGCAAGGAGGCACGGAAATTATGAGGGCGAAAATGATCGGCTGTCCATTGAATGGCGCCAGGTGGATTGCGGCAATGGAACAGTGACTCCCATTCAGTCTATCGAAGCGGGATACGGGAGTTGGCTTCAGGCGCTGGGCGACACCGGATCGGGATTCCAGCTGTACTGGATGGATCCGGATCCCGACCACGCCATAGCGCGCATTGACGGCGCCGGGAATCTCCTCGATATTCGGAGATTCGACTGCGAATTCCCGGGCCCCGCGCGGTTCCAGCTCGGGGATCCGTACATGATCCAGGATCCGGTCGCGGGCTTGCTCGCGGTATGGGCGGTGATATCGAGCGAATCCTTCACCGTCAGCATCAATCAGCTTCGTCTCACGCGCATCGTGCGTGAATCACCGACGGTCGAGGATCTGGGCGCGGTGTCGGACGACAGGTGCGGAGCGTGGCAAGTGGCGCCGTCTCTCTACGGCAACGGCGCCGGCCGCTATCTCGCGTGCTGGCAGACCGCACCGGCCGGGATCAGCATGCTGCAGTGTCAGGTCCTCGATGAACTGCTCGATCCCGTCGGACCGATATCGAGTCCGAATCTCGAGATGGAACTGGAGTACGCCGGCATACACGACGTCGCATCGATGCCGGACGGCAGCTTCCTGCTCGTGTACCGCTCGGTCAATCCGCGCCATAATGCGGCCCTGTATCTCGACAGAATCAGTCCCGATGGAGTGCTGCGCGGAAAACCGGTATGCCTCGACGACACGACCTGGTCAAATCTTCCGCTCGCTCTCGCCTGTGGAAAGGACGGCATGGTACATCTCGGATACTACGACATTGGAGACCACAACGCACCAGTGACACTCGTCCGTCTCACATGGAACGGGGACGAAGGTCCTTCGAGGGCTTCCCGGTCGACCTGGCCTTTGATCTGGTTCCACGAAACCATACAACGAACGATCGCGGCACTCGATGTCAACGTACGGGGCGATGTGCTTCATGCCTCATACCGCCTTGCGCGTGACAGCGGATTGTATATAAGGGATTTTCACGCGACGGTGTATTCCTCTGACGGCGCCGTCGATACCGCTCTCACGATTCCGGCGAGCGCCTTGCTCGATGAGGCGAATGACTGGTATCTGCTTGCCTGCGCGATCAGCGCGGAACGCGATATCGCGCTGTGCTGGACGGAACAACGCTATTTCGGCGATCGAACCGCCGGCGATGATCAGTGGTATGACGAGGCTTCGCTGCATGTTCTGAGCGCGCACGCGGAAACAGGCTGGACCCCATGGCTGGAATCCATCCCCCTTCGTGTCGACGACACGCCCGTGGTCACCGTGCAATGGCCGGATGCAGGAGGAATGCTGTGCACCTGGTCGGTCGCGGATTCCTGCAAGGCCCTGCGATACGACGATCGCCTGCGGCGACGCGAAACGATGGCGTTCTATCTCTCCGCGCCGCCGGAACTGCCGACTCTCGATGATCATCGTGCACATTCCGTTGTCATGGAAGAGCGGCAGGTCCATTTTCTTTTCGAGAGCAATGTCGAGGACGGACATGGCTATGACGTTCACGGCAAGGTGCTCGCGTTCGGAGAAACAGGTGCCGGCCGGTCCCTGGCCTTCTCCTTCGAGATATTTCCCTCACCCGCCATGCATTACGCAACGGCACGCTTCGTTCTGCCGAAGGCGTCCCGCGTCGTCGTGCGTATCTTCGATCTGCTCGGCCGCGAATTGCGACGGCGCGACGCGGGCATTCTCGCGGAAGGCGGACATTTCCTTGCGCTGCCGATCGATGGACTCGCCGCCGGATCCTATCTGGTCGGACTCGCGGCGCATGAACAGCATTTCAGATCGTTGGTCATCCTCCCCGGACGGTAATTCCCGATCCGGAACGCGAATGCCGGCGGGAGCTGCACGAACGATGCATTGCTCCCGCCGGACATTCGTCGTTCACGGTCAGAATTTCACGCCGACACCGAGCTGCAGGTAATAGGGGAGCGCGGCGTCGACGTCGTCGAACTGCGCATCGGTCGCGCCGAGGCGTAGTGAGAGATCCGCGAGCCGCGAGAGCGTGAGTCCGGCCTGTATGCCGTAGTGGAAATTCCCTCCCGTGGGAACGTACCAGCCGTCGCGGACGGCGGGGAATCCGAATTCCTTCATCGCGTCGGCATGCCTCAGATGCGTCGTCACGGCCTTGTCGAAACCGAACTCGGCGGCCGCGTACCAGGACGGAGTGTAATATCCCGCGATCGCGGCGAGATCGGCGCCGAAACCGACAATGCGCACCATGCCGTTCTGGAAACGCCGGAAATTCGATCCGATGTTCGCAGCGAGGGAGAATCCCCGCCATTCAAACACTTCCACCTGCGCTCCCATGTGGATCGCGAAATCGTCGAATACCTGATTGCCCATGGGCAGCGAGATGCGCGCGCCCGCGACGACCGGGAGTCCGAGCGTGAATGCCCTGCTGTATGCAAGCGACGCCGCGGCGGCATAGTCATATCCGAGATTCATTTCCATCCGGTTCGGCCGATCCGCGGGTGAATTTTTCCAGTTCACATTTTGTGCAACACCGATTTCCGCGACGGCGAGGAAGATGGTCAAGGCGAAAAATATGGTTTTCATGGTTTCTCAATTCCTGGAATGATTTTGTCTTTCGTTTGCATGGTTTCACCGAACGGTGTCGAGCCAGGCCGTGGCGACCGGATGGAAATTCTCCCAGCCGAAATAAACGATGTCGTGTCCCGTGCCGCGGATCTCGACGAGCTGCACGCGGGGATAGGCGGCCGATACGCGTTCGGCATGCGATTTCCCGTAGGCCTTGTTGTATTCGCTGTAGAGGAACAGCACGGGTTTGTCGTATTGCTGCAGCTGGGTGGTGAAGTCGAAGGAATGCTCCCGCGCGTATTCGTAGGCGCCCGCCGCGCAGGCCGCGCCCATTCGCCAGAAGGGCTCGGGACCCGCGATGCCGAGCGCGTTTCCGGGCGCGTATTCGGCTGCGCCCTGGACGGCGGCCTTGTAGTCGATCGTGTTGTGATCGCTGCCCGTCACTAGCTGATCGACGAAGAGCATGTCGTTGACCGTTTCCGCGAAGGGATCCATGGTCTGCCAGCGCGTGAGATATTCCTTCGTATCGTTCCAGGTGAAGCCGCCCGGTTCCATCAGCACCAGACCGCTGATATCGCCCGGATGCTCGTTGACGTACGCAGTCGCGAGCATCGCGCCCCATGATAGTCCCATCAGGAACACCTTCTGTCCGGGCGTCCGGTAATGCCCGATCACCGCGGCCAGATCCTCGACGAACAGGTCAGGACCCCGCGTCGCGTACAGGTCTTTCTCATATCTCCGCGACAGGCCGCAGCCGCGCTGATCGTAGAACACGACGAAAAATCCGTCTGCGGCGAAGGTCGCGCATTTGAGCATCCCCCGGTAGTCCCCCCCGGGTCCGCCGTGGAGAACGACGATCATGGGATCGCGCGGATCTCCGAAACTTTCGGCATGCAGGACGGTGCCGTTGACGTGGATGGAAGGCAGCGAGGAATCTTCGTCCACCGTCAGCGGCACCAGGTCGCCCGGCTGGCCGGGTTCGAGTATTTCGCATGCACTGAGGGAAAGTGTGAGCAGCGCCGCTGCGGCGATTGCCCGAAAACCGTGTATCATGTTTGCTCCAGATTGGTGTGTGAAAATCGTGACCAGTGTCTGGGGCGATTGTACCCGTCCCGCGCAACCGTTTCGTTGCAGCGTGGAAGGTGGGACGAGAGATAGGGGTGCCAGCCTGCAGGATGGCACTAGGAGGGCTGACGATCGGCGCCGGCGAGAAATGCGGAGAATTCGGAGGGTGTCTGGCCGGTTTCTTTCTTGAAGACCCGGTTGAAAGACGATTTCGAGCTGAATCCACAGTCGAAGGCCAGGGAAAGCAGGGTGTACCGCTGGTTCTTCCTGGCCTCGATCTTCCGCTTGAAGGCGGCGATACGGTAGGAGTTCACGAAATCGTAGAAATTCTTTCCTTCCTTCTGATTGATGACCTGCGAGAGATGATTCGGATGCACCCGCAGCTCCTCGGCGAGATCATCGATCGAGAGATCGCTCTTCCTGTAGCGTTCCTGTCCCGACATGAGCGCGATCAATGCCGCATGCAGCGCTGCGGCCGCGTCCTCACCGAGGCCGGACTTCGTGTATTTCTTCCTCTGTTCCGCGGTTGCGCTTCGCCCGTCTTCGATTTCCCGCTCGGGTATACCGTTTCTGTACGCGGGTGAATCCGCCTCCGCGGGAGCATCCCCGTCCGCGAGCATATCCAAAAAGGTGTTTGTATTCCCGCGCACAGGTGCATCCCCGTCCGCGGATTCGTCCCCGTCGCTGCTCTGTATGCCATGCGTGAAAATGTCCCCCTGCCTGATGCCGAAGAAACCGATCAGGAAGACGAATGTGACGACTCCGGTGAAGATCAGCGGATCGTTCCGGAAAAGCAGGACGAGCAGCCAGATGCCGCCCAGACCGTAGGTGAGTATCTGCAGCCAGCGGAGATCCACCTTCCCGAGGTCGGAGAAACTCTCGCGAACGTTCTTACGGTGTCTCCGCAGCAACAGGAGGGAGACGATGACATACGCGACGCCGGAGATCGCGATCGCATAATACCTTACGAGAATGAATCCCTCATACCCCGCGCCCATGTTCCGGTAGACGGCGATCTTCTCGTCCGTCTGGAGGGAGAAAAACGTCATGAGGTACATGTACATCAGTGCCGCGGGAAGCAGGTGCAGGAGCAGCGCCCATCGGCGTGTTGGGAGCTGTCCGGTGACGGCGGCCACGTAGTCGTACAGGAACACGCCATGGAGCAGCGGGAGCGGATGTTCCGTCCCGAGCAGGAAGGGGGCATGGTAAATGTCGCCCGTGAAGAAGAGCGTGAAGAGGAACAGGTGGATGATGATGATGAACATCCACACGGTGAGTATCCGGTCGGAGACCGATTTCCGCTTCTTGGTGAGCAGCAGAAACTCGATGAACACGGCGACGCCGATCCCCGCGATGAAAAACAGGTTCATCGCGCTCGTCCGCATGCTTCACGAACAGTCATGTATGACGCGGTGGAAACACCGCGGACCGACGACATCGATATCCTCCGGCAGGTTTGGTGATCGCGACAATGTATCGCCGGAGAAGGAATGATTCAAGGGCGGCGAAGCGAATGCGAGAAAGCAATCGTCGAGGGGGAGGATTACCGCAACGATCCCGCGGAGGCGGAATAACATGGACCGCGGCAGCGCAGGACGGAAGGGGCTTGCGCCCGTTTTATTTGCGTGCCTTCTATTCGTGATTCCGCGGCAGGGCATAGAGGCCCGCGGCAGTCGGCACGGCCTTTGGAATGCGTCCCGAATCGCGGTAGTAGCGCCAGAGGTCGCGCATGTTGTCGAGGTGGTCGCGCAGCAACAGCCAGAAGGGATCGCCATCCGTACGGTACTGCCGGTCCGCGTGGACGTACATCTGCTCGTATTGCGATTCGTCGTCGTAGGGAAGCACGAGCACTGGAATCCGGCGTCTGCCGGCGGGAAGGGAGGCCACGAGGAGGTAGAGCTTCTCGATGGCGTCGTCGGTCATCGCGATGCAGCCTATCGATACGCATTTCCCGTGGATGAATATGTCGCCGCCCTGCGGCCAGGTCTGCCCGGCGAGCCGCGTGTGCCGGCGGTGCCGCGCATCGTCCACTGCGTTCGGGTAATCGAGTTTCAAGGAGAGGTGATAACTGCTCGCGGGATTGAGCAGGGGAATGCGGTAGATCCCGTCGGGCGTGCGGCCGTCCCCCTGCCGTTCCTTGAATCCGGGACTCGTCTCCATCGCGCAGATGGGGAAGACGGCGATGGTGTCATGCCGCGCATCCTGCCGCACGACGTAGAGCATTGCCGTATGCTTGACCACGACGAAGCCGATGTCGCTGCCACGCCAGTCCGCCGTGCCGAACGCTTCGGACCAGAAAGGACCGTGGGCCGTCGACAGGCGCTGCAGCAGAGGCTGGGCTCGGGTTACCGTTCCCGTGATAGGAGAGAGGAGAAGAAGAATAAGAAGGGGAATGATGGTTTTCATCGGCGGAACTCCGTTTTAGCTGTTTTTTTCCGTGGCCGCAATAGGGATCAAATCGCCACAATACCAATACACTTATGTTATGAATCCGGAATGACGCATTCAATGCAAAATTCCTGCCAGTCAGAAATCCGGTGAAAACGATCGAAATCGGGGACGTCCTGTACCGGATCGTCACAGCGTCGTCATGATTTTTCACACGCGCCACGGACAACGGCGATGCGCAGTGATGATGTCGATGGGAGCAGCCTTTCAACCGCGGAAGATGCCCGGATCCACTCGTCTGATTTCACGAAAGACACGCTGATCGTGGGAACGGATCGCCCCCTCATGTGTCATGGATCCGGACGTGCACATCATTCGAGGTGACTCATGCGATCGACCACCGCGGTCATTGTGGTACTGTTCCTGCTCTCCGGATTCGCACATACGGAGCAATTTCACGGATCTCCGCTGCAGCATGCCGCTATTCCCGCCAGGTCCCCCCATGGGAATGCCACGGGACCCGTCAAACGGCTGCGAGTCGACATCACCTGGCCACGGGAGGACGCGCACGCTGTCTATGTACTGCGGCCGTTCGAAGTGAGAATCACCGCGCTCGACGAATCCGGTCAACCGGTCGATACAACACTGCGGATCCGGCTTTCGGCGCGCTTTCCCGGTGAATTCGAAGCCGCCACACACGGATATTTCGCATTCCCCTTCGACCTGCAGGGAACCGCATCAATCACGCTCACCGCCAATTTCGCGCGCGCGGAAGGCGCGCCGGAGCAGCGGCTGATGGCATACTGTGACGATTTTCCGGATATATTCGGAGAAAGCGACGCATTTTCCGTGTTCCCACATGCGCCCGCGGCATTCGCCCTCATCACGCCCCAATCCGACGAGCTGTTCGGGATCAACCTGGTGGGTAATCACTATCGCATGACATTCAGCTGGGAGCCGGATGATTCCGGCGATGCCTACCGGAGGATGCGACAGTCTATTCACGATACCACGCGGTTCACGGATTCCATCCGCTACACGCTCGTCATCACGGATCCCGCTCGACACACCGAGTCACGGTACGTCTCGGATGACGGTGGTAGAAGCGCGAAAAGGACGCTCGTGGAGGAGGAACTCGTTGACCTGTTCCTCCGTCTGTGCTTTTCGTTCTCGGGATCGGGGTGTCAACAGGTGGAGGGGTACTGGCATGTCGAAGCGACCGATGGCGTCTATTGCACTCGGAGCACACACGCGGACCGCCGCTTCAAGATGTTCATTTACAGCAGGGATGACGTCGATCCGGTCGACATTCCCGTGGAATTTGTCATCGAGTCCTGCGTGCCGAATCCCTTCACGACGCTCACTGTGATCAATGTACAGGCATTGCAGTCGCGCGATATCCAGGTTACCGTTCACGATCAGCTGGGTAAACTGATCCGTGTTCTGCACGAGGGCGAGCTTTCCCCGGGCCGACATGCCATCCCGTTCGACGCAGCCGACTGTCCGTCGGGCGTCTACCACATCCGCGCCGTGTCCGCCGTCGCGGTCCGCACAATGGGGATCATGCATGTGCGATGATCATGATCGGCACGGTGTGCTTCGTACTGTCCTGTCGCGCTGAACCATGTGATCCGGTCGTCGCGGGAGCATCCCGGAGGCTACCGCAGGATGTTCATCACGCGGATCGCGGTATTTCCTCCTGCACGGAGGACGATGGCGTACGCACCGCTCGGCAGGGCGTCGTTCGCCCACTCGACGCGATGCGTCCCCTCGGGTTTGACGGCATCCACCAGCGTGTGCAATTTCACACCGAGCAGGCTGTGGATCTCCAGTCGCACCGGAGACTGGCGCGGCAAGGTGTACTCGAACGTCGTGTGGGTTCGCATCGGATTGGGGAAATTCCGGGACAGTGTGAATTCTTCGACAGTGCTCGCCAGACCGCCGGCGGCGAGCGGTTCGCTCGCGGTGAAGCGCAGTATCCTGTTGTTGAGCACATCCGCGACCCAGAGTTTGCCGCGGGCATTTTCGACTGCACAGGCCCACGGAGAGTACATCCCGGTCTGACTGGTCGTAATAGTGCTCGTAACAAAATCCGGTTGACCGAGCACGCCGTCTGCTTCCGCGCCATTGGCCTTCGTTGCCGCGTCATCGAACAGAAGGATGCGATGGTTTTCCGCATCCGCGACGTAGAGGCGGCCGGCGGCATCGATTGCCACGCCGCTCGCGTCCCGCATCCCGGTTCTCGTCGTCGCGGCCGATGAAGATGTGAAATCTCCTTGCCCCAGCACTGCATCAGCGTTGGCGCCGTTCGCTTTCGTCGCCGCGTTATCGAAACGAAGCACCCTGTTCTGCGCACTCGACGCGACATACAGGCGACCCTGCGGATCGACGATAAGTCCTCGCGGCCACTTCAGGCCGTTCTGCGAGACGGTATCCTTATTGGATGTGAAATCGGGCTGGCCGAGCACGCCGTCGGCACTGGCTCCGTTCGCTTTCGAAGCAGCATTGTCGAAGCGAAGGACCCGGTTGTTGGACTGGTCCGACACGTACAGCGTCCCGTTGCCGTCGACCGCGATACCGCGCGTGTAATCCATGCCTGTTCGAGTGAGATTCTTCTGCTTCGAGTTGAAATCCGGTTGTCCGAGCACACCGTCCGCGTCGGCGCCCGACGGCTTCGCCGCGGCATTATCGAATCGCAGAACGCGATTATTCAGGGCATCGGCCACCCACAGCCGTCCGGCGGCGTCGATCGCGATGGCGGTCGGAAAATCCATGCGGTTGCGCGCGACGGCCGCGTCGGTCGTGTCGAAATTCGTCTGTCCCAGCACCGCCTCCGCGGGCATACCCGTCGCGAGCGACGTAACCGCGGGCCAGCGAAGCACGCGGTGGTTGGCGATATCCGCGACGAAGAGCTTCCCCGTCGCCGGATCGATCGCGATCGACGTCGGGGCGTCAAGCGAGTCCGCTCCCCGTCCCGGGTAATTACCCGTGAAATCACGCTGCCCCAGAACGAGATCGGCCGCCTGGCCGTTCGTCCATTGCGCCGATGCGGTCATGGCGGCGGCGATCATGATCATGCAGGCGAAAGAGAAGCGAGAAATATTCATGGGAAACTCGGCCGGGAGTGGATGAAGAGGATGTACATGCAACATGGAAAATACATGTCTTGCGGTCAAACGCGGCTGCTCGGAATAACCGGACAGGGAAAAGTATATAACAAACCCCCGGCTTCCGCCGGGGATTTGCTGATTGTGTTTCACTGACTGCGTGAAATCCGCGACGTACTACGGGATGCGCAGCGAGACAGCGGCAAATTCCACTGCCTTGGTGGTCGCATTCAGTATGAAAGTGCCGTAGAGCGCGATCCTCTGACCGCCGGTCAGGGCCGGCACGACCGCGGCAATCTTCTTCCTCACGGGCACCTTCGCGGTGCCATCCACAAGCGTGATCCAGGGCGGCGTGGTACCTGCGGGTACCATGGCGGTACCTGACGACACCGCGCCGGTGACGACGATCATCTGTCCCAGAATCTGCTTGATCACGGGCAGCGCGTTCGCGAGCGTCATGACCTTCGCGGTGGCGGGAATGGGCGTGCCGTAGACGGCGGTTTTCGTCGCGGTCTGCATTTCAGTAGAGCTCGTCGAGGCAACGATTGTGATGCCGGTTGCGAGAAAGCTCATCTCGTTCGATAGCGAGTTAATCGCGAAACTGCCGAGGACGCCCACTTTCTGACCGAGGTAGCCTGTTGGGACAGTCGCGGTCATTTTGTTGACGATCGGGCATTTCGCCGTTCCTTCGGTGAGCCAGAACCACACCGGGATCTTTGTCAGTATCGCGAGTTTCTGAGCCATTCCGACGATGACGATTTTCTTTCCGACGAGGGATTTCGCGATCGGCATCGCCTGCGACAAGGCATACTGCGTCGCGGTGGATTGTACGGCTTCACCGTACGGAGTGCCGCTGATGGGCTTGGTCAGCTGTGCATAGCCGCATGTCGAGGCGAGGAAGAACAGCGCCAGCATGCCGAGAGTTAGTCCTCTCATGGTATCGTCTCCTTCTTTTGGTTGGTGGAGAGGGATTGTTGCGGATGCTGTCCGTCGTTCGGCTTCATGCCGGGCTGGTACGGGCACTCCTCTTTACCGTATTCAATCCATGATTTCAAGTTGCACCCCAAATGAGATGGTCTGGTCGAGCTGTCGGCGCGATGAATAATTCGGGTCATAGGCCAATCGCATGTCGTAGCGCAGGCAGAACAGCCTGTAGGTCATTCCCGCGCCGAGCTGCAGCACGGCATGTGATTTCCGGTACGTGAAGCTGAGCAGGTCCTTCGACAGCGTGACGCCGAAGGCCTGCACGAAGGACGTCATATTCTCCGCCAGCTCGCCGTTGTACTCGAAGGCCGCGAGACCGCTGAAACCCGACTCGAGCGTCACGTTCGGCGCCTGCGCGACGGCGGTGAGCGGGTTTTCCGGATCGAGATTCATCGTGCGCTGGTCGGTGAGCAGGAAGCGGTTGCGCACTGTCTGCTGGAAGGCGTAGCCCAGTCCGTAGCGCGCGCTGATGCGGTGCTTCTCGCTCTCGGATTTCCAGTCGTACCACTGGCCGATGTACAGGGTCTCGTAGAAGAACGCCGGATCCATGAAGCGCGTCGCCACGCCGTCGATCTCGTTGTTCGTCAATCTCGTTTCCATCGTCATTTCGAGGAACAGGCTCAGCTTCGCGAAATCGGAAATGATCACCGACGGAATCAGCGACATCACCAGGTCGTCGCGCATCGTGATGGGCGGCGCGTCGGAGAAGGCCTGCCGCATCAGATCGATGTTCGCGTAGGAACGGATGTGCAGCTTCCCCACGTCGAAGGCGCACTGCGAGCGCAGCTGCCCGTACAGCGTCATGTTCAGCGCTTCCCCCTCGGGTTTCTGCACGGTCGACATCAGGAAGGTGAACGCTGGACGGATCTGGTAGGTGAGGCTGGATTTCTCCCCGCCATCCTCCTGCGCATGAAGAGGGAGGAGCAGGACAGTATGCGTCGCGAGTAAGATGAATATCGCTGCGTGCCGCACGGGCGTCTCCTCGACGGTCTTTCGTTCGGCGACAACGTTATCAAAGCAGCAATTTACTGCGCCTGCTGCTTCAGGTACGTCGGACGATATACGATGTGACAGTGAAAATGTACTGCAGCACGGAATTTCTCGCAAGGGAATTGAAAATCAGAGAAAAAAATATAATATGTCTGATTTATGGTATATAACATCCCGGCGATGATCCAGGGATCTCGAACGAGGACCCTTACCCGGCGCGCGTCCGCCTTCGGTCACCGCGTCGATCATTTTCTGCTGTTCCTCGATCGCCTCGGCGAGCACCGCGGTCATCTCGGCGTAGTTTACTCCCATGAATCCGTCCGTCGGATTGGTGAACACGAGTTCCGGCAGCACTGGTTCGACGTCCTGTGCGATGAATCCGATCCTGTCCGTCTTCGGGGAGTCCTGCTTCCAATGGAAGCGTACGCCACGGAGCGCGAGCACTTTTTCGAGGGAGCGTTCGAGGGGACGGATATTCTCCTTGAGCCGGCGGTCCGACGTCGCTGTGGTCAGGATTCCCGTTGAAGTGAGGTTCAAGGCGCTGGCATAGGTGCCCGAGCCCACGCCCCTGAAACGCGCGTTGTTGAGGACATCGAGATCCTGTGTCGCGTCGTCGACTCCGATTCCGACGTTGCCGTTGGACTCGACGAACATCTTCCGGTTCGTGCCATTGTTGAGTTGGAGGATCAGTCCGCCGGTATTGGTATTCGAACCATAGATGGTCGCGCCCGTCCCGTTTGAGGATGCCTCGAGGCAGTTGTTCGTCGAGCCGGCATTGGCGATGTCGAAACGGGCGGCGTTGCCGATGCCGATCTGTTTGAGGTAGATCCCCGATCCCGATTTTCCCGTCACCGCGGGCGGAGAGGAGGTCCGGCCGCATCTCGATCGCTGAACCGGGGATTGCGAATCCCCATGACATCGTGTAGTTTATCAGCTCACGCGTCTCATGATTGGTCACGATCTTTATTCGCAGACACAGTGAGTGCCAGGTCTGTGGCGGCATTGGCACCTGGAGGTTAACGATGAAAATCCGTACGGGATGCACGGTGGTGCTTGCCGTTGTATGCTTCATCTGGAATGCAGAGGCAGCGGCGCAGGAGGAAGCCGGGCTGAAACGGCTGACCGGCGATCGAGCCGGAGACTGCGGCTGCACGGTGGCGCAGGTCCGGGACAATACCGTCGTACCCTGCGGCCTCGTGATCGGAGAGATCGTGACCGTGCAAACGGCAGGAGAGTTTCGCGCAGCGATAGACCGGGCGAACACCGAGGGCGGGAATCTCACGATCCTGATCGCGGACGGCAGTTACCGCATCGCGTCCACCGCATCCTTTCCCTACCTGACCGCGAGCAACGTGGTGATCCGCGGCCTGTCGGGCCGGCGCGATGCGGTGATCCTGGAGGGAGACGGGATGAGAGACGTCGAGCCGGCGACGGAGGACGGCCTGCTCATCGCCGGCGACCATGTCACGATCGCGGACCTGACGATACGCGGAGTGGGGAATCACGGCATACAGGTCAGCGGCCACCATCTGTTCGTGCACAATGTCAGGATACAGGATACCTACCAGCAGATGCTCAAGGGCGCGACAGATCGCGCGAGCATCGATTCGGGCATCGTGCAATGCAGCCGCTTCGAGTATACGGATGGGATCGGTCCGAATTACTATATCGGGGGACTCGATATCCACAAGGGACGCGGCTGGATCGTGCGGGACAATCATTTCCAGGATATTCAGAGTCCCGCCGGCTCGGTGGCCGAGCACGCCGTGCATTTCTGGAACGACTGCGCGGATAATACGGTCGAGAGGAATGTCATTCTGAACTGCGACAGGGGAATCGGTTTCGGACTCGGCGGCAGCGAAAACCGCGGGGGTATCATCCGGAACAATTTCATATACAACCGCGGAGCGGGCATTTTTCCCGACGTGGGAATCGCGCTCGAGACCTCGCCCGGTACGAAAGTATATAACAATACCATTGTCGTGAGCTACGCGAACGCGATCGAATATCGCTTCGCCGGGACGCATGACGTCGAGATCGTCAATAACCTGAGCAATCGGGCGATACGCGCACGCGACGGCGGCACGGCCACGCTGGCGACGAACAACACGGACGCGGAGGAGAGCTGGTTCATCGACGCAACGGCGGGGAATCTCCACCTCGTTTCCGCGCTGCCGGGCGTCGTCGACGGAGGCAGCGACGCTGCGGTGCTGGTCGCCGACGATATCGATCGGACGCCGCGTCCCCAGGGAAACGCGACGGATATCGGTGCGGATGAATACTCTCCGCCTGTTCCTGTCGCCGCCCTTGCGGTGCCGGACGATATCGCGGTCTTCCCGAATCCCGGATCGGGGGTGTTCACCATCCGTACCGCTGCGGAGCACGCGGCGCTGGAGGTGCGGGACATGCTCGGACGCACGGTGCATTCCGCGACATTGCACGCAGGGACAAATACGGTCGATCTCCGCGCACTGCCGGAGGGCGCCTATCTCTTCGTCGTTCATTCCGGGCGCACTCCTCCGGAATCGGCGCTGGTGCTGCTGCGCTGAACGGTACTCAGGGATAGTTCGGATTCCAGGAATTTTCGTACTTTTACCGCCATCCGCACATCGCCCGCGGCCTCCGTCGGAAATGTCACACCAGCAATCCGGACACCCTCGATGAATGCACTCCCGCTGATCATCATCACCCTGTGCGTGATGGCCATCGCCTATCGCTATTACAGCGCCTTCATCGCCGCGAAAGTCGTCGCGCTCGACGACAGCCGCGTCACTCCCGCGCACACGCTCAAGGACGGACAGAATTACGAGCCGACGAACAAGTGGGTGCTGTTCGGGCACCACTTCGCGGCGATCTCGGGCGCGGGACCGCTCATCGGTCCCGTGCTCGCGGCGCAGTTCGGTTTTCTCCCGGGCTTCCTCTGGCTGCTCGTCGGCGTTGTGCTGGCCGGCTCGGTGCACGACTTCACCATACTCGTCGCTTCGATCCGGCGTCGCGGACGCTCGCTGTCCGACATCGCGCGCTATGAGATCAGTCCCACCGCCAGCGTGGTCGCTTCGGTCGCGATCCTCCTCATCGTCATCATCGCGCTGAGCGGACTCGGCCTCGCGGTGGTGAACGCCCTGGCGGAAAGTTCATGGGGGACCTTCACCATCGGCATGACCATCCCGATCGCCATTTTCGTCGGCATGTGGATGCGCATGCGGCCGGGAAGGATCGGCGAGGCCTCGGTGATCGGCGTCGTGCTGGTGCTTGCCGCGGTGATCGGCGGCAGCCTCATCCCGGGCACAGCGCTCGGCGACGTCTTCACGCTCACGCGCAACCAGATCGTGATCGTGCTCGCGGTGTACGGCTTCCTCGCATCGGTGCTGCCGGTCTGGCTGCTGCTGGTGCCGCGCGACTACCTGAGTTCGTACATGAAGATCGGCACGATCGCGGCGCTGATCATCGGCGTCATCGTGGTCGCGCCGGATCTGAAGATGCCCGCGGTGACCGCGTACATCCACGGCGGCGGACCGATCATTTCCGGCAAGGTCTTTCCCTTCGTGTTCATCACCATCGCCTGCGGCGCCATCTCGGGTTTCCATTCACTCGTCTCGTCGGGCACGACGCCGAAGATGATCAGCAGGGAATCGGACGCCCGCATGATCGGTTACGGCGCGATGCTGATGGAGGGACTCGTCGGCGTCATCGCACTCATCGCGGCCTGCTCGCTGCATCCGGCGGATTACTTCGCGATCAACGTGTCGGTGGAGAAATTCTCGCAGCTGGCGATGAATCCGGTGAATCTGGACATTCTTTCAAAGGAGGTGGGCGAATCGCTTGCGGGACGCACGGGCGGCGCGGTGTCGCTGGCCGTGGGCTTCGCGCAGATATTCACCGCGATCCCGGGCATGGCCAAATTCATGTCGTACTGGTATCACTTCGCGATCATGTTCGAGGCGCTGTTCATCCTCACCACCATCGACGCCGGCACGCGCATCGCGCGCTTTCTCGTGCAGGAATTCGTCGGCCGCTTCTACAAGCCCTTCGAGCGGCCGGACTGGCTGCCCGGCTCGCTGATCGCCACGACACTCGTGGTGTTCTCCTGGGCCTACTTCATCTGGGCCGGGAGCATCAGCACCATCTGGCCGATGTTCGGCACGGCCAACCAGCTGCTCGCGGTCGTCGCGCTGGCGGTGGCGACCAGCGCGATCATCAATGCCGGCAAGCAGAGATACGCCTGGGTGACCTTCCTCCCCATGGTCTTCGTAGCCGTCACCACGCTCTCGGCGGGCGTGCTGAACATCACGGACAACTTCCTCCCCCTGACGCGGAATGCGGACACCGCCACGCAGGGCTACGTGAATTCCATCCTTACCGTGATCATGATCATCTGCGCGGTCGCCATCCTCGCCGAGGCGACGAAGAAATGGTACCGCGTGATCGTGAAAAAGGAGTTCGTCGTCCACGGCGAGGTGATGTACGCCACGGACAAGGATTTCACGCCCCCGACCTTCGGCTGCTGCTGAAGGATCTGCCGGAAACAGGATGAGACTAACCGAAATGATATAACCCGATCATGAAAAAGGGCCGCATTGCTGCGGCCCTTTCCCGAAGGCTGTGATCGGGATTATTTCATCAGGGTCACACAGCGCGTTTGCGAGAATTCGCCAGCGCGCATGGTCACGAAATAGATGCCCGACGGCAGTGCGGCGCCATTGAACGTCGTGCTGTGGCGGCCGGGGTCGACCGTCGCATCGACGAGGCGTGCGACCTCGCGTCCCATCGCATCCGAGACGGCGATGGTCACCGCGCTCCTGCGGGGGAGTACGTACTGCATGGTCGTCGCGGGATTGAAGGGATTCGGGTAATTCTGCTCCAGCGCGAACGAGGCATCTTCGGGGAGCGGCTTCGCGTCGAGCGTGAAGTCCGCGAGATCGACCTCGATGGCCTGCAGGATTTCGCCGAAGTTCGTGCCGTCGGAGACATGCGCGAAGATGACGAAGCGGCTGGTCGCGACTGTCGAATCCACTGAAGTGAACCGGAAGGTCTTCGTCATGCGCGTCTGCGACACGACCGGGAGGCCGGAGGAGATGACTTCGCCCGGATCGGACGGGATCATCTGCCGCAGGACGTGATTGTGGTAGTAGGGATACAGCTTGGTCGATCCGCCGCCCTGCGGGTAGAAGGACTGCGTCCAGTTGAGGTTGTCCTCCAGCTGCGCGACGTTGAGCCGCACGGGCTGCGCGATGTCGCGGTGGAAGAAGACTTCAACCTCCAGTTCCGTCGATTTGCTCGCGGGACTGTAGAGTTTCGAGAGCACATTCAGAGTGATGGGGCTGCGGCGCGTCGCGAGGACTTCCTCGATGCGGCGCATCCACGCGCCGCGGCTCAGGGCCATCGTCGCTTCGCCGGGGAAGACGATACGGTTGATCGATCCCTGCGGCCAGCCTTCGAGCTTGATGATGTTGGTCCAGAACGTGGTGGAAGGAGTCTGCATCGGTTCGTTCACGTTTCCGCCGTGGTAGGATATGCCGAAGACGCGTCCGGGATATTTCTCGATCGCGGCTTTCAGAGTATCCGCGCCGTAGGGACAGTATCCGCACCAGTTGCCCGTCCCTTCCTCGAGCAGCACGTTCTGCTCGGTGTCGACATCCTGATCCTGCACATGGATCGTGATCGCGATCGGTATGGAAGCGTGATCCGGATCATTCGTGGTGACGACGACCGTCGCATTGAATGTCCCGTTTCCGGGATCCGTGCTCAGTCCGATGGGAATTTGCGTTGATTCGCCCATCGGGATCGTGCCGCCGGGCGTCGGCAGCGTCACCCACGAGGCCGAGGACTCGAGGACTGCCGCGCTCCAGACGAGCGCGCCGCTTCCGTTGTTGACGAGCAGGACCTGTTCCTGCTTCGTGCCGCCGAGCTTGAGCCAGGTATCGATGGTGGGCTTCGCGATGAGGGCGACCGGTCCGCCCTCCGCGGTGGTGCTCAGGATCTCGACCTCCGCGGTCACCGTATTCGCTGTATTATTGCCGCCGACGATGTAGAGCTTGTCCGTTCCGTCAAAGACGAGGCGGGACGAGAAGTACACGGGCGTCGGCTTCGGATCCATCATCGTCCACTGATCCGTGACCGGATCGTAGTTGTAGGTCTTGCCCGAAGGGGGACCGCTGCTCTGGCTGCCCGCGTTGTAGCCGCCGCTGAAATACATCCTGCTGTTGTCCGCACCCGCGGCGTAGCGCATGATCGAACCGTCCGGATAATCGGCGATCTGCGCCCAGGTGATTTCATCGCCGACGACGGTGCCCTTGTATGCCCAGGCGCCGTAGAGTCCCTGGCCGTTGGTGTAGCGGCAGCCGCCGACGTGGAGGACGATATTGTCGACGGCAGCGACGCCCTGCCCCCACACCGTGTAGGGGGTAGTGCTGCTTGAAACCGTCCAGGTATTGGCAGCGGGATCATAGATCTGGATGGTGGTGCACGAGGTCGTGAAGGAGGTCGTCCCGCCCCCGAGGATCCAGATCCTGCCGTCGTAGACGAAGGATCCCGCACCGTAGACCGGTAGGGGCATGTTGGCCTTCGGAGTCAGTGTGGAGGTTGCGGGATCGTATTCTATTACCGGCGCCTGCACGCTGAAGGGATTCGTCGCGTTGTACCCGCCGATGATGTAGATCTTGCCGTTCACGGCCTGTACCGCGGACAGTGCGCGCTGTACGGGGAGCGTGAAATCCACCGTCCAGTTGCCCGAGGCGATGTCGAGCTTGTAGCATTTCGTGTCGAAGCGCCGATCGCCGCCGAGTCCGCCGACGACGTAGATGGCGCCGTCGAGATACACCGCGTCGGCGTAGCATTTCGGCGTCGGCAGGATGGGACCCTTGCTCCACTGTCCCAGCAGGGCGGCCGGAGCCTTGTCCATGCTTTGCACGACGGCCGGCTGATCGGCGGTGATGAGCGCGGATGGGACGGCGTGGATCTCCTGCGCGGAGGCTCCCGCACAGAAAAGACAGATCGCCGGGAGGACGAACAACAGAGTCAATACCCGATTCTTCATATCTGAATTCCTTCTCCGATGTAAATGGAAACCGTGAAGTCTATGCCGGACATCGCAAAGTGTTGCGCTGATACCACTCGGAAAAACACTGTCAGGGCTGTATGAAGCGGACAACGTTGTATGAATTCAATGGGTAAACGTAGCATTTCCCCGCTTCAGGTGCAAGGCATCACTGATTCGTCGGTCCGACGCAACGGTACTTCTCCTCCCGGTCCTCCGTATCGTTTGAGGGGACGGCCGCGCGGATCCGGCGTCGAAGTACCGCGGACGCGCGGCGCAGATGTCATGCAATGACCTTTACACGGCCCGACAGGGATTTGACAATTCCGTGACACCGCGGTGTCCGTTTCTGCCGAACTTGCTTTCAGTCAGGCAACGATACGGTGGTCGTCACCCACGGCTCCATCCCGTCAGCGGGAGTGCGGCCGCCGCATTATTTCTTTCACTCACCAGAGGAGTTCGACATGACACGGTATCGGTTGGTCATCGTCGTCCTGATCGCGCTGTTTGCCGGAGCGCTTGCCGCTTCCTGCAGCGATCAGATTTCCGAACCCGTTCAACCGGCGGCGGAGGCCGTCACACTCGCGAAAACCACACAGCGGCCGATCATGGATTTCGTTTCCGCCCAGGGATTGACCACTTACTTCGTGTCTCCCGCGCTTGATTTCATGGGGTGGGGAGCCGTGACCGATGACGGGTACCTCCTCGCATCCGTCGACTACGCCGGCGTGTCCGACCGGTATCTGGACGGAGCGCTCGGCACGACATTCTCCGGTTCGGTCACCGAACGGGAATTGCCCGACGGACGCGCGGAGGTGAGCGTGAACCTGCACACGCGCAGCACGCTCGTGTACTTCCTCAAGGCCGTGGACAACGATTTCGCCAGCGATCCGCTGCTCTTCGGCAACCGCACGCAAGATGTCGAGAACGGCGCCGATCCCGCGCTGGGCGACGCGCATTTCCAGATCGTGTTCATCAACACCGCGCCCGGTGCGCCGCTTCCGGATATCATGTGGGCGCAGTACGGGCTGTGGGTCCCGGATTTTCCGCTGCTTCCGACCGGCTATCCGTGGCCGGGATTCGACATGGTTTCCATTCGCATCAACGCCACGGCCGACGGTCCGCTGCATGCGCTCGCGGGCATGGGACCGTACGGCACGCCGGGACACGGGAAAGTCGTCCAGGTCAACCTCCGGGCGAAAGCACAGGGCGGCGGCGTGAACGGCGACCTGTGGCCGGTCGAGATGATCACGCTGCACAAGCGTCCATGACAATTTCCAGGCGTAATGAAAAAGGCGGTCCGGGGACCGCCTTTTTCCGTAGTGTTCACATCTAGAATTTCACGAACCTTCGCGCGATCATCCCTGTCGGGGTGGACACCACGACATGATACACACCCGAAGGATAGGTTTCGAGACGAAGTTCCACGTCATGGAGACCGCCACCGTCGTCGAATGCCGCGATCTGGCGGCTTCGTCCGAGAGGATCGACGAGGAGTACGGTGAGCGGCTCCGCCGCGGGCGCCGTGATGCGCATGGCCGCGGAGGCGAATGCCGGATCGGGATAGATATATACGGAGAGCGCGCTGCGATTATCGGCGTCCTCGATCGCAAGGACCGTGACGTCGAACGGATCCGATACGCTCGTACACCCGTATTCGTTGGTCACGCGCACCGAGTAGACACCAGTGCCCGGGAGGACCAGGGATTGATTGCTCTCTCCCGGCAGCACGGCGCCATCACGGTACCACTCGTAGCCATTCGCCATAGTCGTGGTGAGCACGTCGCCGCTCCTCGTAATGACGGGCTGCGCCGGTCGCGGCAGCACGGTCACGATCACGGTGTCGCTTCGTCCCGTGCATCCATACTGGTCCACGACGTCAACGAAATAGGTACCCGTCTGTGTCGTGCGGATCATCTGTACGGTATCGCCGGTGTTCCAGAGGTAGGAAACGTAGCCCGCCCCCGCGTCCAGCAGGACCGTATCGCCTTCGCAGATCACGAATGCCGGCACTGCGGTAATTATCGGCGCGGGTTTCGGCAGCACGGTGACGCGGATCGTGTCGGAGAATCCGATTCGTCCGTCGGAAGCTTCCGCCCTGCAATGGTACAGGCCGGATTTCGTGACAAGGATTGTTCGCTGTTGGTCCCCCGTGGACCACAACCAGGATGCAAGGCTGTCCG
>CAZWNO010000016.1:0-23626 GCA_964635845.1 uncultured Chromatiales bacterium
GGGCGGATGAAAGATCGATCTCCGCTTCTATCGCCGTCTCATCGGTATCGAGCACATTCGAGAGATCCATGTACACCGGAACGGGATCCGGTTCGTACCGTAAACTGTCGCGTTCGAAGCGCACGGTGTCCGGTGCGGTAATGGCGCAGCGCAGGCCGTCCACTCCCTCGATAGTGATCGCGGCGTCGCAGATCGAAAGTACCGAGTCCGCGCCGGTTGCGGACTTCCCGTACACCGTTACCGTGCAGGTGGCCGTGCGCGCTCCGCGCCAGATCGCCGCAAGAAGACGCAGGTTCCACGGCAACGCGGCACTCGGACCGAGTCGCGTGCCGGACAGGGTCATGGGATCAGGAGTCGTGAGTCCGGCATTTGCCGGATCGATCGCGAGTTCCAGCCGGTCGATGTCGATCGGTATCGTACCGACATTCGTGAGCGTGTACGCAAGTGTGACGGGATTGCGCGACTCGACGTCGGCAGCCGCATGCGTGGCAGGTAGATTGATCCCACAGTACAGATCCGAGTGCAGCGGGTAGAGCAGCACCGATTCAATGCACACGCGCCAGACGGTGTCCGAGGCGCAACGATACCATACCGGCACGTCCACACGGACAGGATCGCGTACTTCCTTCGCGATGCGGAGCGACCAGCTCGCCGTCACATCGCGCCCTCCCTGCACGTAGTCCCACTGGCGTCCGGCTGTCTCACCCGATGCCAGTCCAAGTTCGGGGACACCCCCGAGGTCGATGCGCGCCTCGAGATCACTGATGAGCGTGTCGAGCACATTCTCGAGCCGCAGCCGGGCGAGGATGTCCGGTGGAACGATACTGCCGTCCTTCATGATCAGGATGGTATCCGGCAGCGACAGGCTGCATTGTACCGGTCGCAGTCCGGGCACGACAATCTCATGCGCGCAGCGGGTGATCTCGCCTCGTTCGTCGCGCACGACCATCTGGAGCGCGATGCGCCGCGTGTCCGCCCGGCGCGCGGGACGCACGGTCCACTGCACCGCATGCGCGCCGCCCGGTGTGAGCACGGGCACTGCCCGCACGGAATCCGCCGCCGGTTCGAGTGCCGGTCCCATGCGTCCAAGCCGCAGCACCGCGCTGGCCGGAGGGGAATCGCCCGCGCCGGTGTTGCGCACTTCGCCGCTTACCGGTAGCAGCGGCGGTTCGTACCCACGGCCGTCCGCGCGCACGCGCAGGCTGTCCGCCGCCGTTACCACGCAGACCAACCGGTTGTCGCTGTCATCGCGCTTGACCACGAGCGGCAGGTCGTTGAAGGAAAACGAGGTCAGACAGCTCGCCAGCGAAGTCGAGAGGTTGTATTCGTGCGTGAAGCCCACATGCAGCAGCAGGTCGCGCAGGCCGGCCCACCCGCCGAGTTCCGCCGTGTCGAGCTGCACGCGCCAGCGCACGATCGCCACGCCTCCGGGAGGTATGAGCACCGGATCGGGTTGTTTGTCCACCGTCTCGCCGTGCTGCAGGAGCAGTCCAACCGGCAGTTCGATCGAACTGCGCACCATGTAGGCCGAGCGTGTGGCATCGACGTTGCGCAATTCGACTTCCAGCTCGAACAGGGTGTGTGAGATGAACCCCCGCACCGAATCGGCGATGATCGTGTCCTGAATCAACGCGCGGCTGCGCAGCAGATCCTCCCCGCAGAGCGGGAAATACATGCGCGAAAGCCCCGCGCCCACTGCGGGAGAATGCGCGCGATCCTGGAAGCCATTGAACACGGGGAAACCATCAGACGCCCAACCGATGCGGTGCAGGTATCCGTTCTCCGCGTAATGCATGTCATATACACCGAATTCAACGGGAAGCAGAAAGGAGGCATGCATGGCGACCTGCTCGGGATCAACGAGGAGCATGAAGTATTTTTCACTTGTGCCAGAACCTGTCGGCAGTGTATCTGTATATGAGGGAGGATCCACCACGGGGAAATCGCGAGAATCCGTCAGACCGGTGATGAGCAGATCCCCACAATACGTCAGATCCATCGTGATCGGCAGCTCGGAACCGTCCCCGCCCCAATAGCTGGAGAACATAATTTCACCGTCCGGCCGGAATCCCGTCAGCACGAGATCCGGCTCGCGGTTGATTGAGAAATTCGTCCACCGATAGTTCGACTGCAATGGACGATGGAGCGGAAAATCACTCGAACGTGTCGTCTCCGCGATGAATGTGTCCCCGTCGGGATTGACACAGATAGTCTCAACACCGGTCACATCGCCGCTGTAGGAGTCCCGCTTACTCCCGCCGAGGAAGGTCGAGAACGCCAGCGTGTCTCCCGCTGGTGACAGGCGCATGACAAACAGATCCCCGTATGCCACCGTATCACGCAGGGAAGGCTGCCAGGCGTTTTTCACCGGGAAACCGACCTTTTGCGTGACCCCGACGATGGAGACGAATCCGTTTGCATCGCCGGCAACATCATGAACAAGAGTACTGTCGGGGAGATAGGTACAATACACGACCGAGTCGCATTCCGGCGTCAGTTTCAGGAGAAATGGTGGGACGTCTTGTCCGGATCGCAACGTGTCAATAAATGCACCATTATTGATATACGGTAAGGCACCTACTGCAATTCCGGCGATATAAACACCATCGTCCGCACCTATGCGAATGCGAGATCGAGGTTGAAATATAAATTGGTCCGCAATTTTACCCGACAGCCAACTCCGGTAGACCAGGCGGCCCGAAGTATCGAATCGACACAACGTCGCACGTTTATTATTGAAGAATGCGGTATCGTTGGGATAATGATATTCCAGCGCATTACCGACAGGAGTATTGAAAGCAATCACCTTCGGATCTCGATAATGCTCAATGAGGATGAAGAGACCATTTCTGCCCAGTTCCGTACAAGCCCCACGTGCCCATCCATTCTGATACGAATATCCAATCCCATAATACGAGAGATAATCAGCATTGATACCGTCACAGTTCAATCGACCGAAATAACTTACAATCCAAGTGTTTCCCGAAAAATTGATTGTGCTATTCTGTTGATATGCATTCGGCGTTACCGGGAGATCCGGATATGCTGTAATCCCCTCAAAAACTATATTCCCTCGCTCATCCACCCGGATATCATAGGCCTGGAGCATCCCTCCCTTTTCCCCGCTGAAATACGTGCTGAATTCCGTCCAGAGATACACACTGTCATTCGGAATGCGCTGTGGCAGGCGAAAGACGAGCGTGTCGCTCAGTATCGATACGTCCCCTTGCTTCCGGTGGATCGTCGTGGCGCCGGGCGAATTACCTGTATATAATTTCTCGATCTCGGTTACCAGCGACGCATCCCCCTCGACGACCAGGCGCGCCGCGCTCCGCCTGGCCCCGCCCTTTGCGATCATTGCCTGTCGGATTGTATTCCCGGAAGTTTCGAAGCGCAGGTCCACGCCATCCCAGACATTCTCATACCGCAATGCCCGTGTACAGGGCGCGTTTTCGCGCCAGCGCGACGAGTCGCCGACGTAGAAATGCATCACCGTCTCGGACGCATCGCCCTCCACCAATCGCATGCGGGGTGCAGGATTCACGAAACGCACAACGGCCTGCTCGTATTCCTGTTCATCCTTCGATCGCGTGCCGGTCTCCAAGGGAACATCCACGCCACGCGTACGCCCCTTTTCCCGCAGGAATACAATACCATCGTCGCGAAAGATGATATTGCTCCCCCCTGGCAGAGTCATGTAGCGAATTGCATCCGGCCACTGCCCCTGATTTTTCACGATACGTAGGGGGAAACGGATGGGATGAGACGAAGGAGGATCGTTGCCCCGGCAGAAGGAAATGAGGGGAATGAGGGAAAAAAGGGAAATGAGGGGAATGAGGCAAATATGGGAAATACGGGAGATGAAATGGCGCATGATGGACCTCGTAAAACTGGGGCGCGGCGATGGGTCGGGATTCGAACGAAGGATAATGACCGCGGGAGAACGTGCGCGGGCGCACGCCCTCCCGCATGTCGCATCGGTATTACTTCAGGAGCAGCAGCGGCCGCGTGACAACGCGTTCGCCGTCGTTGAGAACGAGACGATACATGCCCGCAGGCAGTCCCGCTTCCGAGGGATTGAAGCGCACCGTGTGCGAACCCGCGTCGGCATGACCATCCATGACCGATGCCCGCAGACGTCCGAGCATGTCATAGATATCGAGCCGCAATGAGCGCGGTACGCCTTCCACGGTCAGGCGAATATCGCAGACCGCACCCGCCGGAACCGGATTCGGATACACCGCATCGAGATCGATCTCGACCGGTATCGACGGAGGCATGGATTCCACGATTTCCTTTTGCCATGCGATTGCACCACCCGCGTCGTACACCGTCGTTCCCAGGAGGCACGGCCAATCAGAGCGCTCGTCGAGCCAGATCACCGCCACGCCGCGTTCCTCCGCGCCAATCTCCGGTGTGAGCGCGACGGGCCCGGTCTGTGGATACACACCGATACCGGGAGAAAGCGGTTTCCCGTAGCTTCCCCAGATCTTACGCGAATCACTTGGCGCGGTATACGGGATGGAATAATTCACGCGCTGTGCCGCAATGGTTCGGTAGGATGGGGAGCACCCTTGCCTACGATCCGTCTCCCAGACGACCATTCCGAAGCGATGCTCGAGATCGTTTTTATCGAAGCCGTTCGGCATCATCGCGATATCGATACGCGGTTCGAACGTGAGCACCGAATCCAGGATCGGAGCCATTGCCGGTGATACCGCGATATCCGGGTCCCACTGCCAATCGCTTGCCGCGTCCCAGTTCCAGAAGACACGGTTCGTCTGTACCAGGTAATATTGAATATGCGTGATCGTGTTCTCATACCGGTTCGCCCAGGCAACGATCGCACCGCCGATGTCCTGGTACTCATCGTCCGGATATGTGTCCACGCTATCGATAGCGATTGAGGGCGAACTGGCGCCCAGCCAATTCACATAGGAAAGATTGTCCGCGAGGGTGATGGCTGATCCGAGAGGTGATAAGATTCCAGATTTGATCCCAAATCGCCCGACATAGAGTTCGCCCCCACCAGATTCGACGTACGCGGCAAGCAGGTCGTAGTCTGGCGCGTCTGGGTCTTTTTTCGTCGTATTCCTGTACGCGAGGCGGTCGGTGACGATATCGAAGTCAAGGACACCACTCACGCTGCCATCGCGAATTGGACTTTGGTCGCTTCCATCCCAGGATGCGACTGTAAGATCTCCACCATCTATCACACCGAACCACACTCCGTTTTCATAATTCGTCGTCAGCTTCAGGTTCACGGGGCTGGTTAAATTGGATGTTTTTGGTGTTGATGGCTGCAATCCCGGAGAGTACCTGGTGATTATCACGTTTGCCCCGTCGATGTGCGCAACAAAACACCCGCCAATCGTGCTCAGCGTACGGTTCTCCACCACGCGCGGTTCGCCGCCGTTCGCCGAAACGTCGACCGTCTGCTCGGAGACACCGCGCGGCGAGATGCGTGTGAGCTTCACCACCTGGTTCTCTTCCAGCCACACCGCATAGGCGCCGCCCTCGCCATCGGGACACACGTCCGGAGTCGATGCGTAGCGCTGATCGTCACTCAGCATCACTCCATCGTTCGACCAGCGCGGGACGCCCCAACGATCGAATTTCTGAGCCCACACCGCTTTCCCGCCGGCGCTCCCCCGTTCCTCCGACCAGATCATGTACCGGTTCCCTTCCGAATCGACAGCCATGCGATGCTCCTCCGCCGCGTTCCCGCTCGTGTGCTTCGCATATACGTCACGCCAGTGCATCGCCGTCACGTAATCGCATTCGTCACCGAACAGTTCGCAATACACATCCGTGTCCTCGCGACTGTCGCCGGTAAGAACCGAGCGGCGGCCGTCCTGCCAGACCAGGACCTCACCCGCGATGTGTGGAAGAACCTGATCGCCATGACACGCCGATACCCGCATGCCACCGCTGCCCCAACGGAACATCGCCGGATACGCGCTCACAATGCCCTGCGCGTAGATGTCCGCTCCGTTTGTCGGCGAATCGCGATGATCCTCCCAGCAGACGTACATTATATCGTGGTTGAAATCGAAATCCGCATCTGGCGCCTTTTGATCGTACAATTCGGTCGACATAGCCAGACAGGTTCCCGGCAGGGACTCGGGTATCCCGGTCCTCAGATCAACCACATTCGCGTACACGTCGACTCCTTGCGTGGAAAACGACCGGCTATCCTCCCAGGCCACGACAGCCTCAAAGTTGTACGCGGCCACGCACGCATTGCCCTGTATCCCAGCCGCATCGCAAATCGGGATGTCCGGCAGCGACAGAAGATTCGCATCTGCGTCGAACCCCTGTCCGCGAATATCAGTCTCGCCACTCCCGGCCTCGACACGCTCCCAGACCGCGAACGCGCCGTAGAGCGCCACCTCCTCGCCGAGCACGGCACTGCTCGAGATGCGCGGACGCCGTTGTTCAGCGTCTATATCGCCAAGGAGAATATCCTTCTTGTCCATGGGATCCTCGAAGCGCTGGTTGAAGGAGCCGTCGCTCAGTACAGTGTTCGCGCGCACGCGGAACGTCCCATCGCTGTCATCCTCATACACGAGACTGCACCCGAAGCGTGCCACGCCATCCCGAGCGAAATCCAGGCACACATCCGGATACTGCTGGTTATCATCCGCCTGATGCGTCGCGCGGATTCCATTGCCCACCCAGCTGCCACCCTGCGGCGGCGAGGCTGTCAACGACAGCAGATACTGACAATACACATCGCGATTGTCAAAATCCGGATACCCCGACGAATTGCGGTAATCCGTCCATGCGAAGTACGCACCGTCCGGAGTACCCGTCATGCGCAGGTGACGTGCCGGGGCATTTGTCCCCTCGCAAACCGGAACACCGACGCTCGGCACGGCACCGGGATTCCATGCCGGATCCTGCTGCCCATTGTGCAGAAACAGCCGCTGCGCGAAAATCTCGCAACTGGTCGAGTCCGCATTGAATGGTGCATCTATGCGATGGCGATAATCCTCCCAGCCAATAATCACGCCACCCATCGTATCATACACTGCCACGGGATTGCGTTTGTAGCCTGCGACCGTGCAGACCGGAACACCGTCATACGGGAGCCACTGCGGCAGACCCGAGACATTATCCACCTTCTGTGCGAACACCATCGCGCTGTCGCCGCTGCCCGTCACCCAGACGAACACCGTCGAATCAGTCTGTGCAGGACGCGCGACAACCGGTGTGTACTGGTACAGCGAGTCGATACACACATAGTTGTTCATCATGTCGATTTGCGCGAATAAAGTCGGTGGGACGGCGGTCACCATCAGGACTGAAAACAAGACGATGAGAATCGGCAGCGAGTGCGTCCGTCTGTCACGGAGGATACACTTCTGCGTTCGATCGTTCGATCGTTCGATCGTTCGATCGTATGCCGACAAACCGTTTCGGCAATCATTCTTTTCATTGCGTTCTCCTCAAGATAATGATCAACAAAATGAAATGCAATCACGGGGTGGTCTGTTTTCGCGATTTTCTGGTTTTCCCGACCACGGAACGATCACACTCAGGCGCGATGCATTCCTCCCGACATCACGCGGATGTCTTTCCCTGCGCATATTCACAGGGACCTCGGCGATGGACTTCCGGCGAACGCATGTGGGACATCTGCCGGTCCAATGCGCGAGATGGCTCCCTCCCCGGGAAGGGGGCGATCTCATTGTGATTCGCGAGGCGAAAATGAACGGAACGCCGCACAAGTTGCGGAAGACACTATCGGCGAAATCGCAGTATGTCCGATAATACAACACCCATTTCATGAAGTCAAGTGTTGTTTACCCTTTTTTCAGGATTTTATTCCAGGAAGCGGTGCTGTGATCGCGGCGGAAGATGCTTGACGACGGGGAACGCGGATTTTACGGATTGAACGGATTTTCGCGGATGGATTTTGTTGATTTCGCTTCGCGTGCGTTTTCCATTGGACTCCGATAGCAGCGATTCCGATAAAAGTCATCCGTATTTATCCGTGATATCCGTCAAATCCGTGTTCATCCGCGTGCTCGTATTCGAAAACGGCGCAGTGGCCTGCGCCGCCCCCAGGGCGCGCTGGGGCGCGCCGTTCCCAGGACGTGCTCGTGCTCGTGCTCGTCCCTCCCGCCGCTGGCCGTCAGGCGCGATTACGTTTCTGCTTCGCTCTCCAGGATCTGGAGATAATTCCGATAGCGCAGGGGATGGATGTCCTCGCGCGCGACGGCGTCCTTGACGGCGCAGCCGGGTTCGTGGGAGTGCGTGCAGGAGGGGAAACGGCAGGCGTCGGCGAATGCGACGAAATCGGGAAAGTAGGTGTGCAGGTCGGCGGGATCGAACTGGAAAAGACCGAATTCCCGCACGCCGGGAGTGTCGGCGATGAATCCGCCCTCGGGCAGTTCGAACAGCGTGCTGCGCGTCGTGGTGTGGATTCCGCGCTGACTCTGCTCGCTGAGTTCGGCGGTCTTCTCGTGCAACCCGGGCAGGAGGAGGTTGAGAAGACTGGTCTTCCCGACACCGCTGTGTCCGGAAAAGACGGACAGTTTTTCGCGCAACAGGTCCCGCAGTTCGTCGATACCCTCCCCTGTCACGCAACTGGTGAGTACCACGAGGTAATCGAGGTTGCGGTACATGGCTGCGATGTCCCCGATGAATCCGCGATCCTCATCGTCCGGCAGATCGATCTTGTTGATGACGATGTGCGCGTCGAGCCCGCCCATCGCGGCCGCGACGAGGTACCGGTCGATCAGTCCCGGACGGAGAAGTTCGTCCGTGGCCGCAACGGTGATGATGACCTGGTCCACGTTCGCCACCAGTACCTGGGCGTACTCGGTGTCGCGGATCGAGGTGCGGAGCAGGAAGGACTCGCGCTCGAACACATGGACGATGACCGCTTCCTCCTCGCCCATGTCCTCGTAACGGACGAGATCGCCGATGGAAACGAGCGTGGCGTTTTCGTTCCCTGTGGTGGTGGAGCGGCGGGGACGCGCACGCAAGAGGCGTGTGCCGTCCTGCAGCACGATATACGGACCGCCGGTCTGTACGACCAGCGCTTCATGCTCTGTCCTCGTGTCGACGAGCGTTCCCTGTCGCGGTGCGCCAAGCTTGCGGTCGACGGTGTCGCCGTCGCTTTCTCCCTCGCCCGCGTATTGCCAGCGCGCGGTACCCTTGCGCCACTGCTTCGTGATGTCCTTGCGCTTGTCGACGCGCCGGAATACCCTGTGGCCGCTGCCGCCGCCGGCCCGTCCCATGGCGCTACTTCCCGTCTCCTGAATCAGGTGTTACAACTCCGTTATTCTTTTTTTCCGGGGCCGGCACCGTGTTCCCTCCCGGCGGATCCGCGGCCGGCAGGGAGAAGGACTTGCACCATGACTCGAGGTCGTCAATGAGCGTCTCGACGACATTCCCCTCCATCTGGTAGTTCCACGGACCCGGCCGTGCGTCGGTGGTGATGAAAATGTGGTAGCAGTTGTCGTAGCTGCGGAATGCCGCACCGGGAGAGTCCTTGAGGATGTCCTGCCACATCATGTACTCGATCTGCGATGCCTGGTAGTCCTTGGTCCCTCGTGCGACGAAGATCGGTTTGCCGAGCGCGCGCGCGTATGCGTGCTGGTCGCGCTTGTGCAGGTCGTAGTAGTACGATGCGGGCACGTTGAGCAGGGTTTTCGTGGGCATGAGCGTCTCGGCGGTGATCTGCTGCGCCTTCTCCAGTTCCGCGTGCAGCTTCGCGCTCTCCGCCGCACCCAGGGTGTCCTGTATCGATGCGATGTAGCGCAGCTGATCCGAGATCACCACTTCGAACGGGCGCGCGGTCGGCGCGAGCATGGCGACGGCGTCGACCGCCGTTGCGTGCGTCGCGATTTCGGGCGCGAGCGTCGCTCCGAGACTGTGGCCGATCAGCGTGAGACGCGTGCTGTCTGCCTCGGGCTGCCGCGCGAGCAGTTCGATGGCGAGGATCGCATCGTCGATGGTTTCCTCCTGGACGGTGATCTTGTACCGGTTCATCTTCGCGCCGTACTTCTTCGTGCGCTTCTCGTAGCGAAGCACCATCACCCCGCGGCTGGCGAGTCCCCAGGCGATGTCGCGGAACATCTTGTTGCCGCCGACTGTCGCATCGCGGTCGCTCGGACCCGAACCATGCACGAGCACCGCGGCGGGAAAGGGTCCCTTCCCCTTCGGGATGCTCACGGTCGCGGGAAGGGGAAAGTCTTTTCCCAGCGTGAGTTCGCGTTCGGTGAACGCAGTCGTGTCGACATAGCGCGGCGGGATGAAACGGTATTCCTTCACGATGGGATCGAGCCAGAAGCCACCGACGAGATTCAGCGAATCGATGACGGCACGGAATGCCACGGAATCCTTCAGGAAGTGCACGCGATGCACGATGCTCGCGTAGTTGCCATTGCGTTCGGCGGAGGCGAAGGAATGCGATTGCACCGGACCCGCCTTGGCGACGAGATCGACGATCAGCTTCTCCCATTTATCCCTCGGAATCTTGTCACGCATGGTGGGATGAGAAAGCGCTTCGAGTCGGTCCCATTCGTGTCGGATCAGCGCATCGATGAACGCCGAGGCGACGATTTTCTGTTCATCCGTCTGCGCCCACGAGGAGGAGACAAAGAACAGCGTGCCGAGGAAAAGGAAAGTCAGGAACGTACGCATGGCGGGATGTCGATGGTAGTGAAATAATCGCGTTCTGGTCACAGAGAGAAAAGATACGAAGAATGCCCGCCCGCGGAAAGGGCGCTCATTCCTCGACACATCAGATCATTGCATTGTCCGCGGCCGCAGCCGCTCCTCATATGCCGCGATCCGTTCCGGCGTGCCGAGATCCGTCCAGTAGGCGTCCGTCTCGACTCCCCGAAGCGTGTACCCTTTCCTCATTCCCGCCCGGTAGATGTCGAAGATGTCGCTGAAACCGCCCGGAAAACCGATGCGGAACAGTTCTCCGCTCACGGCATGCACTCCGCAGAAACCGCGGCGCCGGATATCGGCCGGCGGTTCGAAGCCTTCCGCGATCCACGCTTCCTTTCCCTCGAAGCGCAGCCGCGCGTCGAATAGCAGGGCGCGGTGCGTCTCGCGCAGGTTGACGAGCAGCGCCGCAAGCGGACGCCCTCCTCCCTGTTTCCCGCGATCCATGGCACCCAGCAGCGGTGCGAGATCGGCCTCGCAGACGATGTCGGCATTATACAGGAGAAACACATCTTCTTTCGCCAGCAGAGAAGCGGCATTGAGCACGCCGCCGCCGGTGCCGAGTATTTCGCGCTCGCGCAGCACATGCACGCGCATGCCGGAGTCCTTGCGGCGGAAGTAGTCCTCGACCTGCGCAGCGAAATGATGGGCGTTCACGACAATCTCGTCGCAGCCGGCGCGCTGCAGCGCGTTGACGGCATGCTGTATCATGGGAACGCCTGCGACCGGGAGGAGTGCCTTGGGCATTGCGTCGGTCAACGGGGCGAGCCGCGTGCCGAAGCCGGCGGCAAGGATCATGCCTTTCATCGCCGTGCCCGCGCGGACGGGTGGTGAAGTACCCCGTTCACTGCCATCTCCCGCGCTCGGTATGCGTGACCGTCACATCGAAACCCCTTTCGCGCAGCGCTTCGGCCGCGCGTTCGGTACAGTAGACCGAGCGGTGTTGTCCCCCGGTGCAGCCGAAACATACCTGCAGGCGGGTGTATCCGCGACGTTCGTATGACTGGGCCGCATGTTCCACCAGCGCGAGAGCGTGGGAAAGGAATGGCGCGGTGTCCTCCTGCGCTGCGATGAATTCCCGGACCTCGGGATCGAGGCCGCTCAGCATGACGAAGCGCGCCTCGCGCCCCGGATTCGGAAGTGCTCGGCAGTCGAAGACAAAGCCTCCTCCGTTACCGCCGGGATCGCGCGGAATGCCGGAGAAATGGTAGCCGAAGGAATACAGGTCGATGTGCAACATCATTCGCTTCCTTGTGGGATGGATACTGCCGACGGATCGTCGGCGATCGAAGTCAGCAAATCGCGCAGTTCGGGCAGCGCGCGCATGATCTCGGCCGCGCGGAGCAATTCGCCCAGCGCCGCCAGGCGCGAGGGAATGAGGGCGAGATATTCCGGCTTGCCCTTGTTGAGGCCGATATTGCCGAAGGCGCCCAGCGCCTGCAGCAGGCGCAGCACGGCGAAACCATGGAACAGGTAGAGGAATTCATCGCGGTCGACAGGCCTGCGCTGCGCGAGCATCCCGCAGTAGCGGCTGACGAGCAGAATGCGGTCGGACTCGGAGAGGCCGCCGCGGGAATCGTAGAGCAGCGAGGCGACATCGTAATGCGGCGCTCCCCTGCGGCCGGACTGGAAATCGATGAACCAGGGCTCTCCGTCGCGCAGCATGATGTTGCGGGATTGGAAATCGCGGTACAGGAATCCGCTTCGATCCGCGCGGAGCAGCAATGCGATCAGTCCAGTCGTCCCACGGGCGAAGACGGCGCGATCCCACGGGCACACGACCAGGCGTTCGAGGAAATGCGTCCGGAAGTAGTCGACGTCGAAGGCCATGGCCTCGGCGCCGAATTCCGGATACTGGTAGCAGAGGCCGTAATCGATCGCGTCCGCCGCGTCGACCTGGAAGCGCAGCAATTCACCGAGCACGCGCGTGTACATCGCCGCCATTTCCTCCCGTTGCGTCCGTGCGGGAAGGGACGCCTGCCATTGCGCGAGCGTCAGATCGCCGAGATCCTCCTCGAGGTAGCTGCGGTGATCCGCGTCGGCGGCGTATATTTCCGGCACACGGAGGCCGGCGGCGCGGAAGGCGCGGGCGAAGCCGGTGAAGGCGCGGTTTTCCGGGATATTCGGACCGAGTATTCCGATGGAGGAATGCGCCGCGCCGCGCAGGCGGAAGATGCGGCGGTCGGAAGCGTCGCCTTTCAGCGCGGCCACGTCCGTCACGGATTCGCCGAAGTGCGCTTCGTGCATGGCGGACAGCACCGCGGTTTCCCGCGCCTGGCGTTCGATCGTCAACACGCCTCCCGCATCACAATTTCGCCGTCGTTCCTTCTCCGGCCGGAAGTTTCATGATCATCGCGTGGTATTTCGGAGAAATCGTGCCGTACGAGAGCAGTTCGTCATGGAACGCCTTCAGCGAGAATGCGCTCCCGGCCTTCCGCTCGGCCCTGCGCCGCAGCTCGCCGACCTTGATGTTGCCGTAATAATATGTGCTCAGCTGCGCCGAGGTCAGGCAGGCGCGGCGCCATTTCCCGGCCGCCTCGCCTTCCTCCTGGAATCCCTTTTCCATCATGAGGGTCATCGCCTCCCGCTCGGTCATGCCCTCGGCATGGATGCGCTGATCGATGATGGCGTTGATCAGAAGGCGCAGCCTCATCTTCAGCACCTGCAGACGCACTCCAGGACCACCGAAGCCGGCATCGGCCATCATCTGTTCGCAGTACGTGGCCCAGCCCTCGGCGAACACACCGCTGCTCATGACACTGCGCAGCAGTGTCGGCGCCTTCGCGCGGTTGGCCGCCGTGAGCTGGAGGAAGTGGCCTGGCACAGCCTCGTGCACCGCGAGGTTCTTCAGCATGTAGTTGTTGTACTCCCTGTAGAACGACTCCTTGCGCGCCGCCGTCCAGTGGGCGGGCGTGGGTGCGATGGCGAAAAAGGTCTTCCCGTTCTTCTCCAGCGCGCCTGGCGAATCGCAGTATGCCACGGCAACACCGCGCTGGAACTCCGGCATGACGATAATGTCGATCGGATCGACGGGCAGGGAAACCAGATCGTGTTCCCTGACGAAGCGGAGCAGTTCCTCGAGATCCGCCCGCGTCCGGTCGACGATGCTGCCGTCGTCGGGACGGTCGGCGGCGAGATGATCGAGGACCCGGCGGATAAGCGCCACGGTGTCCTTGTCGGCCGGGTCGCCGGGGAACAGGCGCGCGTGCAATTCCGACGCCACACCGTGCATGGCTGCCGTCGTCGCCTCCAGATCCCGCTCCGCGAGCGCAAGCAGTTCAGCGGGCTTCATCTCGGTGTCGAGCCGGTGTCCGAACTTCTTCTCGTAGCGCTCCTTCCCGAGACGGAAATCGCCGGATGAGCGCGGCAGGAGATCCGTCTTCAACCACTCGCCGTACTCCCGCAGCGATGCGACCGCGCTGTCTCTCGCGCCAAGCAATTCCCTGCGCAGCGTGGTGGGACAGGAGTCGATGAGCGGCTGCAACGTCGTGTTCAGCAGCGCGATCGTTCCCTCGTTCTGCAGGATGGCAGTCTCGGTGTGCAGCGATGGCGGCTTCCTGAGATTCGTCCGCGCCGCCACGAGTACGCCGGGGATGCAGCGCAGGCGGCCTGTCACCGACCGCATGCGCTCGGGCAGCGGGGCGAAATCGCGGGCGATGAGTCCGTACACGGCATCGCCGGGATTGTACGCCAGGGGATTCCACTCCCACTCCCGCAGCTCGCGGAGATCGAACAGTGATGCCTCGAGCGTGCGACGAAGGATGTCATAATCGATCATGTGCTGCGCGGAGAGTGTTTCGAACCTGATCGAACGCAGCGTGTCGAGATACGCCTCGCAGCGTGCGATATGCGCGTCGACGCCCGCCTGCGTGTAGTCGCTCATCCGCGCGTCGTAACGGTGATCGCCGAGCGTGGTGGCTTCCTCCGGATGCGCGGCAAGGTAGGTTTCGAGGAAGCGCGACGCGAGTTCCTCGAACTGCTGATCCGTACCGCGGTGCGTGTTACGGTTGCAGGAGACGAGCAAGGTCAGAAAAAGTGCGATGATGATTCGAAAACGACGCTGCATGATATGTCCGTGGCAGAGAATACTGTCCTCAAAGGTACGGGAATTCCACGCCGCACCGCAAACGGATCCGCGGCGGCATCGGCGCCGCGCGTGCCGGGAATCAAGGATATGCGGGAGGGTATTATCAGCGAATGCGGATGACGACCAGCGTGATGTCGTCATTCTGCTCGGCGCCGTTGCGGTGCCGGTCGACCTCGTTGATCAGGAGGTCCTGCAGGTCGGACGCGGTCATGCCGGGAGCCGCCTGTACCATGGCGAACACGCGTTCCTCTCCGAATTCGTTCATCTCCTCATCCATCGCCTCGGTGAGGCCATCCGAGTAGAGGACGATCAGTCCCTTGGATTTCAGGGGAAATACTTTTTCCTCGAGTGAATGGTCGAACACTTCACCAGGCTCGAGCCCGAGTCCCATACCATCGGTATTCACGAAACCCATCTCCCCGTTCATGTCGATCAGCGGCGGCATGTGTCCCGCACGGCAGACGGTGACGGTGTCGGCGTCGAAATCGAACAGCGCGAGAATCATCGTTATGAAGGAGTTGCGTTCCATCCCCTCGTAGATGAGATGATTGACCCTGGTGAGGATGTCCTTCGGGCGGTCGTACAGATGCGCAGCGAAGCGGATCATGCCCTGCACCTTGGACATGTACAGCGCCGCGGACATTCCCTTGCCCGACACGTCGCCGACAGCCACCAGGAGGCGGTTGCCCGGCAGTTCGATGTAATCGTAGTAGTCCCCGCCCACGGTATGTGCGGGGATGCTGATCCCCGAGATGTCGAGCCGCGGGCTGCGCGGTCGTTCCTTCGGAAGCAGTCCCTGCTGGATCCGCTGGGCGATCTTCAGTTGCTCGGTGATTTTCTGCTTCTCGATTTCCGAGCGGTGCAGGCGCGCGTTCTCGATGGCGATCGCGGCCTGGCTGGCGACGGTGGTCAGCAGGTCGATGTCCTCCTGCGAGTAGGGCCGGCCGCTGAGCTTGGGTCCGACGTTGATCGATCCGATCAGGCGATCCTGGATGAACATCGGCACCATCAGGATCACGCCGGATTCCTTCAGCTTTCGGCGGTCTTCCGTGTCGATCATCCGTGAATCTTCGTCGAGAAGCGCGAAGCTCTGCGCGCTGCGGCTGCGTTCGAGAAGGTTGATCACGCCGTCCGCGCGGCGGTCGAACATGCACAGCTCCTCCGCGATGCCCTGTGCCAGCACGCGGCAGCCTTCGCGTTCGTCGCACAGGGAGACGGAAGCCTTCTCGATATGCATCGTCGCGGAGATGCGGTTGACCACCGAGTGCAGGATCTGATCGAGATTCATCTGCCGCGGAAGCTCGTTGCTGAATTCGAGCAGGGCTTTCTGATAGTTGTAGCGCTCCTGATAGAACAGGCGGTCGACGATGCGCTGGATCCGCTGCTTGAGCGGATCGAAGAGGATCGCGATCACGATGACCGCGATCATGACCAGGAGCGTATTGTCGGCCTCGCCGAGGGCATAGCCCAGCATGCTTCCGAGTCCGAACACGACGCCGAGATAGATCGCCGCGAGGGCGGCCGTGATCACGGCGTAGATGATGCTGCGGCGGATGATCAGCGTGACGTCCATCAACCGGTGCTTGATGATGGCGTAGCCGAACGCAGGCGGAATGCCGACGATCAGCAGCACCGGGAGCAGCCGATAGGGCTCGAGATAGAGCACCAGCGGCTCCATTGTCGTGAGGATGGTCACGTATATGAAGGCCGCGATGCCGATGAGGGCGGAGAGAAGGATGGGCCGCAGCTGCCGGCGCTTATCGGGAGCGGTGCGCGTGAAATAACTGTGCGCGAATACCGCGAGACCGCCCAGGAAATACGCGAAGGGAGTCAGTGCCGCGGTCAGCCGCAGCCATCGAATCTCGAAGAATTCCCAGCTCCCGAACAGGCGCGTCGCCATCACTCCCGCGGACAGAATGCTGCCCGCATAGAGCAGCGCGATGACCCAGCGCTTGCCGGCCGAGGCACGACGCACGGGGAAATGCAGGAAGAAGGTGACGAAGACCGGCGGGGCGACGATACGGGCGAGCATGGCGATCGAGAGGAGGGCGTACACCTTCCATGCGGGATCGTAGGGTCCGCCCACGGAGATGATCGACATCCCGAAGAAGAACAGCACGTAGATGCCGTAGCGCGCGAACTTGCGTTGGATGCTGCCCTCGGGACGCGCGAACACGACGAAGAGGCTCACCAGCACGAATCCGAGACCGAGGAGAAATTCCGAAAGATAGATGTAGTTGAAGGTCTTGAGTACGTGGACCTGGAATTCGATCCGTTTTCCGCCGCGGTCGACCAGGAACTTCGCCTCGCTTCCGGCAGGATGGAGGTTGAGCAGATACTGCGCGCCGAAAATGTTATTGACACTGACGCTGTCGATGCGGAGCAGCATGTCGCCATCGCGTGCGCCGGCGAGATCGGTTACGCCTCCCGGGACGATATTCGTTATCACCAGGGTTTCAAAGATACGGTCATATATCAGGATCGGGATCTCCTTTTCGTCCGCCCGCGGTACCCAGGTGAGATCCCGGGTCTTGCGGTCGCGTTCGATGCGGAGCAGCACCGGATGACCGGGCAAAGCGCGGTGGAGCAGCTGGTGGGCGTGCTTCGCGCGGGACACCGGCGTGCCATCGATCGCGAGCAGGATGTCACCGGGAAGAATCCCCGCCTCGTCGACCGATGAGCCGGGCATGAGCATGTCCATATGCACGCGCGTGTTGTCGCTGAAGATCTGCTTCCATTCACACTGATCGTTGCTGGGCACGCGCCAGAGCATGACGTGCAGGGCGTTGTAGACGGAGACAGCGAGGACGAGTCCGGCGAAGCACAGGTACAGCGCGCGGATCGAACGGGGCGATATGCGATCCTGAAGCGGTTTCACGGATCTTTCGACTTGAAACTCCGAAAAAGAAAGTCTGGTGCGAACTGCAAACTAGTACTTTTCCCGCTTCGTCAAAATGCATAAAAAGTGCATCTTTCCTTGCGGACTGGCGTCGCATCCTGGAGTATCGTCATTCACGTGTTGAACGGCGCACTGGGACTGCTACGAGGAAAAAGCATTACTGTTACAGTGCGCGGCGGACTGAAAACTGCAACGAGGCCATGAATGGATTCTTCGCGCAATTCACGCCCCCTGGAAGCGATCGCGATCAGCCTGGGCGCCATCGCCATGCTGGGTGTATTGATTTTTTCGTTCTATCCGGATATCCATCCCACCGGCGGTATCCCGCTCAAGGAGAACAGTACCGGCATCATGCGGCGCAGTCGCGCGGTGCTTTCCGCGCTGCAGCTCGACTCCGTCTCGTTTCGCCCGAAAATCTCGATGCATCAGAACAGCGCCCTGCTCGAACGAATGTACTCGAGATTCGATGCCGCGGAGGCGAATCGTCTGCTGCGTGAAGGTGTTCCGGGGTACTACTGGAAAGTGCGATTGATGAAGGAGGACGCGGAGGGTAACAGCCATGTCACTCTCTCCGCAGGCAGCGAGGCGGAGATGGTCCGGCGCATTCTCGGCGGTGATCTGCGCTTCGAATTCAACGGCAAGGGAAAGCTGATCCAGCTCGACATCCCGATGCTCGATTCCGTCGCATCACCGTCGCTCTCCACCGCGCAGGCGTATCAGCTCGTCCGCCGTGTCCTCATCCCGCACGCCGAAGCATCGCTTCAGGCACCGCTCGCATCGCTCGACCGCTTCGATGATTCTGCCGGCACCGTCGACGTGATCGCCGGCATCCGCCACTTCGTAACGCCGCAGGGCAACCGCATCGATCACCTCTTCAGCTGGCTCGTGTATGACCCGAGCGTCCGGGATTCAATCCTGGTGCACGTCGCGGTGAAGGGCAATGTGCTCGCGAACATCGGGTACGAATACCGCTTCACCCGCGGAGATTCCGCTTCGCATTCGACCGGGATCACCGATGTGTTCGAGGCGGTATTCTTCGTCGTGTTCGTCATCATCCTCCTCGTGGTCGGCTTCCGCCGCCTGCGTGCCTTCGAGATCGGATTCCGATCCGCCATCATTCTCGGCATCTTCGTCGCCATCCTGTTCGCCGTCTGGCTGTACTTCGAGTTGTCTATCCAACTGGACTACACACTCGAACTGCTTTTCCCCCTGCTCATCGCCCCCCTGTTCGTCGGAGGCGCGTTCGTCATGCTGTGGGCGATCGGCGAAAGCCTCGGACGGGAAACCTGGAAGGATAAATTCCTCAGTTTCGATCTCCTGCGCAACGGATACCTCCTGCATTCCCGCATCGGACAGGCGCTATTGCGCGGTGTGATCGCCGGCCTCGGCATGCTCGCACTGGGACTCCTCGCGGCGTACCTGGCCGGCGCGCTCGACGTGACATGGATGAAGCAGACCGATGACGATGGAGTCCGGCTGTTCTCCGCTCCCCATCCCGCGCTGTTCGTCATCGGCAATGCGCTCGTCACGAATCTCTTTGGGGCGGCATTCATGCTCGTCGGCATCGTCACGCTCGCGCGTCAGCGCATCCGCTCGACCGCGCTCGTGATCGTCGTTCCCGCGGTGATTTTCACATTGATCAACCTCCCGGATCTCGTTCCCCTGCCCGTAGCATGGCTGGTCATGCTGCCTGTCATGCTGCTCCTGGTCTGGCTGTACGTGCGGACGGATGTACTGACGGCATTCACGGCCTTGGCGGTGTTCTCCATCGTTCAAACAGGCATGATATTTCTGCTGCCGGGCAACAGCGGGTATCACGACGAAGGACTGATCATTCTGCTCGCACTGGCTGTCATTCTCATCTGGGCGATCGCGGCGCTCCTGCTGCCCGATCAGGTGGACAATTTCGAGGACATCGCGCCGCGCTTCCAGCGGCACATCACCGAGCGACAGCGGCTGTCCCGCGAACTGGAGATCGCGCGGGAGGTGCAGATGAGTTTTCTGCCGAAACGGAATCCCCGTATCGAGGGATTGGATATTGCCTCGCATTGCGCACCCGCGCTGGAGGTCGGCGGCGACTATTACGATTTCATCGATCTGGGCGAGGGACGTCTCGGCGTCGCCATCGGCGACGTGTCGGGCAAGGGAACGCAGGCGGCCTTCTACATGACCCTGGCGAAGGGATTCCTCCAGGCCCTCGCCTGGCAGCACCAATCCCCTGCCGGCGTGCTGACGGAGATGAACCGCCTGTTCTACCGGAACGTGGAACGCGGACATTTCATCAGCATGATCTACGCGGTGTTTGATGTGGGAAAGCGGGAATTGCGCATCGCCCGCGCAGGACATTCGCCGGTCATGCGCCGCGCCGCCGATGCTGTGGTCGACCTCATCCAGCCACGGGGCATCGCGCTCGGCTTCGAAGCAGGCGAGACATTCACCGCGAGCATCGAAGAGATCGCCGTGCCGGTGAATTCAGGGGATATTTTTATCTTTTATACCGATGGCTATCCTGAGGCGATGACGCGCACGCGCGAGGAATACGGGGAAGAACGGCTCACGACGGCATTGACGCAGTGCGCCGCGGACAGCGCCGAGGACATTCTCGCGCATCTGTACCGCGATACACGCCGTTTCGCCGGTCGCGCCGAGCAGCACGACGACATGACCATGGTAGTCGTGCGCATTCCCTGACGGCACTGGCGCGCTTGCCATTCTGCGAAGGTTTCGGCAGTTTGGGCTCTATCCTCTCGACACCGCGGAGCGTAGCACATGGAAAGCGCTTTCTCCCTGCCGGATCTCCTCATCGTCCTTCTCTATCTTCTTCTGGTCATCGGCATCGGTTTCTATTTTTCCCGCCGCGAAGCAACGCGCGTGGGATATTTCCTCGCGGGACGCGACATCGGCTGGCTTGCGATCGGAGCCTCGCTGTTCGCCACCAATATATCCAGCGAACATCTGCTCGGGCTCGCGGGCACGGGCTCGAAGTCGGGACTTGCGGTCGGGCATTTCGAGTGGCTGGCCGTGATTATCGTGCTGCTGCTCGGCTGGGTCTTCACCCCCTTCTATCTCAAGTCCGGCGTCTTCACGATGCCCGAATTCCTCGAGCGCCGCTACGGTCCCGCAGCGCGAACGTATCTGAGCACTGTATCCATCGTCGCCTACGTGCTGACGAAGATCTCCATCTCCCTCTATGCGGGCGGAATACTGCTCCATGCCGTCATGGGTTGGGACATGTACACCTCGGCCGTGGTGATTGTCCTCGTCACGGGATTGTACACGGTGCTCGGGGGGCTGAGCGCCGTGATCTACACCGACCTCGTCCAGATGTTCATCCTCATCGCTGGCTCGGTCGCACTGACTCTGATCGGCCTTGACCGTGCCGGCGGCTGGGACGCGGTGGTCGCCGCGACACCCCCGGATTTCTGGCACATGTTCAAGCCCATGAGCGACCCCGATTTCCCGTGGACCGGCATCGTGTTCGGCGCGCCGATCCTCGGGATATGGTACTGGTGCACCGATCAGTACATCGTGCAGCGGGTGCTCAGCGCGCGCAATCTCGATCAGGCCCAGGCCGGTACGATTTTCGCCGGGTTTCTGAAAATCCTGCCGGTGTTCCTGCTCGTCCTGCCGGGTATCATCGGCTATGCGCTGTCGAACGGCTCCGTCACAGGCGACCGGAGCTACGCGTGGATGGTCACCACCCTGCTGCCCAGCGGAATCAAGGGGCTCGTGGTGGCGGGACTGCTCGCCGCGCTCATGTCCTCGCTCAGCGCGATGTTCAATTCCACTTCCACGCTCTTCACGATCGACATCTATCAGAAATGGCGTCCTGCCGCGAGCGAACGCGAAGCCGTGCGCGTCGGTCGCTGGGTTACCGCAGCGATGGTGTTCCTCGGACTGCTCTGGATCCCGTTCATCGGACTGCTGAGCGACGAACGGATGTACATCTACCTGCAGAGCGTGCAGGGCTACATCTCCCCTCCCATCGCCGCTGTTTTTCTTTTCGGACTGTTCTGGCATCGCGCCAACGGAAAGGGCGCGATGGCCGCGCTGCTGACCGGACTGCTGCTCGGAGGCCTGCGTTTCGTACTGGAGATCCAGCATAAAATTTCGCCCTTCGATAATGCATGGCTCGCGACGCTGGCCACCGTCAATTTCCTCCACATCGCCATCTTCCTTTTTCTCATCTCCACCGCAGTGCTGGTATTCGTCAGCCTCGCGACGGAGGCGCCCCGCCGCTGGGATCTGATCAATCTCACGTGGTCCGACACCCCACGGCTCGCGGCGAAGCCGACCGTCATGCGACGCGTCAATATCGCAGCGTCGGTCCTGCTTCTTGCCCTGGTTTTCACCCTGTGGTGGTACTTCCGCTGATTCAACCGGACAGGCATCATGAAACGCATTCCGCTTGCATTGCTGCTTTTCCTGACACTTGTCGCGACGACCCGGGCCGACCGATACACCTTCCTGGGGTCGTACCAGTCCCACACCGTCGAAGGCAACCGTGTGACGCTGATCGCCACGAACAACGTGCTCAGGCTGACGCTCGTCGACAGCGGCATCGTTCGCGTGCAGGTCGGCCGTGACGGCGCTATCCTCGACCTGCCCTCGTACGCTGTTACGGCGCGGTCCGAATCGCCGCTGCGGTGGACGGTGACGGAGCGGTCCGACGCGCTGCAGCTCGCGATGCCCGCGGGCATGGTCGTCGTGCAGAAATCTCCGCTGCGTCTCCGCTTTGTCCAGTCCGACGGCAGCGTTGCATCGGAAGACGACCCGGCCTTCGGTCACGCATGGGACGGGAAGGAGATCCACGTCTGGCGCAGACTGCAACAGGGCGAGCGTTTTTTCGGCCTGGGAGAGAAAACCGGCGACGTGAACAAGCGGGGCAACCAGTGGACGATGTGGAATTCGGATTTTCCCGGCTACGCGGGCGACCGTGATCCGCTCTATGCGTCGGTGCCTTTCTTCATCGGCATGCACGGTGGAGATGCCTACGGGACCTTCTTCGACAACAGCTTCCGCAGCGTGTTCAACATGGGCGCCGGGAGCGACCGCGCCTATTCCTTCGGTGCGGAGGACGGGGAGATGAACTACTACTTCATTTTCGGTCCCCGCATGCGCGACGTCGTCGCTCGATACACCGCGCTGACCGGCCGCATGCCGCTCCCGCCGCTGTGGGCACTCGGCTACCAGCAGTCCCGCTGGAGCTACTATCCGGAGTACGAAATCCGCGACGTCGCGCGCAACTTCCGGCAGCGTCGCATTCCCGCGGATGTTCTGTATCTGGATATCCGGTACATGGATAACTACAAGGTGTTCACCTGGGACGGCAAGGGATTCCCGAATCCCGCCGGACTGCTGGCGGATCTGGAGGCAATGGGCTTCAAGGTCGTTCCAATCATCGATCCCGGTGTGAGGATCGAGAGCGGCTACGATGTCTATGAGGAAGGACTGCGAGAGGGCTATTTCGCCCGGTACCCTGACGGGAAGCCCTACGCAGGAGAAGTGTGGCCGGGCTGGTGTCATTTCCCCGATTTCACGCGTGTGGAAGTGCGTGACTGGTGGAGCGCGAAATACGGCGCGATGATGGATCTCGGCATCGACGGCTTCTGGAACGACATGAACGAGCCGGCGGTGTGGGGACGGGAGTTCCCGTATCTGGTGGAATTCGATGACGGTGGACTGCGCGGCACGATCAAGAAAATCCACAATGTCTACGCGCATCTCGAAGCACAGGGCTGTTACGAGGGCATGCGTCGTGCGCACCCTGAGAAGCGACCGTTCATCGTCACGCGCGCCGGCTTCGCGGGGACGCAGCGCTATGCCGCGCTGTGGACCGGAGACAACAGCGCGCGTTTCGACAATCTGCGGATGGCCATCCGCATGTGTGTGGGATTGGGGCTTTCCGGCATGCCTTTCACAGGTCCGGATGTCGGTGGATTCGTTGGCGA
>CAZWNO010000016.1:23636-40673 GCA_964635845.1 uncultured Chromatiales bacterium
GCTGTTCACCCGGTGGATGCAGGCGGGTGTTTTCACGCCCTTCCTGCGAACGCATACGCATATCGATACGCGTGACCAGGAACCCTGGAATTTCGGGGAACGGACAGAGGACATCGTGCGCGGATATATCTCGATGCGTTACCAGTTCCTCCCCTACCTGTACTCGGAATTCCGCAATGCCTCGCGCAGCGGTCTGCCCATCATGCGCCCGCTGTTCTTCGACAACGAGGACGATGATGAAGCCTGCAGCGGCCGCTGGCAGCACACCTTTATGGCAGGCGAACAGATCCTCGTCGCGCCTGTCGTCGAGGAGGGGCAGCGCTTCCAGGAGGTGTATCTGCCTCGCGGCCGCTGGCTGGATCCCTGGACAGGCCTGTATTACGAGGGCGGACAGCGAGTGGTGGTCGACGCTCCCCTTGATCGTCTGCCCATGTTCTACCGGGGCGGAGCCCTGATCCCGCGCCGCGAGACGCAGCAGCATACAGGGGAGGAACCGCTCACCGAACTCCTGCTCGACGTCGTTCCCGGCGACAGCGCCTCCTATACACTGTATCTCGATGCAGGCGAAGGCCACGCCTTTGAGAATGGGGGTTACGATGAGATTACCTTCCGCATCCGGGCGGATGGACTGTCATGGGTGCTCGAAACCTCAAGCAGCAGCGGAGCGTGGAGCAGCGCGATTGCGTCGATCCGGGTCCGCCTCTTCGGATCGCCGCTGGCGCCGCGCGCGGTCGCCGTCGACGGCGCAGCCGTGGCGCTGGACAGCGGAACGGGGCGGGAAGCCGCGCGGCCGCAGCTCGACGAGGGGCATCGCCGCTTTGAAATCACGCTGCCTTTCAAAACCGGCGAGCACGAATACCGTTTCGATTATTGAAATGTCGTGCAGGGCATACCTGCCGCGAATGCGCGACGCCGGGAATGCGCGACGCCGGGAATGCGCGATGCCGGAGAGGATCGCTGATTGTGGCTATCAGCGGTATGCCGGTGCGGACTTGATATGGAGGAGATGGCTTTCCATCCGGTCGGCGAAATTGAGTTCCGCGGTCGGCGCCCGATCGAAGCGCCAGTACGCCACCAGATGATCAGGAGGCGGTTCGGCCCCTGATGCCAGGCGCGTGATTTCCTCGTTGCACAGCAGCCGCCGCCAGATCGCTATCTCCGCGATTCTCCTCGTCTGCCCCAGTCCTTCGTGCATTTGCGCATGCAGCTCCGAGGAAAACATGTGGTACTTATCGTCGAATACGCCGAAGGCAATCCCCTCGTACCTGTAGTGCCAATCGTGATACGCCGACCCGGGCGTCCGGCATGCATTGAGCGTCCCGCGCTGCCGTCCATCGATAAAAACCTCTTTTTCTCCGGTACGCAGCACGCGGATGGCGATATGATGCCATCCGGGCGCGATGGAACCAAGGATGTCTGACGAGCAGCCGCTGTAGGCGATGGCCACGGTATCGCTGGTGAAGCTGACGAAGTGGTCCAGATTCTTGAAAACGAAAGCCGTGCTGCGCCGCGTGTCGGTGTACCACCAGAAGCTGAAGCAGGCATCGCTTTTCCGCGGGAGCAACTGGCGCGGGAAATACAGATAGGAGCCCGGGGGAAGTTCGAGGGCAGGCAGCTTCCATGGACCCGAGATCAGGCGCGGAAGGGTTCTCTCGGTCCTGACAGGCGCGGTGGAACGAACCTGCACGGGGCGATACTTCAGTTCCGCATCCTGTGATGCGCTGCTCCCATTGAATGCGGTGATATCGGAATTCGTCTCCATGTCGAACATCGCCCGCAAGCCGGGTATCGTCGAAGGAAGCGACACATGCATGAACCGGCGTACGGACTGTTCGTCGAGTTCCGACCACCAGACCCTGAAATTGTCGATCTCGCAATCGAGGTGACCGCTCACGCTGATGGAGTCGGCACGCGCACCGAGACTGACGGACGGGGTCGTACGGCTTCCCATCACGAATGCGGCGCGGCGCTCGAACACCGATTTCCCGTCGATGAAGAATCTGATCGTGCGACGGGGGACGGAGAAGGCGAGCGCGATATGATGCCACTGGTTCGGCCGCATCGGCGCGCCGAGGGGAATGGTGAATCGCTCGCTGCCGAGAAAAACCTGCGGTATTCCGTTGCTGAAGCCGATGGTCAGATGTTCCAGGCCTGGATTCAACGGAGTATCATATCCGTTATGCAGGAGGTATCCGTTCCAGTGCAGCGACCGCACCCAGCTTTCCACCGTGAGTTCCCCACCGGTTTGTACCAGGCTGTTCGTGCTCCATCGCATATAGTCGGGCCCGGAGGACAGCCGCAGCGCGTATCCGCCGGGCATGGCACGTCCCGCCGCACCTTCGAACCCGAGTCGGAAGTACACCTCGCCGCCGGGGCCATCCCGGATCACCAGGGCGGCCTCTTTCCGTGTCGCGATACTGGTCGGCGCGTACATCACGGATATCCGTGTCGGAACGCCGCTGCCGAGAACCCGACTTCCGGCATTCGAATCGAGGTACCATTCGCTCATGTCGGGACCTTCGATCGACAGGTGGATTTCCTTCTCCGAAGGCGTCATGTTGTAGAGTACGAAGTCTCGCGAGAATCCGTCACCAACCTCCAGGTCGCCGAATGAAACGAGCGGGTCGCGGACCGTCCGGCCGTCACGAAATGCCCATGGAAGCGAGTCCTTGGGATTGTAGACGATCGCGCCGGGTTTGACGATGATTCCCCGGACGATCTCCAGATTCGGAAAGGCGACGAACGATTTATAGTAGAGCCCGCCTGCGACGAGAAGCACGAGCAGCGCAAGGACGAGCACAAGTGCGCGCGCATATCGCTGTGCGAATGTCTGCATGCGGTCGTAGGGATTGCGGACCGTCGTTTCCACGACATGCCCGGGACGGAAGCAATCGGCGAAATGCCCGGCGGAGTAGACGACAAATCCGCGCTGCGGATATTCCCGCTGTAATTCCTGAACGAAGCGGATTGCCTGTTCGACGAATTCCTCGGGAATCACGACGCAGCGAAGCGGAGAGTAGAAGGCCAGCGTGAGTTTCCGACGCATCGTATCCCAGGATGCTGATTCGAGCTGGCCGTGCGTATCCAGCGATGCGATGCACGCGGTATCCGGAGAGAGGAACCAGCGGATGCGCGCGTTGACCTCCCTGCTGAAATGACATGCCAGTCCCACCGTGGCGGCAAGTCCGAGGGATCCACCGGAGAAGGCCGCATGCAGATCGATGAACTGGAACAGGATCTCCCGCCCCTCCACACGATACCCGGTATGCTGCTGCACGAAGGCGGTGGCGAGCGCGCAGGCTCCCTTGAGCTGCCGTCTGGTAAGATCGGCGTCCGCGCCGAGAACGTTGTTGATGTGGACCCCTCCCCCGCCGCCACGCCGCGTGGCGATCTCCATCTGCAGCACCGCGCCTGCAATCGTGTCTTCTTGCAGATCGGTTTCGAGCAGGACAAGGGAGACGGCATCCCGCCGCGATTGCTTCGTACGCCATCGCCGGAGTGCAATGGACAGGACATGATTCTCTGTCAGGACGCCACCCTGCGTCTCACAGTATGCCTCGAACATGGCGAGCGGCGCGGGGCCCGCGCCGTTGATCCTTCTCCACTGCCGCTCGTCCAGCTCCAGCAAGTCGACTCCGGCTTCCCGCAGCAGTCCGTGCAGCCCGCGAAGGTCGGCGACGTACCCGTGTGCGAGGCACACGTTGAGCAATACTTCGTCCCGCGCCTGCGCTAAGCCCTGTGGTGCAATTGCGTTGTCAACAATGCAATTCAGGAAATGCAGGGCAGACACCCAAAGCCGAGGGCGATGCAGCTGCGCGTATGGATGCTGAAGGAGTCTGATGAACATGCGTGCGAGCGGGAGCAGGTACATCCTGCGCCATGCCAGCGGGAGGTGCACTGTCTCATCGAAGAAACCGACCAGGCTCTGCAGCTGGAGCTGTGGTGACCGTATCGAACGAAGCTTCGCGTCGAGCGCTTTCGCTGCCTCGTCGAGTTCCCTGGGTGTTGTCATGCGTCCCTCTGCCATACGCGCTCCGTCATCACAGCGGACCGATGGAAACAATCACTCCCAACTCCGCACCTGTTTGATATGCAGGAGGTGGCCGGCGATTTCATCGAGGAAATTATTGTCTCTGTCGGGCAGTCTCTCGAGCGGCCATGACGCCACGAGGCCTTTCCGCGGAATGGCATCCTCGGAATACAACGAGGCGAGTTCCGCATCGCTGAGGACGCGCGCCCACACATGTAGCGCGCCATAGCTCCGATCATGCGAGAGTGTTGGATGATACCAGTCGTAATACTTTGAAGCAAGCTGCTGCACCTTGTCGAATCGGAATCCGAGCATCATCCCCTCGAACCGTGAATGCCAGTCCTGCATCCCGGCGGGCACGGTGCGTGTCTGCAGTATCGGCTTTCCGTCCAGGTGGAATGTCGTCCTCCCGTCCGCGGTCACGGTGCAGGCGCCGAGATGCCAGCCCGGCTCGATCACATACTCCTGCTTCCTGAGTACAGTAAAGAGCATGTCGTTCTCCACGGAGATCCATCCCCGGTCGCGAAGGACGTAATTGAAATGGATGGCCGGCTGCGCGGTCTGGAGAAACCAGAACGCGAAGGTCGCATCCGTCCGTTTCGGGAGGACCGGCCGCACGGCGACGAGATAGCGTCCGGCAGACAGCTCGACGGCGCGCCGATCCGTCCGGCGGGAAACAAGTCGGCAATCCGCGCTCGGAGCGGAGAGACCGAGATCGGAACGCACCAGGAGCGGACGGTGCATCAGCGTGCCGCTATGCGCGCGCTTGTTCGCATTGAACACCGTGTTCTCCACGGCTGTATCGATGTCCCAGTATCCTGCCAGTCCGGGTGTCAATCCCCTCACGCGCCGGCGCATGAACCGCTTGATTTCATCCTTGCTCCGAAAGACATGCCATAGGCGTATCTCGTCGATGTCGCCCTGGAAATGCAGGTCCGAGGCAGTCCCCGTATTTCGCGCACCGATGGTGACGAAGGGATTACCCGGACCGTCGAACACGAAATCGGCGTGACGGTCGTCGATCACATCCCCGTTGAGATACACCGTGATTTTCCGGTACGGAACCGAGATCGCGACTGCGAGATGCAACCAGCGTCCGACCGCGGCGACATGATCGCCACGGAGAACGAACATGCGGATCTCCGATCCCACGCGGTAGTACAGCGTGTCGGGTGAAACGAACCCGATAAACAGATCCTCGATGTCCGGATGACGCTCGCGCGACTGTCCGTTATGCAGGATCATGGCGTTGCACACAGGCGCCGTCGGACGTATCCAACACTCGAAGGTCGCTTCCTTCGTTGCTGTCGCGGTGATGTCGAACGCCGTGCTGCGCTCCCCGAAATGAAGCTGATCGTCGGCGCCGTCGAATCGCAGCGCGTACCCCGCCGACAGGGGCGGGCCTGCTGAGCCCTCGAAATGAAGCGCGTAACGGGATTCTCCCGTGTCGGGATCACGCATGTGCAGGACGGCACGCTTTCGCGAACCGTCGCTGAGCGGCGCGAACATCACGCCGATCGACGCACGCTCCGCGGATGCGATGCGGATGTTCGTTTCCCCCGAGTTGATATACCAGTCCGCGGAATCCCCGCCTTCGATCGACAGACGCAGCTCGAGATCCGAGGGTGTCATGTTCCAGATCCAGAACTGACGCGTGAAACCGTCGCCGACTTCGAGGTCGCCGAAGCCGACATTGTTGTCGATGACCTGCTTCTCGTCGCGGAAGCACCACGTGAGCGAGTCCTTGGGATTGTAGACGATCGAACTCGGACCGACACGCAATCCCATGGCATGCTCGAGGTTCGGGTAATCGTAATATGCGCGGTACGCAAAATACCCGCCTCCGCCGAACAGAATGAGGATCAGCAGCAGCAGCAGAGGAACGCTGTACCGTGAGACGAACTCGCGCGCGCGGTCCCCGCGCCCCCGGTTTATCACGGTGAACGGACCCTCTGCTTCGAAAAGATCGCTGAAGCGGGTGACCCCGAGTACATCGAGCCTCCGATGGGGATGCAAGCGCTGAAGCTGCTGCACGAACAGGAGCGCGGCTTCCCTGTGAAGCGCGGGAATCACGATCTTCTCGAGCGGGGAATAAAATGCCACGCGCAATTTATTCTCCATCACCTCCCAGCTGCCCGCTTCCACCGTGCCATCGGGTGCCAGGCTGCCCGCGCAGCATATCGTATTGGACAGGGTCCAGCGCTGCGGGAGATTCAACTGCTGAGTGAGTCCGGCGGCGACTCCGGCCGCGGCAGCACAGCCGAGAGATCCACCGACGAGTGCGACGCTGGTTTCATGCAACGAGAAGTGATACCGGCGGTGGGGAGGGGTCTTTCCGAACCGGGATGCGACGAAGCTTTCGGCTACGGACTGTGCCCGGCGCAGCTGTTCGATGGTTTCATGTCCCTGATCGCCGAGCAGGTTGTTTATGCTGCTCTCTCCGCGCACGCCATCCTGCGGGAGGATGTCCATCAGCTGCACGCGTCCGGTCGACAGACTTTCATGACTGTCTGCCTCGAGGAGCACGACAGCGACGGATTGCTTGCGCTGCCTGTACTCCTGCCACTGCTGCAGGACGCGGGCGAACACCGCCGCGCTCCGGCAGCGGCGCTCCTGCAGCACGGCAACGTAGGCCTTGAACACTCCGTAGGTGCTCGTCGAGGCGCCGAACACGGCGGTCCATTCACCTGTGTCAAGCGGACCCTCGAGCGCTCCCGCCTCGACGAGAAATTGATGGAGTTCCCGCAGCGCCGAGACATAGGCATGCGACCGGATGGTGTGCTCGAGAGTCAGCACCTGCAGCTCCTGCATGGGCACACCGGGGAAATGCCAGCCCTGCTTGCTGATCTGTTCGAGGAACCGGTACGCATCCCGCCATACGGGAGCAGGGACATTGCTCAACGACGGGATGCGCAGCAGATCGAGGAAGAGCGGAGATATCGGAATGAGGTAGCCGCTGAGCCAGGATGGAGGGAGGGTTCGGGTATGTCCCCAGAAGTCCACGACGAGCAGAAACCGTTTCTGGGGAGAAAGCGTGACGCTCAGCGCGCGATCAAGGGCGCGGGCGGCGGCATCGAGTTCGACGGGAGTGCGGATATACCCCGCCCGTCTTTCATCATTCAGCGGCACTCCGCCTCCTTGATCGTCGCCGTCGATTCTGTCGTGGCGGGCATTGTCAGGACCCGATTTCCTTTGCGGGATGCAGTGTCACATTCATGGGTTCGATGTCGATGCTTGAAAGGCCGATTTCGAACACCCCGTTGGTATCGGGAATGAACTCGCGATCGATCCCGTCGAATCGGATGCGCAGTTTCTGATCCTCGGATTGCGCCGCGATGAAGAATCCTGTCAGAATCTGTCTCTGTGTATCCTCGATGACGCGGAGAATGACTGCATTGTTGTTGAGATACCAGGTCCGGCGCAGACGATACTGTGGAATCATCGAAGTCGATGTCTGCGCCGCGAGCCTGTACGGCACCTGTGAATATGCCGCGCGGCGGGAGCCGCTCGTATCCAAATCGGCCGGCATCATCTCCGCCGCACTGGCGAGGAAATCCCTCGCGAGGTCATACTGCTCCCTGCAGAACGAACATGCGCCCATGTGAACGGAGGGCTCGCCGCACCGCGCCAAATGCAGCAGCGTCTTCAGATCATGGTGCATCATAGGACCAGCTCCTCAATTGAAATGAGATTCCACATATATAAATACATCTAGTTCGGCTCCTGGAGCCAAAATTTTCTTCGGAATCCGCGATTTTTCTCTCTGTAGCCGGTGGAAGGGCTTCCGCGCTATCTGTAGAACGCCTCCTCGGCGCTGAGCAGGCGCTGTGTTTCCTGAATGACCAGGTCATACATGTAGCTGAACTTCCTGCGGTAACTCTTGCGATACCTGTCCAGCGTAAGACCCGGCATGTACAGCCGAAGAATAGTGAAGCCGCTGCGGGCATCCTCTCCCCGCTGGAGGTCGAGGAACGAGGATCTGATCGCCAGAAGCAGGATTTCGAACTCCCACGGCGACAGCCGGCCCCGCTCGATATAGAACCGTTCGAGCGAGGATCGCACGGTTTCGATCGCGCGCAGAATGATATGCGAAAGCGCTGTCACGTCATGCGACAGCGATGGTTCGGGACGCTCGCGTTGGAGCATGGCATCGAGGTCCTTGCCAAGATAGTCCATGCTGAGGCGGAGCACATCCGTCTCGAGGAAGGCCTTCCGATACTGCGACTGCGTGCCGAGAAAGGAGATGACGATCCGAAACACCTCCACCGCGATCGACCTGTTGCGCGGATTGAAATCAACGAAACATCGTTGAAGTTCTTCGAACGGCGCTGCCGGTTTCTGGAGTTCGGCCTGCTCCTCATCGCCGATGAGGTACCAGCGGCCGTCGATCATGTTGCGGGCGATGATATCCTCGCGGGTCCTGACATGCTGGCGCAGTGCTCTTAGCAGCTGCTGCTGCACCGGATTGATCTCGCCGATGATCGTCGGCATGCGGCGCTGGATGGTTCCGAAAATCACCGCGTCGAAAGCGGCGAGAAGCTCATCATCGGTGCCGGTAAAGCATGGAGCGAGCGCATCATGGAGTCGCGCGCAGCAGGTTGCTTCGCCTTCCGCCAGAAGCTCCGCGGAAATATCGTACGCGAGGTCCCGTGGCGACATCCCCAGTGCGTGCAGCCGGAGATTCCTCCGCTGGCTGAGCCAGACGATAGCCTGCTCCATGCGCGCGACGGTTGCACGGATCAACGCATCCGCCGCTCTGGCATCGAGCCCTCCGGCACTCAGGGCGCGAAGCAGGGAAAGCGGATCTCGATTCGTGGCGACGGGCATGGGACATCCGGTAGACTGCGGGGGAAAAAATATACCAATTTCCGCCAGTGTAAAAAAAACTCCCGCCGATGCGGGAGTAATGTGTCCGATATCGCCGTGCTCAGGAGAACGGCAATTCCACTTTTTCACGCGGCAGGAGCACGGGTTGCCGGGCGGGACTGCCGTCGCCGCTCATCAGATCCGCGAGCGTCGTTTTCTCGAGCACGCTGTCGATGGCGGTCTGCACGCGCAGCCAGAGAGGGCGGATCGAGCACGCGAACGTGTGCGCGCATATTGCCTCTGTTCCCGAATAGTGATCGCAGAAGCCGGGTTTGTAGAACTGTCCCCCGAGCGCCGCGAGCACATCGCTGAGCACGATCGCCGCGACACCGCGTGAAAGCGTGTAGCCGCCTTCCTGTCCGCGCACGCTTTCCACGAAACCGTTGAGACGGAGGATGCGCAGCAGCTTGGCCACATAGGCTTGAGAGAGTCCTTCCGCATCGCTGATCTCCGCGATCGTCATCGATGCCTCCGGACCCTTTCGCGCGAGTTGCAGGAGGCAGCGCAATCCGTATTCTTCCTGCGAACTGAATTTCATCCCGCGTCCTGTGCCTCAGTTTATCCGGGGAATGTGGCTTCCGCAGGTCCGCTCATATGACAGTTTCTCGAAAGCCTCGCGGGAGATGGACGGTCCCTGCCGCGTGCACAGCAGGTCGAAATAGCGGCGGAGATCCTCGGCGATTTCTTCCGCGCTCCGTCCTTCGATGTCGTGCCGGTGCAGCATGAACTCGAGCATCCCATCCTTGAAGATTGCCATTGCAGGCGACGAAGGTGTGGCGCCGGCGAAATACGAGCGCATGTGATCGACGGCGTCGCGTTCCTGACCCGCGAAAACCGTCACGGATCGATCAGGGATGAGCGTATGCTGGAGCGCGAGCGTCGCGGCGGGACGCGCGCTTCCCGCGGCACAACCGCAGACGGAATTCACGACGACGAAGAGGACGCCCATCGTCTCGCGCACGGCGCTGTCCACGGCATCGGGTGTGAGGAGTTCCTCGAACCCGACATCCGTCAGTTCGTCGCGCATGGGCTGGACTGCAATCGGATCGTACAAGGGACCCAGTTGGGCGGAAAGACTCTGGAACATGTATGTAAGACTCCTTTCAACGATTCGCATCACCCGCGGAGGTGGGGGGGGGTGATAGTTTGTGTAGTGGTTAGAAAAAGCCGAGTTCGAGACGCGCCGCCTCAGACATCATCGAGGGATTCCAGGGCGGATCCCACACGACATCCACGTCCACGCCGTTCACTCCGTTGATCTGCTCCACTTTTTCCCGCACCTCGACGGGAAGCGACTGGGCAGCCGGACAGTTGGGCGAGGTGAGCGTCATGCGGATGGCGACCTTCCCGTCGGTATTGACGCGGATCTGGTAGACCAGACCGAGTTCGTATATGTCGATCGGGATTTCCGGATCGTAACAGGTTTTAATCGTGTGGACGACATTGTCGTCTATTTCCTGCAGCTGTTCGTTCGTGAGCATGCGCTGATCCTGATCATTCCTTGGAGATGCTGTCGCCGCCACCCTTCAGCGCCCCGTGCATCGTATGCCAGGGCAGCGTGGCGCATTTGACGCGCACGGGGAACTCCGCGACGCCCGCGAATGCGGCGAGTTTGCCGAGTTCGGCAAGATTGCCCAGCGGGTCGATCCTGCCGGTGACGATGCCTGTGAACAGCTCGAAGAGCCGCTCGGCTTCCGCCCTGTTCTTCCCTTTCAGGATGGCGCTCATGATGGATGCGGATGCCTTGGAGATGGCGCAGCCGCTCCCCTCGAAGCTGACGTCGGCGATCACGTCACCATCGAATTTGACATAGAATGTGTAATGGTCGCCGCAGAGAGGATTGTACCCCTCGAGCGCGGAATCCGCGTTCTCCATCCTGTGGAAATTGCGGGGATTCTTGTTGTGATCCAGTATCACTTCCTGATACAGATCCGTGATTTCTTCCATCAGGAAAATACCTCCAGTACGGTGTATATGCCTTCCACCAGGGCATCGACGTCCTCCACGGTGTTGTAGAAGGAGAACGAGGCGCGCGCGGTCGCGGGAATTCCGAAATGCTGCATGACAGGCTGCGCGCAATGGTGTCCCGCGCGCACCGCAATGCCGTGCTGATCGAGTATGGTGCCGATATCGTGCGGATGCACCGCGCAGAGCGTGAAGGAAAGGACGCTGGCCTTCTCCTTCGCCGTGCCGATTATGCGCAGCGCATCGATTTCCGAGAGGCGCTCGGTCGCGTAGCGCAGCAGTTCCCTCTCGTGCGCGGCAAGCGCCGCGATGTCGTGGCTGCGAAAGTAGCGCAGCGCGGCCGCGAGCCCGATCGCGCCCGCAATGTCGGGAGTGCCCGCCTCGAATTTGAAAGGGAGGTCGTTGTAGACCGTGCGCTCGAAGGTCACCGAGAGGATCATCTCACCCCCTCCCTGGTACGGGGGCATGTCTTCGAGCAGCGCCTTCCTGCCGTACAGTACACCGATACCCGTGGGACCATAGACCTTGTGACCGCTCATCGTGAAGAAGTCGCAGTCCAGCTCCTGCACGTCGACCGGAAGATGCTGCACGGACTGCGCGCCGTCGACGAGCACGGGCACACCGTGCCGGTGCGCGATGTCGATGATTTCGCGTACGGGGTTGATGGTCCCCAGCGCGTTCGAGACATGCACGACGGCAACGAGCTTCGTGCGCTCGCTGATCATCGCGTCGAGACCGTCGAGAATAAGCTCGCCGCGGTCGTCCATCGGGATCACGCGCAGCACGGCGCCCTTTTCCCTGCAGATCATCTGCCATGGTACGATGTTCGCGTGATGTTCGATCGCCGAGATGATCACCTCGTCGCCCGCGCCGATGTTGGCGCGTCCGAATGTCTGTGCCACGAGGTTGATCGCTTCGGTGCTGCCGCGTACGAAGATGATCTCCTCGTCATGCCTTGCGTTGAGGAACTGCCGAACCGTGCGCCGGGCATCCTCGTACAGATCGGTCGCGAGCTGACTGAGGTAATGCACCCCGCGATGCACGTTCGAATACTCTTCCCCGTAGAATCGCGCAAGTGTGTCGATCACGATCCGGGGCTTCTGTGTCGAGGCCGCGTTGTCGAGATAGACGAGGGGCCTGCCCCGGACGCTCCGCTGCAGGATGGGGAAATCCTCACGCACGCGCCATGGATCGAATCCCATGGCGGACGGCGGCGGCGCCGCATGGACTTTCTCTTTCAAGGTTGTGCTCATCACGTATTCCAGGCTTCTTCGAGTCTTCGTTGGATATGGCCGTCGAGTGCTTCGCGCAGATCGGGAATGGGAATGCGCGAGACGATGTCGCCGGCGAACGCGTAGGAGAGGATGTTCTCTGCCTGCGCGCGATCGATGCCTCGCGAGATCAGGTAGAACAGCTGATCCTCGTCCATGCGTCCCACGGTTGCACCATGCGTGCATTTGACGTCGTCGGCGAAAATCTCGAGCTGCGGCCGCGTGTCGATCATCGCGCGGTCCGAGAGCAGCAGGTTGTTGTTCGACTGCTTCGCGTCGGTTTTCTGCGCGTCCTTCCGCACGATGATCCTGCCGGTGAATACCCCACGAGCTTCATCCCGAAGCACGCCCTTGTACAGTTCGTGACTGCTGCCGTGCGCGACAGCGTGATCGATCACCGTGAAATGATCCATGTGCTGCGTCCCGCCGGGCATGAACAGGCCGTTGATCGTGCAATGCGCGCCCTCACCGCGCAGCACGCCGTGGATGTTGCTGCGCACGAGGGCGGCGCCGAAGCCGATGTAGTGATTGTCGTATGTGCCGGTGCGCGCGACGCCCGCGTAGACGGACGAAACGTGGAAGGCGGCGGTGCTTTCATCCTGCACTTTCACATGGCGCAGGATCGCGTTCTCGTCCACTCGGATGTCCGTTACGACGTTGTTGAAATAGATCGCGCCCGACTCCGCGGCATACTGTTCGATGATGCTGCACTGCGCATTTTCTTCCACGTTCAGGATGATGCGCGGATGCGCGACGAAAGCCTCCGTGCCCGGATCGGAGAAGAACAGGAGATGCAGTGGCTGCTCGATCACCGCGCCGCGGCGCACGGTCATGGCGATACCCTCCTGAAGGAACGCCGTATTGAGCGCCGTGAATGGATCACGCGAGAGAATGGACGCATCCGCCGCAACACTCTCGGCCGGGAAAATCTCTTCCGCGGCCGCGGCGGAAAGCTCACGCAGGTCCACCCCGGACGGGAGCCGGTCGAGATCCGAGAGACCGGGCATGAAGCAGCCATTTACGAAGAGCAGCGTGATCGCTCCGTGCGTGTTCACTGCCGCGTCGTCGGCTCTGCCGCGGAGCGCGGCATCGGGCACGGGCCGCGGACTCCGTGCGAATGCCGTGCCCGTCAGCGGGTTGAGGTTGGTGTAGCGCCAGGCTTCGTCCCGCTGCGTCGGAAATCCCTTTTCCGAGAATTTCTGGATTGCATCGCGCCGGAGCAGATGGACACGGCTGCCTGAAGCGCCGTTGAGCGTTTCCTCGAACGCGGCGAAATGGTCGAGATAGGTTTCTATTGCGTGCTCTTTCTTCATTGCTGTATCCACGATGTCAGAGCGCTTCGGCGACGGGCATGTGAAGATGCTTCGCCCAGTCGTACCCGTGTTCCTCGAGATGATAGGCGAGGTCCTTGTCGCCCGACTTGACGATGCGGCCGTCCACCAGCACGTGAACGAAATCCGGGATGATATAATCGAGCAGGCGCTGGTAATGCGTGACCACGATGGCTGCGTTGTCGGGTGTGTGCAGCTTGTTGACGCCGTTCGCGACGATGCGCAGCGCGTCGATGTCGAGCCCCGAATCCGTTTCGTCAAGTATGCTCAGCAGCGGATCGAGGATCGCCATCTGGAGAATCTCGTTTCTCTTTTTCTCCCCGCCCGAAAAACCCTCGTTGACCGGCCTGCCGAGAAAGGACGCGTCCATCTCCACGAGCTTCATTTTCTCACGCACCAGCGCGAGAAAATCGACCGCGTCGTATTCCTCCTTGCCGTGATATTTCCGCACCGCATTGAGGGCGGCCTTGAGGAAATAGGTGTTGCTGACCCCGGGGATCTCCACGGGATACTGGAAAGCGAGGAATACGCCCTCGCAGGCGCGCACGGCGGGATCCATTTCCATCAGGTTCCTGCCGCGATAGAGGACTTCTCCCTCCGTGACTTCGTATATTTCACGCCCGGCAAGCACTCCCGCGAGCGTACTCTTCCCCGACCCGTTCGGACCCATGATCGCATGGATCTCGCCCGGATGGACCGTCAGGTTGATGCCCTTGAGGATGTCCTTGCCCTCGACGCGGGCGTGCAGATTGCGAATTTCCAGCATTTAAAACTCCGTTATTCCAATATTTCCGTTTTCTCCTCTTCCCTCCGGTACGTCAGCCCACGCTGCCCTCGAGGCTGACGCCGAGCAGCTTCTGCGCTTCGACGGCAAACTCCATCGGCAGCTCGCGGAAGACTTCCTTGCAGAAGCCGTTCACGATCATGTTGACGGCGTCCTCTGTGGAGATACCGCGCTGATTGCAGTAGAAGATCTGGTCTTCCCCGATCTTCGATGTCGTGGCCTCGTGTTCGAGCTGCGCCGAGCTGTTCTTGTTCTCGATGTAGGGGAAGGTGTGCGCACCGCACTTGTCGCCCATGAGCATCGAATCGCACTGCGAATAGTTCCGTGCGCCATCTGCGTTCTTCCCGATCTTCACCATGCCGCGGTAGGTGTTCTGGCTCAGCCCGGCGGAAATCCCTTTCGACACGATCGTGCTGCGCGTGTTCCTGCCGATGTGGATCATCTTCGTTCCCGTGTCCGCCTGCTGCCGGTTGTTGGTCACGGCGACGGAGTAGAATTCCCCGACCGAATTATCCCCTTGAAGGATGCAGCTCGGGTATTTCCACGTGATGGCGGAACCGGTCTCCACCTGCGTCCACGAGATTTTCGAATTCACACCTGCGCACTTGCCGCGTTTGGTCACGAAATTGTAGATGCCGCCCTTGCCATCCTTGTCGCCCGGATACCAGTTCTGCACCGTGCTGTATTTGATCTCCGCGTTGTCGAGTGCGATGAGTTCGACGACGGCCGCGTGAAGCTGGTTCTCATCGCGCGTCGGAGCCGTGCAGCCCTCGAGGTAGCTTACGTACGCGCCTTCGTCGGCCACGATGAGCGTGCGCTCGAATTGCCCCGTCCCCTGGCTGTTGATGCGGAAGTACGTGGAAAGCTCCATCGGACAGCGGACCCCCTTCGGTACGTAGATGAACGAACCATCCGTGAACACCGCGGAATTCAGTGCGGCGTAGAAATTGTCGCTTTGCGGCACCACCGAGCCCAGGAAGCGACGGACCAGCTCGGGATGCTCCTGTACTGCCTCGGAAAAGGAGCAAAATATGATGCCCACTTCCTTCAGCTTGCCCTTGAACGTTGTCGCCACCGAGACGCTGTCGAACACCGCGTCGACGGCCACGCCGGCGAGAAGTTCCTGCTCCTTGAGCGGGATTCCCAGTTTCTCGTAGGTTGCGAGCAGCTCGGGATCCACTTCTCCGAGATTCTTGGGACGGTCCTTCGTCTTCGGAGCCGAGTAGTATGAGATATCCTGGTAATCGATCGGCGGATACGAGACATTCGCCCAATGCGGTTCGATCATTTCCTGCCAGAGACGGAAGGCCTTGAGACGCCACTCCAGCATCCATTCGGGCTCGTGCTTCTTCGCGGAGATCAACCTGATCACGTCCTCATTCAGTCCTCTTGCCACCGTATCGGACTCGATCTCCGTGACAAAACCGTACTTGTACTCCTGCCCGGTCAGTTTTTCGATATCCCGCGTGTCGGTGCTCATTTCATCAATCCTGTGTCTGATCCTTTACTGTTCCTGCGTGTAAAAGCAATCTGTACAAATTTGTCAAGATTGTGCCAAGAAAACAAGTCAGTCATGAGAAAAATTCCGTGGCACGGTATCCGGTCGGTGTTGTACATTGAAAAATGACCTGAGAACGCGAATTTCCTCCATTGACGAGCCGATTCCCGGCAGCGATCCACGGTCGCCGCTACCGCCTGCTTTTTTCCACTTTTGGAGTTCCGCAATGAAGAGATGCACGCCGACACTCCTCCTGATCCTTTTCATGACCATGCCGGTCTTCCTCCGGGCGCAGGATGTTCTGACCGAACGTAATATCTTCGATCTGCGCCAGGTGGTCGAGGCAGAGGTCTCGCCCGATGCGCGCTATATCGCCTACACGGCGAGCCTGCCGCGCCCTTTCACCGATCCTCCCGGGGGAGATTACCGTGAGTTGTTCGTCCTCGATCTGAGCAGCGGGAGCACGCGGGCGTTCGTGACCGGGAAGAAATCGATGTACGGCCTGGACTGGACAAGCGATTCGCGCATGGTCACATTTCTCGCCACTTTGCCAGAAAAATCGGGAACGCAGATCTACGGGATTCCGATCGACGGAGGCGAAGCCAGGGCGCTGACCGCGAGTCCGGCAGGCGTTCTCGCCTATTCCCTGCATCCGAACGGGAGCGCCGTGGCCTACATCGCAACCGAACCGGCGGATCCCGCGAGAGACCGCCTGCGCGGCAGGGGTTTCAACGCGGAGGTGTACGAGGAAAACGTCCCGGATCGGAACGTGTACATCCGTGTACTGCCCGACGGCCCCGTCCGCCGCATGACAGAGGGGGTATCGGTATTCGACATCAGGTGGAGTCCGGATGGGAAATTTATTGCCGCCGCGGTCGCGGAGAAAAATACGGTCGATCAGTCCTACATGTTCAAGCGCATCCATCTGCTCGATCCGGTCAACGGAACGCTGGCTCCGCTGGTCGATAATCCCGGGAAACTGGGCGAGATGGCATGGAGTCCCGACAGCCGCCGGCTGGCCTTCATCTCCGCGGTCGCGTCATGGGATTCGAAGGAGGGATCGATCTACGTGGCGGACGTTCCGCGGAGCAAGCCGTTTTCCAGCCTGCGCAATTACAGCGAAGGCTTCGCGGGCACGGTGAGCGGCATCGGCTGGAAGGACGATGCGACGCTGTTGTTCACCGCCGAGGAGGGCGTGGACATCACGCTGCGCGAACAGCGGCTCGACGCCGGGGCGAGCAGTATCATGATCGAGGGCGGTCGCCTGGCGATCGGCTCATTCAGCGTCGCCG
>CAZWNO010000016.1:40683-41728 GCA_964635845.1 uncultured Chromatiales bacterium
GTCCGCTCATCGCTCTCACCGGAAGCACGCCTGCGCACCCGAACGAACTCTTCACTTTCGACGGACGGACATTGGAGCGGAGGAGCAGGTCCAATCCCTGGCTCGACGGCGTGCGGCTCGCGAAGCAGGAGCGCTTCACCTACCGGGCATCGGACGGTCTGGAGATCACCTCGGTGCTTGTCTACCCGCTCGATTACCAGCCCGGGAAAAAATATCCGCTGATCGTGGATATCCACGGCGGACCCGAATCGGCATATCACAACGCCTGGGTCACACGCTACGGCAACTGGGGACAGGTAGCGGCCGCCCGGGGCTATTTCGTTTTCATGCCGAATCACCGCGCGAGTACAGGGCGCGGTGTGGAATTCGCCAAGATGGGTCTCGGCGATCTGGCGGGCAAGGAATTCGAGGACGTCCTCGACGGCATCGATGCGCTCGTGGAGAAAGGACTGGTTGACAGCAAGCGGGTCGGCATCGGCGGCGGCTCGTACGGCGGCTACTTCAGCGCATGGGCCGCCACGCGCCACAGCAAGCGTTTCGCGGCATCGGTCGTTTTCGTCGGCGTGTCAAACCAGGTATCGAAGAGGAACACGACGGACATTCCCTGGGAGGATTACCTTGTGCACTGGGGCATTTGGACGCATGAGGATTTTGAGAAAATCTATGACCGCAGCCCCGTGAAATGGGCCAATGGAAGCACGACACCGACGCTGATCCTCCACGGAACCGAGGATCCGCGTGTGCATCCGAGCCAGAGCCTCGAACTGTACCGATCCCTGAAAACGCACGGGAAAGCGCCGGTACGGCTGATCTGGTATCCGGGAGAGGGGCACGGCAACCGCCGAAATCCCGCTCGACTGGATTTCATCATGCGCACGATGGACTGGTTCGATTTCTATCTCAAGGGCGATGCAGAGGGCATGCCTCCCGCCGACCTCGAGTATCCGGTCGAGTAAGGCCGGCTGCACACCTGACCCGGTGCCCGCATGGCTCCCGGGCTGCGGGCGAACCCGGAATAAAAAGAGAGGCTGTCTTTTTTCCAAGG